>CAYLRJ010000114.1:0-49897 GCA_964386185.1 uncultured Anaerolineaceae bacterium
AATTGCGAATGAGGAATTGCGAATTGCGGATGGGGGCAGGGGTGACTTTGGGGCCGGGGTGAGGGGAACGCAGACGGGTCCACCGATTACACCGATTTTCACTGATTTGCGTTTGGGGTAGAGGGTGACTTTAGGGCGCGGGTGAGAGAGAACGCAGATGGACGCAGATGAGGGGAGATGAACGCAGATAAATCCACCGATTTGCACTGATTTTCACTGATTTGCACAATTTGTAGGGGCAAGGAGGCGCCAAACGCCCAGGTAACCAAGCAACCAGGTAACCAGGTAACCAGGCAACCAAGTAACCAAGCAACCAAGCAACCAAACAACCAATCCCCAATCCCCCTTACGGCCCTCCCCCGCCGCCGTCGGTGGGCGTCTGGCCGGAAGGATCCCAAACATAGACCCAATCGCCAATCCTGCTCCAAACATACAACCAATGCGCGTCGGCAATGCTCAAATTGATGCAGCCGTGCGACGTGGTGTAGCCAAAACTATCGTGCCAATATGCGCCGTGAAGCGCGCGCGTCCCATCGTAATACATGGTCCACGGCACATCATCCAATTGGTAATAATCCGACTTATCGGCCTCGAAAGCCCCGCGCATTTGGGTGGTTTCCACTTTGTCATAAATCTGGAACACGCCTGGCGATGTCCAAAAAGGCGCATGGCCGGTAGAAACCAAAGTAGCAAAAATCAGTTGGTTTTGCTCATACACGGCCAGGGTCTGCTCAAACAAATTGACCTCTATCCAACGATGGCCTGTGACGCCTTCCGGCGGCTGAGTTTTGGGGAAGACCAGCCCCACCGAAGTTTGAGGCACCCATTCGTCGGGGGCGATGAGGTACCAATCAATTCCATTGGCCTGAGCGGTGGCATAAACCTGAATGCGCTCGTAGCGCTCTAACCTGTGGTGGGTGTAATCTGAAACGGCAAACCCCGGCGTGCGTTTGGTCACCGCGGGTTTAATCAACCAGCCAAAAGGGCGCGCCGGGGTTTGGGTCAGCCTGACACCTCGGAACTTTGAGGGTTCGATTGCCCAAAGGTCTTGGGCGTTCATCCACCAGCCTTCGTCTTTGACCAGGTAAAACAGTTTGTGTTGATAATATGCCGCCTGGCTATACGAAACATACACAAAACCTTTCCGCAAATGCCGCTTGTGGGTGCCTTTGACCGCATCTTCCAAACTGGGATACATGTTTCGGCTGCCGTCATCCCGCACCCACGCGTAATGCCAATCCCCCGGAAGCGTAAACCACTGGGCCAAGTCCAGCGGCTTTCCTGGCACAGGCTCGGGCGGATACCAATACCCCACCGCGGCCAAACGAGAGAGTTTCTCGGCCGGCCCCCACGGCATGCAATCACTCGCATACCCCGCAGGATAGACCCCGGGGAAACAAAGCACCACCTCTTGAGCGGGCTGCGGTGCCGTTGCCGTTGCCGTGGGCGTGGGCGCGGCCGCGGCAGCATCCACCCGAGGCACTCCCCACGCCAGCCCAAGCCCCAAAACCAACCAGGCCCCCAGAAAGAGTTTCCATTTGCGCGTCATGGGCGGGATTATATCATCATCCCCAATGCTCCAACACGCCCTCTTGGACATAACGCTGCAACTCGGCCACACTCAAATGTTCGATGCCCAAGCGGGCCAGGGTGCGCCCGCGCCGCCAGTAATCGGTGCCGTGGGCAATGCTGGCCAACCGAATGAAACTTTCCATAGCCCGCACCGAAACCCCATAACGCTGCCCCAGGTTGGCAATGGGCACCAAGCTCATGGGCACGTCTTCCAGCAAATAGCGGTGCTGGAGGGTGCCAGGGGCTTTGATGTTTTGATAGCCCACCTGATTGTGAATGGCTTCGTGGAGGTTGTCGCCCCGCGCATTGTAGGCAATTTGAAGCCATTCCCGCGCGGTCACAGCCCGGATGCCCAACGCCGCGGCCACCGTCACCCGCTCGCGATCCAACGCTTCCATGATGCGAGCCACTGTGGGCGTCACACCCTCGTGATAAAAGCGGAAGTTGCCACCTGTGGCCTCAATCCAGCCGGCGTTGAGCAAACTGATGGCCGGGTGGAAAATAGCCCCAATGTTGTCAAGGCCAGTATGCAACACATTGACCCCGTCAATAAACTGCGGGAAAGCCGGCCGAATGGCCTCCAACACCTTGGGGGTATCTACTGCGGGCAACGCCGCCAAGGGGACCGCCTCTTTAATGCGGAAGATTCGCGCCTGGGCCGGGCCTTCTGAACGGGAAGCGTAGATGAACGTCTGCGCCTCGGCCACCACCACCTGGGCCTGGCAGCCTTCCTGCTTCAAAACATGCCGAAATTCTAAAGCGCCAAACGTCCGCCCTGGATGCAGCACGATAATTTGCCCATCGCGCAAGTGTAAAGCCATTTGGGCGGCCAAGGGGCGGTGGGCAAAAGAAGGCACCACAACCATGATGATGTCGGCCCAGGTCAAAGCCTCATGCAAATCAGAGGTGACCCCGTGGAGCCGTGCGAACCCCGAAACCACACCTTCGGGGGCCAAAAGGTCAATGCCGCCGCGCGATTTGATGGCTGCAACATGCTCAGGGGTGCGGTTGTAAAGCATGACCTCAAAACCCAACAAAGCGAGATGCGCGGCCATGGCTTTGCCGCCGTGGCCAGCGCCGATAATGAGATAACGGGCATTGCTCATGAAAACCTCCTCCCAGGGGACGGACGCTCGGCAGCCCCGCCATCACGTGAAACGCATCAGGCGCGCCAGACGTTCCCGCTCGGTGAGGGGGCGGCCGGTATCAGGGTCAACGGCAATGTTTGCACCGCGGGCGTCAATCCGAGCGGCAATTTGCCCCCGCGCGTAGGGGTTGTTTTGCAATTGGGGGGCATCCAAAATGCCCGTTGTGACTGCTTTGGCCAGGGTGGCAGGGTCGGTGAGCGGATCTTCAACGCCGGGCTCGGCCAACGCGCGCATGGCCTCCAGCGTGACCTGGGCCTCGGCCATCAGCTCCTCCTTGCGAGCCTGCACCTCGGGGTCGGCGGTCATATCGGGTTGCCCACGGATGGCATTTTCAATGGCGCGCCGCGCCAATTTACACGATTCAATGACATCGTCTGCCGTAGCAGCATGGTCGGCTTCGGTGTAACCCACCACATGCACGATGTGGGGTTTAAGCGCCATTTGCAAATACACGCTGGCTGCCAGATGCGCCCGCGCATAATCAGCATCCACCGGATAGCTCAACAGCCCCGTCCGCGTCTGGCGATAGATGCGAAAAGTCGGCGACGCCAACGGCGCGATGAGTTCCAACACGGCCAGCATTTTGGCCAAATCCATCTTATCCGACAAATCGGCAGGGCTATTGAACATCAACTGGGCGATGTAATCGTGCACCCCCGCAGCCTTGGCCACATAAGCCGAAAGATAAGCCGCCACCACAAAAATCACATCCGGCGCGTCACGCATTCCCCAATGGTGCGGCTCATTGACCTCCACAGGGATGCCGCGCGCCCCATACCACGCCATCAATTCCTGATGCACCCGAATCGAGCCTTCCAAATCCCACGGGCCGCGGCCATCCATCCGGTTGAACCAAAAAATGGGGATCGCAGCCCAGGCGATGTGGATGGTTTCGACGTACATCTCGGCCAAGCGGAAGAAATCGTCCGTGCCGGTGTAAGTCCGCATGAGGGGGAAATTGCCCCGCCGGCTGGCCTGATAGAGCCGTCGGAAGTCCTCTGCAGAGCGGACCGGCACACCACCGGCGCCGCGGCGGCGTGGGTTTTGACGCTCGGGGTGAAAGAAGTTTTCCTGCGCGTCTTGATCTGTGCCCAGCGAAATCACATCCAACACGCCGGCTTCAGCGATTTTGCGAATGCCGGCCTCGGTGGCCTCCAACGAAGGCAAACCAAAATGGTGGCGCAGAAGCGGGTAAGGCGCCTTCCAACGGATGCGCTCTACCGTGGTCTGGGGAAAATCTTGCTCAGTAAAAGCCCGGGGGTCGGCGCCCTTGAGATAAGCCAAAACCTGATCGGGCGACTCGGTGCCATCGAACACCATATCAAAGAAGCCCAATCGGCGGGCTTTTTCGGCCACTGGCGGCGTACCACCAAACACAAACCGCACCCCCTGCGCGCGCAAGTCGTCGGCGGCTTCGGCAAACTCGGCCAAGAGGCGCTCGCCGGTTTCGGGCGTCAGGCGATAGGAAACACCCACCAAATCGGCCTGCTCACGACGGGCGGCTTCCAAAACCTCTTCGATGGGCGTCGCAGGCCCTAAAAACACCGTCCGCCAGCCCGCCTGCTCGGCCAGGCGCAAAAAGCGGGTGACGCCCGCCACATGCACACATTCCCCCAGGGCTGCGGCCACGACGGTTTTAGACCGAGTCATAGGCACCTCCCCAACGCTCAAGTGAGGTACAACGCGCCACGCTTGTGCAGCTTTCCAAATCCACGCCAAAGCAGTGAGGCCACCGACCCCTTGGCTTAAGGCCTTTCGGGTGCGCAAGCCAACTTCCGCACCCGCCGACCCAACAGGGCCCGGGACGCAAGAGATTTAAGAAAATTGTAAGAGATAGCCTTTGCCTCTGTCAAGCGCTCGCGGGGCCAACCAAGGCGCCCAAAGGCGTTGTTCCAAAATTCAACCGTTTTTGAACCTTTCCAAAGACACACACGCAAAAATTTTAGGGTAAAATACTGGATAGAAGGCTCACCTCACACTTGCTCTGCTTCAAGGAGTTTCTTTTGGCCGGCTTTCTTGCCTATCTGATCAACCTGGTTGCCAATATCTTGGAAGTGCTCATCGTGGTGGATGCGGTGGTTTCTTTCTTCCTCTCGCCACTGCATCCTTTTCGTCGTGCCTTGGACCGCATCGTAGAACCATTGCTGGCACCTATCCGACGCGTCGTCCCACCCATTGGGATGTTTGACCTGAGCCCCATTGTGCTCATCTTTCTCATCGAAATCGTCCGTGGCGTTTTGCTCCGCATGCTTTACAGCCTATAGGTGAGGTCGTTTATGCCCCGCAAATTTCGGTTCCACAACGGTCGTCAAGGTGCTGCCTTAGCCATTCGCGTGACGCCGCGCGCCTCGCGCAACGAAATTGCCGAAGTGCTCAGCGACGGCACGATTCGCGTTCGCTTGACCGCCCCGCCAGTGGAAGGCCAAGCCAACCGCGCACTCATCAAATTCCTGGCCAAAGTGCTGGACGTCCCCTCTTCGCGCATTGAAATTGTGGCAGGCGAAACAGGGCGTGACAAATTGGTCTCCATCGTGGATATGGACACCGAAACCGCTCATCGCAAAATCGTCGAGCATTTGGCCTCTTCGTAAGCCCCCTCCTCCCGCCAACAACCAGCCACATGGCGACGCCTACCTCGCACGAAGGTAGGCGTCGTGTGTTTGCTTTTCTGCTTCAGTGGCCGGGGGAAAAATCAAACCGCATGGCCCTCAACCGCGGTCGGCAACGAAGCCTCTTCCTGCCAACGCTGAAGGTCAAAGGCCAAATCAACCAATGCGGCCAAATCCTCTTTGGCTTCCATCCGCCACAAAGGCACAAACGACAAAATCAACCGATTGGGCGCAAAAACAATCTCCAACACATTCCGCAGGGCATGGTGCGCCCTGACAAACGACACCACTTGGGCAACGCAGGGCGAAGACAAAGTTTCCGGGTAAACCCGATCGGGGGTCACCACAACCACCGTGGGGCGCTCAGGGCACGACCACGGCACAATCACAGCCAAACGCGATGTGGCCGCCACCCCGCCGCCCTTAGAATGGGGCTTGTCATCTGCGGTTTCGCGCACCACCGACACAATCACACCCTGCCGCTGATGCAGATGCGCATACCCAAACAAACGCACACGCTGCCCCTCGCGATAGGCAAACGAAATTTCATCGGTCAGGGGGCGCAAAGGGTCAGGCACCCCGGGGAGCAAACCCTTCTCGGCCGCTACTTCATCCACCAAGGCGCCAAGGCGCTGTTGCGTGCGGCGCAAATACACCCACAACGCGGCCATGCCCCCACCCACCACCACAAAAACAATGCCGCCCAAAATCAAAGCAAAAGTCATCGAGGCCTCCGTGTGCGCCATTGCTGCCTCAGCGCGCAGCAATGGCGATTTCCCATACCAACACCTTTCGCCCCTTGGCGTTGCTCTCGGCAAAAAACTTCTCGGCAGCCCGAGCAACCAGGCTGCCGAGAAGAAACCCTACGCCGCCCCGCGAATTACTTTTGCAGGGAAATCACCAACAAATTGTCAAAACGGTAAGCAGCCGATTTGTCGGGAGAAATCCCCAAGGCCACCAGGCCACGGTCAATGAAATGGTCGGAGGCCGTATAAACCTGCTGCCCGTTGATGTAAAACGCGAAATTCGTACCCTGCACCACGACCCCCAACTGATTGGTTTGGCCGACTTTGATGGCATTGCTGGGCGTCCACCCCACCAAAAAATGCCACGATTTTGCCTTGGGCAACAAAGCATAAACGGCAAAGGCATCACCGCAAATGGTGAAGTAGTAACCACTTTGCTCAATGCCCTCGGGCGTGGTGCGGAGTTTCACACGATACCAAAGCCCATAACATGCGTCTTGAGGATCGCCTTGCTCAGGCGTGACTTCCACCGAGGCAGCAAAATCGGTCTGCTCGCGCATAATCGGCGGCAAACGATAAATGACCTGCTTTTGCGTCTGCTCGGTCCAATGCAGGGCGCCCCCCGAGAGTTGAAGCACGCCCTTCGCCGAAGGGCCAATCCACGCATTGAGGTCTTGGTCAAAAGTATCACACACGACCACCTGGTCCAGGGTCAAAGTTTCGATGCCGCCGGGCAAAGCCGTCAGGAAAGGCGCGGCATAGGGCTGAGAAGCGATGGTTTGGAAACAGGCCATCAGGCGGTCGGCGCGTTGTTGGGGGGTCTCACCCGGCGCCACGTCAAAGTGGACTTTCTGGACATATGCGCCCGGCGCGTAATCGCCCCATCCATCATTGATTTTCTGCTGAATATTCTGCTCAATGGTCACGGTATGAGCGCCCGGCGTCCAAAAAGTTACTGTGGCCGTGTCGGTCCGGCACCAATATTTACCCGAAACCCCATAAGTAACGCTCGAAACCTGCTCTGGGCTCAAAGGCTGCCCATCCACAGTGGTGACGAACTGCATCGCCTGCAAATTGCTGTTCAGCACATTTTGGGAAGCCGCGCACCAGGTGTTTTGCACCTGAAAGGGCTCGCCCTGGCGCACCGAGGTGTGGTATTCCTGCACGCCGGGGGCATCCAAGACTTTGAACGCCACCAAGCGCTTCAGGGGGAAGTAGGGGTCATTAGCCGGGTCATAAGGTTTGACCTGATACGGCACGGCCGGCGTGGCCGTCGCCGCCACGTTGGCCGCGTTCCCGAGCGTCAATGCTTGCGTAGGCTGAGCGACAGGTGAGTTCCCCGAGCTGGAAGGGCTGCACCCTACGAGCACAATCAACAAACCAAGCAAGAGCACCTGTTTGAGGGGAAAGCGCGTCGTCATGTAGACCTCCTTGAAGAGAAGAGTGGATGCTGGGTCAGTATCGCCGAAACAAGCGAAACGCCACCAGCCCCCTCCGTGCTCTCGCTCCCCTATTCCAGGGCAGGTTCTCTCCCAAAAAACCTGCCCTTAGATTATAAAGCATTCTTGCCTGCAGGGCAGCGTCAAGGTCTGGGAAGCCGCTCTCAACGGCCGCCACCGCCCTACTGCTGCTGCAACAAACGCTCGAAAAGGCGCTCGTAAGCCGCGGCGTTCGCGTCGGGCGAAAAGCGCCGGGCAACCTCCTCAGGATCGCCGCGGTAAGCCTCCGGATTTTGCAACACCTTCAACAGCGCGGCAGCCAAACTTTCGGCATCGCCCACTTCCGCGATTTCACCCATGCCCGTCATTTTGACCGGCTGCCGCACACCCGGCAGGTTCGAGGCCACCACGGGCACCCCATTCATCATGGCCTCGATTTGCACCAAGCCAAAACTTTCTGTCGCGTTGAGGCTGGGCAACACCAAAACGTCGAGATTAGGGTAATAAGCCGCCATCTCAGCGGGCGAAAGGAGCCCTACAAAACGCCAATGCCCCTGCTCTTCCAACGCGCGGATGGCCGGCATCACGCGGCGGCGGTAGGCTTCCTCGCCCAAGACGTTCTCATAAGGGCCGGCATAGAGCACCAACGCCTCAGGATAAACCTCCACCACCTTTTTCATAGCAGCCACCAAATATTCCACCCCCTTCTCCGCGGCCAAACGAGCGGCCATGCCAATCACCGGCCGACGCCCTGCCGGGTTGTGCTGTTCCCGAAAAGCGGCAATGGCTTCTGGTGTGGCCTTGGGCAAAGTGACCGGCGGTAAGATGGTGGTGAGCTTGTGACGATACCGCTGCAAAAAAGGCGAATGCGCCGCATAATCTTGCGTATAAGTCACGATTTGGTGCGAAAACATGGCAGCCAAATGGTCCATGCCATGCACAACAGTGTTGACCACCCGGTTGAAGAGCCCCGGCGGCAGCTTGACATCGCAATGGTAGGTAATCACCGTGGGACGCCGAAACAGCCGGCCGCGCAAAGCCACCCCCGCGGCGTCAAACTGAGGCAAATGGAGCGAAACCACGTCGTGCGCCAAAACCTGACGGGTTGCCTCGAGGCCCAGCGTGGGCATGATCACCCCTTTGCTGACGCGGAACCAAACCGGCACCCGCACCACCTGCACCCCTTCCACGGTTTCGTGGCGCGGCAAACGCGCATCATACTGCGAAGTCAACACCGTCACCTGATGCCCTCGGGCCACCAACGCTTTGGCCATGCGCTCAGCGTAAATGGTCAAACCGCTGGTATGAGGGCGATAATAGGTCAGCATAATCAAAATTTTCATCTTCGCGTCACTCCACCACAAACAGCAGGCTTAGAACAACTCGCGGTGCGCTTGCACCCACGCGAGCAACCTCTGCACGCCTTCTTCCACGCCCACTTTAGGTTGCCACTGCAACATGCGGGCAGCCTTGCGGATGTCCGAAACATAGACCCGCTGGTCGCCAGGGCGCCAATCGCCATACGTCACCGGAATCGCTCGCCCCAACAGCCGCTCCAACAACGGGCCAAACTCACGCCAAATGGAAATCGTGTGTTCCGGGCCGCCGCCGATGTTGAAAACCTCGCCCGCGACCGCGTCACGCCGCGCAATGGCTGCATCGTAGGCGTCCAGCAAGTCTTCCACAAAGAGCACATCGCGCACTTGTTTGCCGTCACCGTAAATGGTGATGGGGCGGCCGGTCACCGCGGCAATAATGAACCACGCCACCCAGCCTTGGTCTTCGACCCCCCATTGATGGGGGCCGTAAATGCAACTCTGGCGAAAAACCACGGTCGGCACGCCGTAAATGCGGGCATAGTCTCGCACGTATTGGTCGCCCGTGCCTTTGGAGCAGCCATAAGGCGAATGGAAGTCTAAAGGCTGGGTCTCGGGCACGCCGTGGGGCAGGTCGGCATAGCGGTAGCGGGTTGCCTCTTCCACCACTGCGGTGTCTTCCATGCCGCCATAGACCTTGTTGGTCGAAGCGTAAAGCACCAGCGGGCGCTGAGGGGCGAGGCGGGCGGCTTCCATGACATTGAAAGTGCCCAGGGCATTGATTTCGAAATCCAACCGTGGGTGCCGCACCGATGTGGTCACAGCCACTTGAGCGGCCAAATGCACGATGACGTCGGCTTCTCGGGCGGCCACGGTCAACAAGGCAGCATCGCGCACATCGCCTTCGATCAGTTGGAAGGCCGCCGCGCCAAACTGGGCGCGCAGCCAAGCCAAATTGCGCGCGGCACCCGCGCGCGAGAGATTGTCGTAAATGATGACGTGCTCGCCCCGAGAGAGCAAGCGGGCGACGTAATTCACCCCAATGAAACCCGCGCCCCCCGTAATCAGATAACGCTGCGCCATCTCAACCTCCTACCAGCAAAAATGCCCGGGCGTCACTGCGCCCGTACGCGGGCCATCAAATCCCGCCAGGCTACACCATAGACGGTGATCCCAATCCAGCCCAAAAGCCCCGTGACCAAATAATACACGCCGTGCATCACCAAAGCATAGGCCAAGGCCACAGAGGCTTCGATTCCCAAAGCCCCTAACACAAACACGATCACCCCTTCCATCACGCCCACGCCTCCTGGGGCTGACGGCACGGCAATACCCATGCCCACACTCCCCAAGGCAAAGGCCGCCCACAGCCAGGAAGCCCGCGGCACCAAGGCTTGCAAGGTGATGGTGTATGCCAACACCTGCACCGCCCAGGAAAGGGCCATCAACCCACCCACCTTGGCCAAAGCGCCAGGATGCGTGAGGGCTTCCAGGCCGTTCAAAAAGGCCAATAGCCAGCGCGTAAGGGTTTGCCTCAACGTCGAGGCTGCAGGCTGCTGTTGGCCTACTTCCAGGCGAGAAGCAATGGCCCCGCGGTAACGAGCGGCTGCCATCAAGGCCAGTAACCCGCCTAAAGCCGCGCCGCCAAACACCCACGAGGTGCGCCGAGCCCAGGGCAAATCTAACACCCACGGCAACGAGCCAACCAAGAGCCCGGCCAGCATGAGCACATCCAACAAGCGCTCTACCAACACCGTCGAAAGGGCGTGCCAAAACGACACGCCGGCTTTGGGCGCGATCAAAAGCGCCCGTGTGGCTTCGCCAGCCCGAAAGGGGATGATGTTGTTGACCAAATAACCCGCATCCAGCGCCCAAAAGGCCTCAGCCCATGCAACCCGCTCGAGCAGCAACACCCGCCAAGCAGCCGCGCGCAAGGCCAACGAGAGGGCCAGCAAAAGTGCCGCCCCCACCCACGCCCACGGCGGCATGCGACGCAACGCATCCCACAACCGACGGGGGTCGCTGAGGGCAAAAACAACGGCCAGCGCCAGGGCGCTCACTACCAACCCCGGCAACGCCCGCTTCCAGCCCGCTGTGACCTCGCGGCTCAACGCGCGTCCTCCCCCACCTTGAGGACCGCCAAAAAGGCCTCTTGCGGAATTTCCACTTGCCCAACCATCTTCATCCGCTTTTTGCCTTTCTTTTGCTTCTCCAGTAACTTGCGCTTGCGGGTCACATCACCACCGTAACACTTCGCCAAAACATCTTTCCGTAAAGCTTTGATATTGGCCCGCGAAATCACCCGCCCCCCAGCTACGGCTTGCACTGGCACTACGAATAGCTGCCGCGGGATGAGCTCCTTCAGTTTGGAAACCAAACGCTGCCCCTTGTAGTAGGCTTCATCCCGATGGACAATGGTCGCTAACGCATCTACCGGCTCGCCGTTGACCAAAATCTCCAGCTTCACCAAGTCGCCAGGACGATATTCGGCAAATTGATAATCCAGTGAGGCGTAGCCGCGCGTGCGCGATTTGAGCTGGTCGAAAAAGTCCACAATGAGTTCTGAGAGCGGGAGCTCAAAATGCAGCACCACGCGGTCAGGCGTGGGGTATTCCTGGCTTACAAAAATGCCACGGCGTTTGGTGACCAAATCCATCACCGGGCCGTAAAATTCGGTTGGCGTAAAAATCTGGATTTTCATCCACGGCTCGCGAATTTCGGCAATTTGGGCTTCGTCTGGGAGCTCGGCAGGCGAATCAATGATGAGGGTTCGCCCATCCCGCAAGACCACCTCATATTCCACCGAAGGCGCGGTAACCACGATGTCGAGGCCATATTCCCGCTCCAACCGCTCTTGCACGATTTCCATGTGGAACATGCCCAAAAAACCGCACCGAAAGCCAAAGCCCAACGCTTGGGAAGTCTCAGGCTCAAAGACCAGGGCTGCGTCGTTGAGTTGGAGTTTTTCCAGCGCGTCCCGCAAGTCTTGATAATCTTCCCCCTCGACGGGATAGATGCCCGCAAACACCATCGGCTTGGGATGGCGATAGCCCGGCAGCGGCTCGGCCGCGGGACGCTGGGCGTGGGTGACGGTATCACCCACGCGGGCTTCGCGCACCGTTTTCAACCCTGTTGCGATGTAGCCGACCTCGCCGGCTTCCAAACGGCCGGTCGGGGTCATGTGGGGGGCAAAGACGCCCACTTCCACCGGCTTGAACGTCGCGCCAGAGGCCATCAAACGCAAAGTGTCGTCATGGCTCAGTTGGCCATCCATCACCCGCACGTACACCACCACGCCCTTGTAAGGGTCGTAGTGGGAATCGAAAATCAAAGCACGCAAAGGCGCCTGAGGGTCGCCTTGGGGCGGCGGCACCTCGCGCACAATGGCTTCCAACACCTGCTCGACGTTGGTGCCCTCTTTGGCCGAAACCCGCAAAATTTCGTCTGCCGGGGTCCCCAACAAATTTTCAATCTCTTGGGCTACTTCGTCAGGCCGCGCGGAGGGCAGGTCAATCTTGTTGATGACCGGGATAATCTCCAAATCGTTTTCCAAAGCAAGGTAGAGGTTGGCCAAAGTCTGAGCCTCGACGCCCTGAGAAGCGTCCACAACCAACAAAGCGCCTTCGCAAGCCGCCAACGCGCGGCTGACCTCATAGCCAAAATCCACATGGCCTGGGGTGTCGATGAGGTTGAGCTCATAAGTTTGGCCATCCTGGGCCTCGTAACGCATCCGCACAGCCGAGGCTTTGATGGTCACCCCTTTTTCGCGCTCCAAATCCATATCGTCCAGCACCTGCTCGGTCATCTCACGCTCAGAAATGGTGCCGGTGAGTTGGAGCAAGCGGTCGGCCAAAGTGGATTTCCCGTGGTCGATATGTGCAATAATCGAAAAGTTGCGGATGTGCTCGGTCATAGCGGGAAAAGTATACCACGGGGCGCCCCAGCCCCTGAAGGCAAGCCGCCAAGCCATCTCGTTGGGTCGGCCTTGCCAAGAGAGTTTGCAGGAAAGCGCGGACCGTGGCCCAGGCTCCCGAGGGCATCTTCGCGAGCCGTCTTTCCCGCCGCGCAGCAACCACGGGCAAGGGGGAACGCCCCCAGCGCCCTTTTGGCTGGTATAATCTGCGCAACCCCCACGCTGGAGCGGAGCCATGCCTATCCCTGTGCCCCCCCAAGCAGATTTGAGCCCCGAAGAACTCAAGCGCTATGCGCGCCACATCGTCCTCCCCGAGGTAGGGGAGGAAGGCCAGCGGCGGCTGAAACACGCCGCGGTGCTGGTCGTTGGCGTGGGCGGCCTGGGTTCCCCAGCCGCGCTTTACCTGGCCGCGGCTGGAGTCGGCCGTTTAGGCCTGGTGGATGGCGACGTGGTGGACGAAAGCAACTTGCAACGTCAAGTCTTGTATGCCACGGCCGAAGTGGGAGAGCCCAAAGCCCTGGCCGCACAACGGCGGCTGCAAGCCCTCAACCCCCACATCCAAGTCGAGGCCTACCCCCAACGGCTGACAGCAGCCAACGCGTGGCGTCTCAGCGAGCCTTACGACATCATCGTGGACGGCACCGACAACTTTGCCGCCCGCTACCTGCTCAACGACGTGGCCGTGCTGCAAAACAAACCTTTTGTCTATGGCTCCATTGCGCGGTTCGAAGGCCAGGTGAGCGTGTTTTACGCGGCAGAGGGGCCGTGCTATCGGTGCATCTTTCCACAGCCGCCCAAACACCGCGCCAGTTGCGCTCAAAATGGTGTCTTGGGGGCGCTGCCGGGGGTCATCGGCACCTTGGAAGCCACCGAGGCCCTAAAACTCATCTTGGGGATTGGGCACCCCTTGATCGGGAAGCTGCTGCTTTACGATGCGTTGGCCATGTCGTTTGACGTGATTCAATTGCGCAAAAACCCGCAGTGCAGGGTTTGCGGCGAGCATCCCGAAATCACCACCATTGCTCCGCACTATGACGAAGCCGCTTGCAATGCAGCCGCGGCAGAGGGGGAAGAAACCGCCCCGAGCATCAGTCCTCAAAAATTAGCCCAACGGCTTGCCAGCCCCCATCCGCCGCTGGTCATTGACATCCGCGACGCCGCGTCTTTCCACGCGGGGCACCTTCCCAAAGCGCGGCACATTCCCCGAGAACAATTGCCGCAAGCGTTGGAAGACCTCCCGCGGGATACAGAAATCGTAGTCGTCTGCCGGCGGGGGCGGCGCTCAGCCGAGGTAGTTGAGCAACTGAAAGCAGCGGGGTTTACCCGAGTTTATCTACTGGAAGGCGGCTTAGAGGCTTGGCAGGCCGAGAGCGGCCCTGATTTTCCCAGTCGTAACACACCCCCACAGCAGACCGAGCCCTGACCGCCCGCAATTCGCAATTCCTCATTCGCAATTCCCGCGCGCCCGCCCTCATCCCCCTGTATCCCCCTTCTCCCAGAGGGCGAAGGGGGATAGGGCAAGGCACGCCTCGCCCCTACACAAAAAAAATCGGCGAAAATCGGTGTCAATCGGTGGATCCATCTGCGTCCATCCCCTCTCATCTGCGTCCATCTGCGTTCTCCCTCACCCGCGCCCTAAAGTCACCCCCTACCCCAAACGCAAATCGGCACAAATCGGTGTAATCGGTGGATCCATCTGCGTCCATCCCCTCCCATCTGCGTTCATCTGCGTTCTCCTCACCTCTGCCCCAAAGTCACCCCTACCCCAAACGCAAATCAGTGAAAATCGGTGCCAATCGGTGGACCCATCTGCGTCCATCCTTCCCTCATCTGCGTCCATCTGCGTTCTCTTCACCACTGTCCCCAAAGCCACCCCCGCCCCCAACCCGCAATTCGCAATTCCTCATTCGCAATTTGCTCCCCCGCCCTCATCCCCCTGGTTCCCCCTTCTCCCAGCGGGCGAAGGGGGATAAAAAATCAGTGCAAATCGTGGCTTGCCTTCCCCTTGCCCTGCCGCGGCGCTTGGCCAATCAATCACCCCAATCGGCGGCTTCATGCCTTGACTTTTCCGTCCCCACCCCGTAGAATGAAAGCGGACAACTGAGCGGCGTCGGGGGAGAGACCCGCTTCGTGCGGGCACCGAAGGGGCAAGCCCGGCCATGCCGTGGCGAATCTCTCAGGTAAAAGGACTCCGACGCCGTTAAACCCTCTGGAGAGCCCGCGGCTTTCGCGGCACCGAAGGAGCAAGCGCCCTCGGGCGCGCACCTCTCAGGTCCCCAGACAGAGGGCGCACCTCACTTTGGTGCGCCTTTTTGTTTTCTGATTTATTCTTTCATTCAGGAGGCAGACGATGAACATTCCTCAAGACCTCAAATACACCAAAAACGATGAATGGATCAAACCCGACGGCACCGTAGGCATTAGCGATTATGCTCAAGACCAACTTTCGGATGTGGTTTTTGTGGAATTTGTGGTTTCGGAAGGCGACGAAGTGGAACAAGGCGACATCATTGCCACGGTGGAATCGGTCAAAGCCGCTGCCGATGTGTACGCACCAGTGAGCGGCAAGGTGGTGGCTGTCAATGAGGAATTGACCGACAAGCCCGAACTCATCAACGAAGACCCCTACGGCAAGGCCTGGCTCATCAAACTGGAGATTGCCGACCCCGCGGCGTTGGATGAACTGATGGACGCCGCGGCCTATGAGGCGTATTGCCAATCGCGTGCCTAACCCACGCTGGGCCGTTGCTTTTCCCCCTTCATTTGTGGAGATGCCATGTATTCTCCTCTAACGCAAGCCCAACGCCAAGCCATGCTGGAGCAGATCGGCGTTGCTCGGATCGCCGATCTGTTCCAGGATGTGCCGGAGGCCTATCGCTATCCTGCGCTGCGACTTCCGCCGCCTATGACCGAGATGGAAGTCGCGGAGGAATTGCGAGCCCTCGCCGAAGATAACGAAACCGTGCGCGATTTGGTTTCCTTTTTGGGGGCAGGGGCCTACAACCACTACGTGCCCGCCGCGGTGGATGCCATTTTGAGCCGCGGCGAATTTTACACGGCCTATACGCCTTATCAGCCCGAAATTTCGCAGGGCACGTTGCAGGCCCTTTTCGAATATCAGAGCATGGTGTGCGCACTGACGGGGATGGAAGTCGCCAATGCTTCGCACTACGATGGCGCGACCGCGGTGGCGGAAGCCGCAGTGATGGCCTATCACATCTTTCGCGGCAAGCGCCCCAAGGTGGTGCTTTCCCCTGCTTTGCACCCCCATTATCGGGAAACCACCCGCACGTATACCCAGGGTTCGCCCATTGTCTATGTCGGTGACGATTTGCCCCCCGATGCCGCGCCCGAAGCCCTGCTCGATTGGGTGGACGACACAACCGCGCTGGTGATGGTGCAATATCCAGATTTCTTTGGACGGATTTATGATTTCACCGCGTTGGCTGAGGCCGTCCATGCGCGGGGGGCGCTGTTGGGGGTGGCCGTCAACCCGTTGGCGCTGGGGTTGCTCAAGCCCCCGGGTGAGATGGGCGCGGACATTGTCACCGGCGAAGGGCAGCCTTTGGGCATTCCCCTTTCGTTTGGCGGGCCATATTTGGGCATGTTTGCCACCCGGAAGAAATATGTCCGCAAGATGGCGGGGCGGCTGGTGGGGCAAACGGTGGACAGCCGCGGGCAGCGGGCCTTTGTGCTCACGTTGAGCGCTCGTGAGCAGCATATCCGCCGTGAGCGTGCGACCTCAAATATTTGCTCCAATCAGGGGTTGATGACCTTGGCGGCGACGGTCTATTTGAGCCTGTTGGGCCAACACGGGCTGCGCCACGTGGCCGAACTCAACTATCACAAGGCACACTATGCGGCCCGTCAGTTGGCTGCGTTGCCTGGCTATCGCCTGCGTTTTCCTGAGACGCCTTTCTTCAATGAGTTTGCCTTGCATTGTCCAGCCCCAGCCGACGAGATTGCCGCGCACCTGTTGGAGCATGACATTTTGGCGGGATACCCCCTTGGCCAAGCCTATGGGGAGGCGTTCCGAGATGTGTTGTTGGTGGCAGTGACCGAGATGAACACCCGCGCGGAAATTGACTTGTTGGTTGAAGCCTTAGGGGAGGTGCATTGATGGCGGCTGAAAAGGTGCGCGAACCCTTGATTTTTGAATACACTTCGCCCGGTCGCCGTGGGGTGCGTTTCCCTGAGGTGGATGTGCCCACTGCGCCGCTTCCGACGGAGTTGTTGCGTTCCACGCTGCCGTTGCCGGAAGTCTCGGAAGTGGACGTGGTGCGCCATTACACCCGCCTCTCACACCTCAACCACGCGGTGGATATCAACTTCTACCCGCTGGGCTCCTGCACGATGAAATACAACCCGAAAATCAACGAGGCGTTGGCTCGGCTGCCGGGCTTTGCGCATGTGCACCCTTTGCAGCCCGAAATCACCGTGCAGGGCGCCTTGCGCTTGATGTATGAGCTGCAGGAAAGCCTGAAGGAAATTACCGGTTTTGCCGCATGCAGTTTGCAACCCGCGGCGGGTGCCCACGGTGAGTTGGTGGGCGTGCACATGATTTGGGCATATCACCAGGACCGCGGCGATACTCGGCGGAATAAGATCCTGGTGCCTGACTCTGCACACGGCACCAACCCTGCTTCGTCAGCGATGAGCGGCTTTCAGGTGGTGGAAATTCCTTCTGACGAGCGGGGCAACATAGATTTGGACGTGCTCAAAGCGGCGTGCGACGACACCCTCGCGGGGCTGATGCTGACCAACCCCAACACCTTGGGCTTGTTTGAAGAGCATTTGTTGGAGGTCATCGAAACCGTCCATGCGGCGGGGGGGCTGGTGTATGGCGATGGGGCCAATTTGAACGCCCTGTTGGGAATTGCCAAGCCCGGCGAGTTGGGTTTTGATGTCATGCACCTCAACCTGCACAAGACGTTTGCCACCCCGCACGGCGGCGGCGGCCCGGGAAGTGGGCCTGTGGTGTGTGCGCCCCATCTGGCGGATTTCCTGCCGGCCCCCATTGTGGTGATTAAAGAAGAAGCCACCGACGAACTGCCCCCTCTCTACGGCTTTGCCACCCCACCCAAAACCATTGGCCGCGTCAAGGCTTTTCACGGCCATTTTGGCGTGATGGTGAAAGCCTTTGCTTATATCTTGATGATGGGGGCTTCGGGGCTGCGGCAGGTGGCCGAAGATGCCGTGCTCAATGCCAATTACCTGCGAGCACGGTTGCAGGAAGCCTATCACATTCCCTACAATCGCATTTGCATGCACGAATTTGTGGCCGAAGGGCATTGGGAAGACGCGCCGGACGTCCACGCATTGGACATTGCCAAGCGCTTGATGGATTTCGGCTTTCACCCGCCGACCAACTACTTCCCGCTCATCGTGCGCGAGGCTTTGATGATTGAACCCACTGAAACCGAAAGCAAGGAAACCCTCGATGCCTTTGTCGAAGCCATGCTGCAAATTGCAGAGGAAGCCCACACCAACCCCGAGGTGCTGCACAGCGCACCCCACACGACGCCTTTTGGGCGAGTAGATGAGGTCAAAGCCGCCCGCGATTTGGTGTTGCGGTGGGGCGACCGCCCCCGTTGAGCCCAAGGCTGTTTGTGAGCAGCGACGGCACAACCAACCTGAAAGAAAAAGCAACAAAGCCCCAAAGAGCGATTGGGGCTTTGTTTTGTCTGCTGCAAAATGGTGCTGGCCTGACACAGAGGCCAGGCCAGCACACGGCGGGAGGGGAGGATGGTTATGGACTGCATCGCCAAAGCGATACAGCATTTTCTACTCTGTAAGACGCAGAAACCGCAAAAAGGATACGGCTTCAACGCCATACAGTTTTAGGACAATGGGATTATAATTTTGTAATGAAATTGCGCGCTGGAATGATTGAACTTCCGCCTAAAGAGGGGTATGATAGAAGCGGAGATTTTTGGAGCATTTAAGCATTTATCCCAAGTGAGGGTCTTATGCGCAGAAAGAAAACCTTTCGCGGCCAAACCTTAGTAGAGTTTGCTTTGATTTTTCCCATCATGTTGATGGTCACTTATGGGCTGATAGAACTGGGGCGCTTCATGTTTGTGTATGCCTCGGTGAGTGCTGCCGCGCGGGAAGGCGCGCGTTACGGAAGCGCAGTTGGCATTAGCGAAAACGGTGTGCCTTATTTCCAGGATTGCCAAGGTATCGAAGATGCAGTGCATCGGGTCAGTTGGTTCGTGACGGTGACCAACATTGATATTCAATACGATTATGGCGATCCTGCGACGACGTTTGCCACTTGCCCACCCCCCGACAGCGCGATTTCCACCGAGCAGGGGACGCGCATTCACGTCACGGTGACGGCCCAATATCATCCTTTCTTTTTCTTCAATTCATCCTTTGACATCACGGCCGACAGCGCGCATACGATTGTTCGGAGTGTGCCTGTCGAGCCATAGGGAGGACGGCGATGCCTAAACAAACTCAGAAATCTCCTCGCGGTCAAGCGTTATTGGAATTCGCGTTAACGATTACGGTGTTGTTATTGCTGGTGGGCGGCATTGTGGACGTGGCTCGGATGTATTTCGCATATCAAACTGTGAGCGAAGCAGCCCATGAAGGGGCTATTTATGGCTCGTTACACGCGGGCGATGACGCTGGCATTGTGAGCCGCGTGACCAAATCTTCCCAAGTGATGGAAGACGCCGCTTCATCGGGCAACGTCGCAGTGGACATTACCTATGACACCGCCGCCTGCGCCAATGGAACCAATGTCATCAAGGTCAAAGTCACTTTTGACATGGCGCTCCACATGCCTGTGACGATGGCCATGTTTGGCGATTCGCTGCCGATTAGCGCCACAGAACAAGCCGTGATTTTGCAGCCTTCATGCCCATAAAGGATATTTTCATGGATTGAGTGAGCCATTGCTTTTTGCCTGCTGAGGCAGGCCAGGTATTATTCTCATCATCACAAACTTCCAGTCTTTTGGGAGAGAGATTGGAGAGGAGGTGCTCAAATGTTCCGCAAAGGAGCAGCAAAAGGTGTTTTAAAGAAACATAGGGGGCAAACGTTAGTCTTGATGGCCTTAGGCATGCTGGTTTTCATGGGATTTGTCGCCTTGAGCGTTGATGGCGGGATGATTCTCTCGACCCGCCGTCGGGCTCAAGCCGCGGCCGATTCCGCAGCCTTGGCTGCCGCCTATGCCCGCATCCGCAACGAAGATTGGCAGCAACGCGCTTGGGACGTAGCCAGCGACAACGGCTTTGACGCCGCTCAGGGCGACGTCATCCAAGTGACGTGCGAGACGGCCACCGGCGCGCCCTGCCCGCCGGTTTGGAACAACGACGAAGAATACATTCGGGTGGCCATCACCGCGGCGCGGCAAACGTCCTTTGCCCAACTCTTGACCGACGCCGACCTCAAAACCACCGTGGAGGCCATCGCTCGCGTGCGCTTGAACAAACGGCCCTTGTTTGGGTCCGACGCGTTCGTCGCGCTCGCCCCGCACGGCTCCGGTGGTTTGAATGGCGGCATCAAACTCAATAGCAACTCCGTGGTGATTGTTCACAACGGTGGCATGTTCAGCAACAGCGACCACAGCACCAAGAGCATTTGGGGGCTGGCCACGTCGCGGATATATCTGGATAGCAGCCAAACGTTGAAAGCCGTGGGCGGCATGAAACTCTCGCATGTGATGGTCAACGGCATGGATATGAGCTGCGATTTGGGCCTTGGTTGGCTTCCCGCAACAATGCCGATGGGATGCACGCCCAAGATGTCGCCCATCCCCTTCCCGCCGACCGATTACTTGCATCAGCGGGTGCCTCCCATGCCCTCGCCCCCGGCGTGCACAGACCACGTCTCGCGCCTCACAATGAACGGCGGCACTTTGGGAACCCCCGGCGGGCACAAAGTGTATTGTGTGAACGGCGACGTGGACCTGAACAACGTTGACATCAAAGGCCATGTCACCTTTGTCATCACCAAACAAAACGCCGACGTGGAATTGGACAGCGACATGAACATTGATTCCCTGGATATCTTCATGCACGACGGCGAAGTGAAGTTCAAAGCCGGGTGCGACCTCCACGCGGATCATATGCATGTCTATGCCGACGGCGATGCAGACATCAACATCTTGGGTAATACCAAGGTCAAAATCGAGGATACGCTCTTCTACCTCATGGAAGGGCGCGTGGATTGGAACGGGAACGCGGAGGTTAAATTCTGTGGGCCGCCCAAGAACGACCCCCACGGTTTTGGCGGCTTGACCATGTACATGGTGCATTATAATGGTTCGCCCGACCTGCATATTCACGGCAATACCAACAACTGGATTGCAGGTACGGTGCTCGCCCCTTATGCCTCTGTGATTTACAATGGTAACTCGAACAACACCTACAGTGCGGCCTCGTGCCACGGCATCTCTGACCCTGAAGGGTATCCTTCCCAGGTGATCGCGTATGCCATCAAGTTCAACGGCAACACCTACACGCGGGTTGATTTCAATCCTGATTTGATTTACACGGCTGATGCCCCAGTGGTTGAAATGCTCAAGTAAGCGTGGTCGTTTGTCCCCCATAAAACCTTGCCCCCGTGCCAAACGCACGGGGGCTTTGGTTTGTTTGGTAGCCTTTGAGGGGCTCTGACCCTGCCTTGGAGCAGACGCTTTTGTGGGCAGAAGAGAATGTCGTTGTTATCGCGTCGCCGTGTTGGAAGTGTGCATGTGTTGCGGGGCAGCCTTTATGGCGTTGGGGTTGGCGTTGGGCTCAAATAGGGCGTGCGGGTCGGGGTGGGCGTTTCGGTTGGCGTGACGGTCGGCGTCGGTGTGATCGTCGGCGTTGGCGTGGCTGTGGCGTTGGGAATGGGGGTTGGCGAAGGTGTCGCCGTGGGCTCCGGCGTAGGCGGCTCGCCTTCAACCGTAAATGTGCCGCTGGTTTTCCATTCGGTGCCGACGAAAATGACCACCTGATACTCGCCAGGCAGCCAAGAGGAAGGCGGCGGGTTCCAATCGGTATAGCCGTAGCCGCCACTCCCCCCATCCCACGGCTTGGTCTCAAAATGCACCACCTCGCCCTCGTAATACCAAATGGCCGTCCATTGCACCCCGTTTTGCATCTTATCGTAACTGAACACAGCATACAAATGCCCCACAGGGTTTTGGAACGTGGTGCCGGGGTGCAGCGGTTTATAAGTTTCCAGATCCAGCCCTTGGGTAAACACCAGCGGGCTAAACGTGGCGCCCGGCTGCGGCGTGATGGTGGCTGTAAATTGAGCCTGAATCGCCAAAGGCACGTAAGGCGTGGGCGTTGGCGTGGGGGTGTAAGTGGCCGACAACGTGGGGGTAATGGTTGGCGTGGGGGTGATGGTGGGGGTGGGGGTGATGGTGGGCGTGAGGGTGATCGTGGGGGTAAGGCTTGGCGTGGGCGAAGGCGCGTAAAAGTGATAGACCACAGGCTCGGTGTAATGGGGCAACACAAAGCTCAACAACGCCAAGCCGAAGGATGTGAAAAGCATCTTCCAGCCTGTGAGCAAGCGTGCTCGGCGCATGCGGAAAAAGGGCAAAGTGCGGGCAGTGCGAAAAGCATGGAGGCTGATGAGGAAAGCCACCAGCGCGCCGAGCGCAGCCAGCCAACTGGCGACAAGAACGGTGGTGTGAATATCCAGGTTCATAGGCAATTGGGCGTGGAAGCTAATGCAAAGGCGAAAACTTCTCTTGGGTGTTCCATCCTACAAGCGTGCAGAGGCCGCTCAGGAAGCCTGCCTGTAGGCCGCCTTGGTGACATGGGGGCAAAAACCTCGGCGCTTGCTGTGAGGCCGTCTGCCCTCGCAGCAGGCAAAAGCCCTCGGAAGCGGAGACCGCGCGGGCGGCGCGAGTCTGCTCGAGCGTGTGTCCTCTTGCCGTCAAGTATACCTTGTTTTTGGCGGGGTTGCGTCTCATCCCCTCCAAAGCCTTGGCCTATAGGGGCTTCGAAGGCTTCCTGCAGGGCTGCGACGCCCTCCACACGAATATTTTACCCTTTTTCGTGCAAAACGGCATCCCCTCTCAGCCTCACGAGGGCGCGATTTTGCAGGGCGGGAAAGGCGCCCCTCGCGCTCGCTCGCGCCTGTGGCCCAATGCCGCCTCTTTCCAAGGGGAGGCAGCCTGTGGATGACACCGGTTGCGCAGATGACACGCCCCTGAGCAACCCAGCAACCCAACCACAGACGGCCGCCGAAAAAGGGGATTTACTGTATAATGGGGGGTGGAGGCGCACATGGGTACGGCAGAAGATTTTCGAGAGCAACTCAAACAAACGTGTCGCCTAACTGGCGCCCAATGGGCGGCTTGGCTCACCCTCACCCGCAGTGAATGGCAAATTGGCACCCAGGCGGGCCTCTCTGCGCGGCGCCGTGAAGCGCTGGAAGCGTTTTTAGAGCAGCCTTCATGGCGTTCTTGGTTGGGCGGGGCGCTCACCAACGGCCGCGTGCGTAGCCGCCGCCTCCTCAACAACGCCCGTGCTGCGCTGGGCGCGCGGGTTTATGCCTTCCCTAACCGTCAGCGCCGCGGCATTTTGTTGGCTGCCAGCAACGAAGCCTTGGATGCCACCACGCGTAAATTTTTTAAGATTTTGGCCCTGAATGGTCCCAGCGACGAGGAGGCAGTCGAAGCCCAACTGGCCGATTGTCGGCTCATGGGGCAACTCTCGGGCGCGTGGTACCAGCCTCGCGAAGCCGCTGCCGAAGTCTTACGGGCTTTGTCTGAAGAAATCCCGGCCCAACGGCTGTATTTGGCCTTGCGAGAAGGTCGCACCCTGCGGATTTTGGCGGCCTTGGGTGACCACGCAGAGCAATTAGAAGCCGCAGAAGTGTCGTTAGAGCAAGTGCCGTCCCTGGCGCCCCTCTGGCAAGGCGATGCCCTGCTGACCCTCGACGAAGAGCCGTGGCCGCACGTGCCAACCCCGCAACCCTGGCGTTGGACAGGCGTCCCCCTGATGCGCGGCAAGCGCGCTTTGGGGGTGTTGGCTCTGGGCAACCCCGAACGCCCCTTGGGCGCATGGCAGCGCGGCTTCCTGAAGCGGCTGGCCCGGTGGAGCGTTTGGCTCTTGGAAAGCGCCTTGGCTTTTGACGAGGCCAGCAAGCACCTGCACCGCAAAGCCGTTCTCAACGATGTCCTCTTGGCTGTGGTTTCCAGCGACGACGTTGAGGAAGCCGTCCACAACGCCACCCGTCATTTGCGGCGGGTGTTGCACGCCGATGCCGCGATGGTGCTGTTGCCCAAAGAAGATGCTACCTTGGAACCCATCGGGGTAGCCCCCGCCGATTTGCCCCACGTCCGTTTGCCCATTCGCGAAAGCCTTTGTGGCTACGTTTTTGAAACCGGTCAGACCGTGCGGGTGGGTGATGTGCGGCAGGCGCCGCGTTATTACCCCTCTTTGCCAGGCATTCGCTCAGAGGTTTGCGTGCCCTTGCGCACCCGCCAGGGCGTGATTGGGGTCGTCAATTTAGAAAGCCGTCAGGCCAACGCCTTTGACGAAGACGACGAGCAACTGCTCACCCTGGTGGCAGGCCACCTGGCCCTTTTGTTGGAAACCGTGCGCTTGCAAGACGAAATGAAAGCCCGGGCCCAGCGCATGGAGTTGGTACACCGTGTCGTGATGGAAGTGGTGGGTTTGTTGGATGAAGAGAGCATTGTCCAGACTGCGGCCGACCACATTGCAAAATATTTTGGCTTTGAAGTGACGATGGTCCTCTTGCTGGATGAAAAACAACGGGTGCGCGTGCGGGGCGTAGGGGGCAAACAAGCCGCGGCGGCCGCGGCCTATTGTCAAGAAGCCTGCGCACAATACGGTGTCATTGCGCACGTCATCCGCACCGGTGAAACCGCGCTGATTCACGATACGGAAGCCTCGCCGCTCTATCGGCCTTTGCCGGGGTTTGAGGCTGGTTCGGAATTGTGCGTGCCTTTGTTTTCCCACGACGACGATCAGCGGGTGATTGGCGCCATCAATGTGGAGCGTGGCGTCAAACACGCGTTTGGCGAGGGCGACCAACTGGCCCTGGAAGCCATTGCCGGCGTGTTGTCGGCCGTGCTTTCCAACGCGCGGCGCTATCATCGTTTGAACGTGACCGTGCAGCACCTGGATGCAGCCCGAGCCACAGCCCTGGACATCATCGCAGATTTGGAGATGGATACCCTGTTGCAGCGCATTGTGCATCGGGTCAAAGAGCTGCTCCAAGCGCGGGGCGCAGAAATTGGCTTGCTGGATGCGGAGCACCAAGTCGTGCGGATTGTGGCCTCGGAGAACCCCTGGCGCGATTACACGGGGCATCAGTTGCCGCTGGGCGAAGGCATTGCTGGCTGGGTCGTTGCCACGGGTGAAACCTTGGCCGTGGAAGATTACAACGCTTTGCCGAAACGCTCCTCGGTCTATCCGGCGGCCTTCCGAGCCGTGGTTTGCGTACCTTTGAAGTTTCGGGATGAAGTGTTAGGTGTGTTGACCGTTTACGACAGCCGCGAAGGGCGCATGTTTGACCAAGACGAAGTCGCGCTTTTGGAATTGCTCGCGCCGCAGGTGGCCATTGCCATTCGGAACGCGCTTTTATATCGGGAACTCACCGCGCGCATGGAAGCCCAAGCCAAAGCCGAGCGTGAAATGATTCGCTCGGCGCGGCTGGCAGCCGTGGGTGAATTGGCCGCAGCCGTGGCCCATGAACTAAACAACCCCCTCACCACGGTGACCGGCTTCGTAGAGCTGGCCTTGGAAGACCTGCCCCCCGATTCGCAGACTGCGGAAGATTTGACATTGGTTTTGGAAGAGGCCCACCGGGCGCGGAACATCGTGCGGCGCCTTTTGGATTTTGCCCGCCGCAGTGAACCTGTGCGCATTGCCACCGATTTGAACGATTTGCTCCACGAAACCTTGGCCTTGGTCAAACACCTCATGGCCACTTCGGGCGTGACCCTGCGGCTGGACTTGGCCGAGACATTGCCCCTGGTGGATGTGGATCGGAGCGAAATGAAGCAGGTCTTCCTCAACCTGATCACCAACGCCTTGCAAACCATGCCGCATGGCGGCGTGTTGCACATCCGCACCTTTGTGGAAGACCGCGAAGGCAAATCTTGGGCTGTGGTGCAAGTTGCCGATACCGGTGAAGGTATGACGCCCGAACAGCAGATGCGGGTCTTTGACCCCTTCTTCTCGCTCAAACAATCAGGGCCGTCGCTGGGGCTTTCGGCCAGCTATAGCATTGTGCAAAAACACGGCGGCGTGTTAGACGTCCAGAGCGAGAAAAACAAAGGCTCGGTGTTTACCGTCCGTTTGCCGATTGGGTGAGCCTTTGACGGGCCAACCCCGCGGGCCTGGCGCCTGCTCGGCGTAACCCCTTTGGGCGTTGCAAGGCGCACAGCCATCCCCTCACGCAACAAAGCTGGCCTGGGTGAGCGGCGCAGTGCGGCTTCACCCTGGCCAAGCCATCTTGGCGGATTCCTCGTGGACCTGCATGCGCCACGATGGTGATTTTCCCTCCTGGGTTGCAAAGGTGACAAAGTGACAAAGAAGCGGCGCGTGGTTGTTGTGGATGAAGAAAAAGGCATCGTTTACCTGTGCCAACGGCTGTTGGAGCGGGCGGGTTTTGAAGTGGTGCCTTTTACGCAATCCTTTCAGGCGTTGGAATATTTGCAAAAGCACCCGGTTGATGTGCTGTTGGTGGATGCGCAGACGCCGGAAATGGACGGGTTTGTGCTGATGGAACGCGCCCGCGCGCACCAACCCAGCCTGGCCGTGGTGGTCATGAGCGGCTATGCGATGGTGGAGATGGCCGTCGAAGCGCTCTATCGGGGCGCTGACGGCTTGGTGCTCAAGCCTTTTGGTTCGAGCGAGCTGGTCGAAAGTGTGTGGCGGGCTTTGGCCAATCGGCGCCGTCAAGAACGCATCGCCCGTTTGGCCGCGCTGCGGCCGCTGTTTGACGTGGCCGAGGCCCTGTTGGGGGAAACCCGCCTGGAGCCGTTGAAGGCGCTCATTGTGCGTAAGGTGGGTGAGGTGTTGCCCAGTGGCGTGGTGGGGCTGTATGCCTGGGATGGCGACGGCGGGCAACTGCTGGCCTCGCAGGGCGAGGCGCCGCCGCCCACCTCACCTTTGTTGCAACAGGCTTTGCAGAGTGAAAGCACGTGGTTGCGTTCGGTGGACAGCCCAGGCAACGAGGAAGACAAGCGCATCCTCCAATCGCAGCGGTGGCATAG
Source organism: uncultured Anaerolineaceae bacterium (assembly GCA_964386185.1). Lineage (GTDB taxonomy): Bacteria > Chloroflexota > Anaerolineae > Anaerolineales > DRMV01 > DRMV01. Next base: position 26,947 of record CAYLRJ010000114.1, read on the forward strand.
CGCCTTGATTTCGCCCGTCACCCGCGAAGCCCGACGCTACGCAGTGTTGGTCGCGCGTTACCATCCCCCCGCATTCCGCGAAGCCGATGCCGCGGCCCTGGGCATCTTGGCCCGTTTGGGCGCCGCAGCCTTGGAAAACGCCCGCCTTTACGAAGATTTGCGGGAATCGCTCGCCCAGCTGGAGCGTTCCCAGCGAGCGTTGGCCCACGCTGAAAAAATGGCCGCTGTGGGGCGCCTGACCGCCTCGATGGCCCACGAGGTCAACAACCCCCTTCAGGCCGTGCGCAACAGCCTTTATTTGGCTTCTCACCCCAGCGTGGACGACGAACGCCGCCAGAAATACCTCGCCGCAGCGCAAAAAGAAGTGGAGCGTTTGGTGGTGTTGGTGCGGCGGATGCTTGATTTTTACCGCCCGGGGAGCATTGAACTGCAATTGACCGAGCTCAGACCTTTGATTGAACGCGTCCTCGTTTTGATGGAAGAGCAATTTACCCGCCAAAACATCGCTGTTGAAACCGACATCCCCGACGATTTGCCGCCCGTGCCCGCGGTTGAGGATCAACTGCAGCAAGTTTTGCTCAATTTGATTATCAACGCGATGGAAGCCATGCCCGAGGGCGGCACCATTTACATTTTGGCCTGGGAAGAAGGCGAGCACGTGGTGTTGGCCGTCGAAGATACCGGCCCGGGCATCCCCCAGCATCTGCGAGAGCAAATCTTTGAGCCGCTGGTGAGCACCAAACCCCAGGGTACAGGTTTGGGTTTGACGGTAAGTTATGGTATCATCTCTGCTCATGGAGGCCAATTCATTGTGGCAGAACCGCGCCGCGGAAGTGGCGCCGCTTTTCATATCGTCCTACCGCGCGACGATGCGCAGCAACAAGCGAAGCATTAAGGGGAGGTTACCATGATGGCATCAGGACGTATTTTGGTGGTTGACGACGAAGCCAGCGCCCGATATACGCTCACCGAGATCTTGCGCCTGGAAGGTTACGAAGTAGATGATGCCCCCAACGGCAAACTGGCGCTGCAACGGTTAGCGCAAAAAGATTACGACGTGGTGTTGCTGGACATCATCATGCCGGAACTCTCAGGCCTGGAAGTGCTGGCCCAATTGGACAACGTCGCCCCCGATGTGGAAGTCATCTTACTGACGGCGCATAGTTCGGTTGATTCGGCCATTGCGGCCCTGCGCCACGGGGCTGCCGATTATCTCCTCAAACCGGCCAACCCCAAAGAGATTTTGCAGGCCGTTGGCAAAGCATTGAAACGACGCCGCCAGCGCGAACGCCAGCGCATGCTCTTGCAGCAATTGGAACAATCGGTGCAACAACTCAAATCTTGGGATAACGAAGGCGAGGCCGCCACCCAGCCTCTGGAAAACAGCATCGCCTTGCCCAATGGCGCGTGGGTTGACTTGACGCGACGCCGTTTATATTACGCCGGCGAAGAAATCTCCCTTTCGCCGGCCGAAGCGCGCTTGTTGGGCGCGCTGCTGGAGCATCGCGGGGAAGTGTTGAGCCATCGTGATTTGGTGCGAATGGTGCAGGGATATGAAGTGACAGCCTGGGAAGCCCCCGAAATGCTTCGGCCTTTGGTGAGCCGTCTGCGGGCCAAGTTGGATCATGTCCCCGGAGGCCGCGACTGGATTGTGAACATCCGGGGCGTAGGCTACGTCTTGGAACTTCCTGAAGACAAGCCCTTGACCTAACCGCTCACGAGGCCTGCTGCTTTGGCGCAGCGCGCAACAAACGCAGATAAACAGCATAGCCAGCCAAGGCCAACACCAAACCGCCGAGCACGTCAACGACCAGGTGCTGTTTGACAAAAAGCGTTGAAAGAATAATCAACACCAAGAGGGGGAAAAGCGGCCACCGGAGCTCTGGGCGACGGCGGATCATCACCAAATAAGCAAAGGTGTTGAGCGCGACGTGAAGGCTGGGAAAAGTATTGAAGCCGGTGTCGGCCGTTTGCTGAAAGCGCGTCAGGCGTGAGAGCCAATCTTGGCCTGAGGCAATTTGTTTGTGCATCTCAATGGGGAAAAAATAAAAGGTCAGAAAAGCCACGGTGAGCATACCAACCATCACCAACGCTGACGCGTTGATTTCCCGCCGGTCGTCTAACACCACGAGCCCAAGGAAGACGAACAAATCGCCCAAGAAATAAGGGATGATGAAAATCGGCAGGAGGGGCAGCGCGTGGTCTATCCACGTGGCGGCTTGGATGGCATGGCCGCGGTGTTCGTTGAGCACGGCCAGCGTCCCATAGCCCAAGGCAAAATACAACACCACCAACACAGCCACCTTGGCTTTGTGTTTGCGAAGCGATGCAGAAGACATTGCAGGGGATCCTTTGGATGGGTTAGCGGCGAAAGCCCCCTGGGCTGATCCAACTCAGCCAGCCACCTTGGGGGTTGCGCGCGGGGTGAGGGTTGGGTTTTTCCAGCCCTGTGAGGAGCAAAGTCAGGCCCAACAGGGCTGCGCCGAGCCATTGCAAAAGTGTGAGGCTTTCGTGTAGCCACCAATGGGAAAAGGCCAAAGTTACCAATAGTTCGCCTAAACCCAAGAGCGCGGTTTGCATACCACCGATGTGTTTGACGCCTAAAAAGAGCGTTAAACGCGAAAAGAATGTGACCAGCGTCAGCCCTACCACTGGCCAGAGGGTGGCGCGGGTGGTCGGGAGTTGCACCGGGCCGAGGATGAGAAAAGCCGGCACCACAACCATGCTCATCGCCAACAGCGTGTACAAAGTCACCGTGGGCGCAGGCACATCGTAGAGCACCCGTTGATTGACGGGCAAGTGCAAAGCGTATAGCGCAGCCGCAAGAAGCATTATCCCCATGCCGATGAAATCCACATGGTGCGTGCCGCCCAAACTGAGCAGAGCCACCGCGGGAATAGCCAACCCGATGCGCAGCAGGGTCAGTTTGCTGGGCGGCTGCTTGTCGAGCCACAGCCAAAAGGCCACAAAGAGAGGATACAAAGAGTAAAGCAACTGCCCAATGCCCGCGTCAATGCGCCCTAAAGCGCTGTAATAAAACAGCGACCCCGTGCCGTTGATGGCCCCCGCCAACAGGCAGCCCACAAGCCCCAAGGAATAAATGCGGAGATAGGGGCGCTTGAACAAAGCAATGAGGAAAAACAGCAGCAGAAAGGCAAAAAGGGTGCGCAAGGCCACCACGGCCAGCGGGGGCAAGCCGCTCAGGATGGCTTGTTTTCCCAAAATGGGGGCCATACCTAAGAAAAACGCAGAAAGGAGGGCCGCGTGAATGCCCTTGTTGCGGCGTCGCATGGTGGCCTTTCGATAGGATGCTGGGTTTCACCCCCAACGCGAGAGGGTTTAGCCCAAAAGCGCGCGGATTTCATCCAAGAGTTCGTCGGTCAGGAAATCGCCTTTGAGCATCAGTTTCTCAATTTGGCCGCTGAGGCGGCGTTTTTCCTCGGGGGTGAGCGCTTTGGCGGTCACGGCAATAATGGGAATATCGGCAGTGTGGGGGTCAGAGCGCAAGGTTTCGATGACTTGGAACCCATCGGTTTTCGGCATCATCAAATCCAACAAAATCAGGTCAGGATGCTCGCGTTGCGCCAAGGCAATGGCTTCTTCGCCGTCGCTGGCTTCGGAAATGGTAAATTCACCCAACGATTGTAACACGCGACGCAACAGGATGCGGGCGGGTTCGTGGTCATCCACAATGGCAACGTGGGGCACTTCGCGGGCAGCCAGGGTGCTGAGGGCAGAGCGCAGGCCGTCCGCGGGCGGTTCGGCGGCGTCGCCCGGCGTTGACGTCGCGGGCAGGTCCACTTTGCGGATCCAGCGGTTGCCCAAAATGTGCGATTCAATGGGCATGGTGTGGCCAGTGCCATTGATGACGACCACGTCATCGGGGTGAATCACGCCTTGGCGCGCCAACTGGATGACCCCGGCAACGGCAACCGCGGTCGCGGGTTCCACAGAGAGCCCTTCCATTTTAGCCAAAATGTGCATCGCGCGGAAGGCCTCTTCGTCGCTGACGCTGGTGAAGGTGCCGCCGTGGGCTTTCATGCTGTCGTAAAGCATGGTATAGACCCGGCCGGGGTCGCCTGTGGCCAGGGTGGCGATGTGGGTGCGGGGCAGGCGGACGGGTTCGGCGACGCGGCGGTTTTGTTGCCAGGCTTGGGCCATCGGCGCGCACCCTTCGCTTTGGATGAGGGCCATCTTGGGCGGTTGTTCCACGAAGCCCATGTATTGGAGCTCCTCATAGGCTTTGGCAACCCCCAACGGCCCCAGCGCGCCGCTCACCGACTGCACAAACCACGTGGGCGTGCGCCAAGGGTAGCCGTTGCCCGGCGCGCCTAAACGCTCGGTCAACTGCTCGCTGATTTCGTAGGCCAGGGTTTTCATGGCCTCTACGGTGGGAAGCGAGCGGGCGCCGTTGTCGAGGTAGAGCCCGCGTTGCCGGGCAAATTCGGCGGCAACTTGTTTGGTTTGGTCGTAAGTGCCGGTGACTTTGATGACCTGCGCCCCATAGATGGCCACTTCGCGCATCTTTTCGGCGGGCACTAAACTGGTCAGGAATGCCCAGAGTTTGATGCCTGCCCGGGCGGCGTAGGCCGCGTAGGCGATGGCGACATTGCCGGTCGAGGCGACGACCATTTCGGTGATGCCGGCTTCCTTGAGCACCGCGATGGTGACCGCGGCTTGACGGTCTTTGAACGATGAGGTGGGGCTTTGGCGCTCGTCTTTGAAATACAGATGGGGCAGCTTGAGCATCATGCCCAACTTGCTGAGTTGGAGCAGCGGTGTGCCGCCTTCGCCCATGGAAATTTCCGGCCGAGGCTGGGTCACCGGCAGAAGCTCGTGGTAGCGCCAGAGGTCAAAGGGGCGGTGGGGTAAGACCGCCGGCCAAGTAGAGGCCAGGCGGTCGTAATCGTATCGGGCTGTGCGCCATTCACTGCCGCAGCGCGAGCAATGGGCTTGGAGCGGCGAAAAGGGTTCGCGGTGGCCGCAATCTAAACATTCGCTGACCACGTGGGGAAAATGAGACGGGGTGCTGTTGCTCATGGTTGCTCTCAGAGAAAAAATGATGCAGGCGCCCTGGAAAGGGCTTGCAGGGGAACAGGGGTGGTTGTTTTACCACAATTCACCAAAAAACGGCGGTGACCCCGCCGTTTTTTGGTGCGTTAGCCTGGCAAGGCAGGGTTTTTTAGGAAGGCGTGGCGTTTTCTCCTTCTGTTGTTTGCGTTTTGTCTTGCGTGTCGAATTGCTGGAGCAGGTTGCCCAATTGGGTGAGGAGCTCTTCGGTGCTGAGGGTGCCTTTTTGGAGCAACCCTTGCGAGGCCGACCGCAGGCGGGCTTGTTCGCTGGGGGTGAGGTCGGCCGCAGTATAGACGATGACGGGAAGGTCTTGCCATTCGGGCGTGCTGCGGAGGCGTTCCAAGACGTGGAAGCCATCCATTTGGGGCAAGAGCAGGTCTAAAATCACCGCGTCGGGGCGTTGTTCCTGAATTTGTTTGAGGGCTTCGGGGCCGTTTTCGGCTGTGCGGATGCGGTAAGCGCCGATTTCTTCCAGCAATCGTGCCAGCAGGTAGCGGTCTGAGGAATCGTCTTCTACGATGAGGATGTCTTTCACCATCCCTTTGGGGTCAAGCCGTTTGAGGGCTTTGAGGAGGTCTTCTTCTTGGATGGGTTTGGTGAGGTAAGCGGCTGCGCCGAGGCTGAAGCCGCGGTCTTTGTCGTCAATCACGCTGACGATGATGACCGGGATGTCGCGGGTTTCGGGGTGTTTTTTGAGCTCGGTCAAGACCTGCCAGCCATCTCGCCCTGGCATCATGATGTCGAGCAAGATGGCGATGGGTTTGAGTTCGCGAGCGCGAGCGACGGCCATATTGGGGTCGGTGAGGGGCACCACCCGGTAACCGGCCGGGGTGAGGTAGCGCTGATAGAGGTGGATGACTTGGGGTTCGTCGTCCACGGCGAGCACAATCCGTTCGCTGCCGGGGGCGGCTTCTTCGGGGCGGATGACCGGCAGGGTGAAGTAGAAGGTGGAGCCTTTTCCGGGCTCGGATTCGACCCAAATGCGGCCGCCGTGCATTTCGACCAGGTTGCGGGAGATCGAGAGCCCCAGCCCCGTGCCCCCGGTTTTGCGGGTGGGCGAAGCGTCCACTTGCGAGAAGGGTTTGAAGAGTTTGTCTTGGTCTTCTTTGGCGATGCCGGGGCCGGTGTCTTCCACGCCAATGAGCACTTCGGGCAGCCCGTGCGGCCCTTTTTGCAGGCGAGCGAAGACTTTGATGTGCCCTTCTTCGGTAAATTTGGCCGCGTTGGAAATGAGGTTGAGCAAAACTTGGCGCACCCGAATGGGGTCGGCGTGGATGATGGGGAGGTTGTCGTCAATTTCTTTGATGAGTTTGACGGGTTTGTCTTTGACCAGCCCAACGGCGGTGGACATGACGCTGTTGACCAGGTCTGCGATGTCCACGTCTTCGAAGGCCAATTCCATTTTGCCGGCCTCGATTTTGGAGAGGTCGAGGATGTCGTTGATGAGGCCCAAGAGGTGTTGCCCCGCGTTGTAGATTGCGGTGAGGTCTTGTTGTTGGAGTTCGGTGATGGGGCCATCAATCCCTTTGAGGATGACCCGCGAGAAGCCGATGATGGAGTTGAGCGGGGTGCGCAGTTCGTGGCTCATATTGGCCAGGAATTGGCTCTTCAATTCATCCGCACGGCGCATCTCTTCCAGGGCTTGGCGCTCTAATGCGTAGGCCTGGGCGTTTTCGATAGCGACGGCGAGTTGGGCTGCCAGCAGTTGCAGCATCCGCACCGACTCTTCGGAAAAGGCGTTGACCTCAGTAGATTGGACGTCGAGCACCCCAACCAGCCGGTCGCCAGCAAGGAGGGGCACGGCGGCTTCGGCTCGGGTGTCGGGCAGGAGTGGGTTGGGGCGGTGGATGTCGCTGCGCAGGGTATCGTTGACAATCACAGGCTGGCGTTGGGCCGCGGCTTGTCCTACCGTCGAGCGAGAGCCCACGGCCAAGCGGTGCCCTCGTTTGAGCATTTCTTCGCCGGCTTTGCCCGTGGAGGCGCGTACCACGGCGTAGGAGTTGCTTTCATCCATCAAGAACACCGACGCATGGTAGAACCCAAAGCGTTCTCGGATGAGTTCAACCGCCGTGTTGAGGAGCTTGTCCAGGTCTTGGCTGGTCGCGGCGATTTCGCTGGCGGTCATGGAGGCCAATTCCAAGTTTTGGGCATAGCGTTGGACGACCTCGTAGCGCCGCAGGTTTTGGGCTGCCGTTGCTGCTTGGGCGACGGCTGTCTGCAGGAAGCGCAGTTCCTCTTCGGTAAATTCGCGGCGCTCTTTGTAGATGGCGTTGATATACCCGACCCATTGGCCGCCGGTCACCAGGGGGAAGAAGATGGTGCTCTTACCGCGAAACCTTTGCAGATAGAGCGCTCGTGTGCGTTCGTCGAGGCGCTCGTCGGTTTCCAGGTCGGTTATCAAGAGCGGTTTTTCTGACGAGAGCAAATGCGCGGCCGGGAATTGCCGAAGCGGATAGCGCGACGACAGCGCCTCGGTGGGCAGCTTGGTCCAGCGTGCCATGACGACGCTCCACTCGGGGATGTCGTCCCGTTCGTCCCAAGGGCGGTTGAACATGTTGAGTGAAATGTTGATGGCTTGGTCGCCCAAGGGGGTGTGTTCGCGGAGGATGTCTAAAATTTCATTGTAAGAGGCCGCTGCGTTGAAGCGGGCTGCGACGTCGTAGAGGGTTTCGACTTCTTTGGTGTGGCGCTGAATGGTTTCAACGGAGCGCAGGTTTTCCAACGCGATGATGGCTTGGGATGTTAAGGCTGTAATAAGCTGGCGTTCATTGGTTGAGAAATCTTTGGGTTTGTCGTAGAGAATATTGATTAGCCCCAGCCATTTGCCGCCAAGGACGAGAGGCACCAACGCTGTGGCTCTGGTTTGAAGGGCGTCGAGGTAAATAGAGCGAATGGTCTCTGGCCAACGAGTATCAGCCTTGAGGTCGGATATGAAAACGGCATCTTGAACTTGGAAGAGCAGAGCGTCTTCGGAGAGAGGGTATCGCTGTTTCCCTAATTGTTCTAAGAGAGCAGGGGGAATATTGAGGGAGCTCCAATAGGCTTGGGGTTGTATCCATGAAGGGGTGGTAGCGCTACTATTAGGCTCGTAAGGGAATTCAAAAAGGCCAAACGCTACTGTATGAACGTCTTCGCCTAAGGCGTGTGCTAAGGCTTCTAATACTTCGCTATAAGAGCGGGCAGCGTTGAAAGCAGCCGTGGCGTGAAAGAGGCTTTCGGTCGTTTCTAAGGCTTGTTTAGTTTGCTGGAAGAGGTGGGCGTTGGCCACGGCTGAAGCCACTTGGTTGGCGATAGTATTGAAGAGCCTTTTTTCATGTTCGGCTGCTTCATGTGGAGTGCGACGGAAAAGGCACAAAGTACCCAGGACCTGGCCCTGATAGATGAGGGGAGCCCCCATATAAGAGCGGAACCCAAATTGGCGAGGTATCGTGCCCAGACCTGGGTTTTCCGTTTGTATTAGGTCGAGATCGGGGAGCGTGACGAGTTCCTGTTTTTGATAAGTGAGGCCGCAGCAACTATGCTTGATGGGAATCTTGTTTTCCTCGATCCGTTGCAGCATTTGAGGAGGGAGGTTCCAGTGGGCGACCATTTGTAGCCGTTCTTCATCGCCTTCAATAGGCTGAGTAATGATGCCTGCATCTATGTGCACCAAATTTTGGAGCTGTTGGAGTACTTCATGGTAGATTTCACCAATATCCAACGAGCGGCTGATGGCTGTGGCCATCTGGTGCAGGGCTTCCAATTCGGCTGCTCGGCGTTGGGCTGATTGGAAGAGTTGGGCGTTTTCCAGAGCCAAGGCCAATTGTTCGGCAACTTGCTCGACCAGCCGCTGTTCGTCTTCGTCCCACTGGCGGTTGGGCGTGGGGTCAATGGCTTCGAGGAGGGCTTTTTGGCTGGGGAGTTGCAGGGGCACGGCCAGGGCTGCGCCGTGGTCGCCGGTGGTGACGGCTGGTTTGCCGCGCTGGAGGGCTTTTTGCCCCGCGGGGCTGAGGGGTTTTTCGGCGGGTTCGATCCGGCCGTTTTGGGCGCGCAGCCCGCGCGGGAGGGGGCTATCCAAGCCCAGCCAATCGCCTCCTGCCCCGTTGTCGGGGAGGGTCAGGGTGGGATGTGCGCTGGGCGCGCGGCGGTCGCTGGTTTGGAGCCGCACGAAACCGTGCCACCCGCCTTCGGGGTCGCGTTGGGCAATGTAGAACCATGCGGGGCGATGGTTCCCGTGGCGGTCAATGAAGGTGACTTCAATTTCGAGGGGGTAGTTTTCGGCTTGAAGGGCCGCGGCTACACGTTGTTGTGCTTCGCGGGTGAGGGCAAACGTCGCAACTTCTTGACCAACGACTTCTTCGCAGGCGTAGCCTAACAGGTCGGCGATGTTGTCGTCGCAGGCGGTGTAGCGGCCCGCGCGGTCGCTGTGCCATCCCCACCCGCGGATGGCTTCCGGCATGATGCTCAGGGCTTCGGCTTCGCCGATGTCTTCCTGGAAGTCTTGAAAGAGGTCCTCAAGCCGTTTGTGTAGCCTTTTCTTTCTGGACATGGGCGATTAACTCCTGTGCCAAGGCACGGTATTGTTGGGCGCTGCGTGTGCGGGGTGCGAAGTGGGTGATGGGCAAGCCAGCGATGGCGGCTTCACGCAGTTTGGTGTCGGTTTCGATGACGGTGCGGCAAAGCCCCGAGCCAAAGGTGGCTTCTAAGCGAGACCGAATGATGCGGTGGGCGCGGTTGCGACGGCGGAACATGGTGATGAGGATGAGGTAGGTCAGTTGCGGGTTGTAGCGTTCGCGCACCATGCGTAGGCTTTGCAGCATGGGTTTGAGGGCGTAAGCCGAGAAATATTCGGCCTGGGTGGGCAGGATGGCCAACTGGGCCGCGGTGAGGGCGTTGGTGCTGAGCGCGCTGAGGGAGGGCGGGCAATCAATGAGAATGAAGTCGTAGTCGGGCAGGACGGGTTCCAGCGCCCGCTTGAGCGCGAATTGGTAGTTGGGACGGCTGGGTAGGTAGCGCTCGGCCAGTTGGAGGGTGGTGTTGGCTGGCAAGATGTGCAGCCCTTCTACGGCGCTGGGGAGGAGAATGTCGCGCGCGGGCACGGCGTTGAGCAGAAGGTCGGCGGTGGTGCGTTGGAGTTGCCGCGGTTGGAGGCCCAGCCCTAAGGTGAGGTTGCCTTGAGGGTCCAAATCCACAAGCAGGACCCGTTGGCCTTGTTCGGCCAGCGCGCCGCCCAGGCCCAATGTGGTGGTCGTTTTGGCGACGCCGCCTTTTTGGCTACAAATCGTGATAATGTACCCCATGATGTTTTATCCTTCTCCCGAACCGTTGTTTTCGGGGCCTGTGGTGCGGTCTTCGGGGAGCAACAAGATTTGGGTTTCTTGGGCTTTGAGGGCTCGACGGAGTTCTTCGACGGCGGTTTGGAGGATTTCTTGCGGGTCGTTGGTGGCGCGCATCTTGGTGGTGATGTAGGTGACCATGCGTTCTCGCTCGGCTGCGCGTACGGCTTGACGGAAGAGCCGTGCCACTTCGACCGAGGTGGCGATTTGCCGCGCAATTTGTTCCAAGAGGCGGAGATCTGCGTCGGTGAATTCGCGGTCGGGTTGGGTGATGTCCATTCCCAGCGTGCCGATGACTTTGTCGCGTGCGAGCAAGGGCAAAACGACAATTTGTTTGGCGCCTCGTTGGCGCAACAGGTGCCGAATGTCGGCCACGCGAGGGTCGGTTTCAATGTCGCGGCACCAGGTGGGCTTTTTGGTGCGGATGACTTCTTGGGTGAGGGGGTTGTCCAACGGCAGTTGTGTGCCGAGCATGTCGCTCCCTGGGGCGTCGGGGGCAGAGGCCGAGGCCACCAGGGTGCCGGTGCGCCCGTCGGGGTTGAAGAGGACCACGCCGCAGTGGAGCAGGTCGAGGCTTTCTTGGAGTTTGATGGCAAGTTGGTTGAGCAGCGTGTCCAGGTCCACATGCGAGGAAGCCGTAGCGGTCACTTCGTAGAGCAAGGCCAGTTCGTTGGAGTGGCGGCGCACTTGCTCCAGCAGGCGGATGTTGGCGAAGATGGCCGCCAGGCTGCTGGCCAGGGTGAGCATCATTTCCCGGTCGTGCTCGTCGTAGTGGTTGGGGCGGGGGCTTTCCAGGTCGAGCACGCCCAGAAGTTCACCACGGTATACCAGCGGGACGGCGAGTTCGGAGCGCATCCCCGGTGTGATGGCGACGTAGTCGGGTAGGGTGCTGGTGTCGTTGATGATGATGGGTTGTTGGGTGGCTGCGACGCGCCCGGTGACGGCTTCCCCGAAGGGGATGCGAATGGCGCGAATCTGGTCGGCTTGGGTGGTGCCGTAGCCTGCCCAGGCCGCGATGCGGAGCGTGTTGGGCTGGTCTTCTGCTGGCACCAGCAGCGAGACGCCTTCGTCGGGCCGGGTGGCGTGGAGGCTTTCGATGGTGTTTTGGATGGCCTCTTCCACCGTGGTGGCGGCTGCCGCGGCCGCGGTGATTTGGTGCAAGAGGCGGTGTTGCGCCAGGTGTTTTTGGGTTTCGGCAAACAAGCGGGCGTTGACCACGGCAATGGCCAATTGGTCGGCTAAGATGTGGAGCACGCGGACGTCTTCTTCGGTGAAGGCGTTGACGGTGTCGGATTGCACATCCAGCGCGCCGATGACCTCTTCACCGATTTTGAGGGGGATGCCCAATTCGGCCCGAGTGTCGGGGAGGAGGGGGTTGTAGTGGTGGATGTCGCTCTTGCGAACGTCGTTGACCACGACGGGTTGCCCGCTGGCCAGGGTTTGGCCGATGATGGAGGCCGACCCAACGGCCAGGCGGTGTTGGCGGGCTTTGAGCTGTTTGCCTGCCTCGCCTGTGGATTCTTTGACGATGCCATAGCGGCCGCTTTCGTCGAGGAGGAAGACCGAGGCGTGATAGAAGCCAAAGCGTTCGCGCACCAGGTTGACGGCTTTGGCGAGCAGCTCGTCCAAATCCAGGGTCCCGCTGGTATCGCGGGCGATTTCGGCTGCGATTTGGAGCTGGGCAGCCCGCCGCTGGGTTTCGGAGAACAAGCGGGCGCTTTCTAAGATGTTGCCGATTCGCTCGGCCAGCCGCTCGACGAGTTGTTTTTCGGTTGAGGTCCACGGGGTGGCCTTGCGCAGGCGGGCCAGGGCGATGGCGCGTTCGCGGATGGTGATGGGGACGTCGAGGGTGTTCTCGGTTTGCTCTGCTGAGTCGGGTGTGGGGCTTTCGGCCGCGGAGGCAGCCGGGGTTGCGTCGGCTGCGGCGGGGCTTTTTTCTGCCGGTGTTTCCGCGGTCGCTTCCGTTTCCTCGGCTTCCTCGACTTCCTCGACTGTGATGGGGTGCAGGGTGCCGCTGCTGTCAATGCGGAAGCCCAACACGGTCCGCGGTTTGAGGAAGCGAGCCCAACTTTCTTGGCTGAGTTGGGCGTATGCCCGACGGGCGGCTTCCAGCGCGCGTTGGGTTTCCTGGAAGAGGCGGGCGTTTTCCAGGGCAATGGCCAACAGGTCGGCCACGGCTTGGAGCGCGGTGATGTCTTCGGGGGCGAAGGTGATGTCGGTGTTGCTGTGGATGTCTAACACGCCCAAGATGGTGTCGCCGCTTTTGAGGGGGAAGGTGGCCTCGGCGCGGGTGCGGCTGAGTTCGGGGATGGGATGGGGGTTTTGGGCGCTGAATTGGGCAACGTGCAGGCGGCCGGTGGCGGCTGTTTGGCTGATGGGGCCTTCCAGGCCGATGGGAATGCTGTATTCTTCGGCCAGGAGTTTTTCGGCGGCTTTGCCGTTTTGGGTGTAGGCTGCCCGCAGCCGCGTGGTGTTGGAGGCTTCGTCGTTGAGGAAGAGCCCGACATGGTAGTAGCCGTAACGCTGGCTGATGAGGCGGGCTGCGTGGGCGAGCAGTTCGTCCACTTCGCGCAGGGTGGTGACCGCGCGGCCGATTTCTGTGGCGGCTTGCAGTTGCGCGGTGCGGCGTTGGAGGGCTTGGGTGCGTTCTTCTACTTGTTGGGTCAGGTTGGCGCGGGCTTCTTGAATGCGGTCGGCCATGAGGTTGAAGGTGTGCGCCAGGATCCCGATTTCGTCACGCCGCTTTTCAGGGAGCCGAATGGTGAAGTCGCCTTCCGCAAAGTGTCGGACGCTGTTTGTCAGCTCTTGCAGCGGGCGCAAGACCACCCTTTGCGTTCCGATGGCGCCCAACACAGTGACCAAGATGCCCAGCAGGGCGAGCAAAAGGGGCAGGAAGGCGATGCGCGAGTAGAGGCGCATCATGGTTTTGACCGAGAGCAGATATTGGCTGTTGGCTTGTAGGAGGCGCTCGTAATCTCGGATGTATTGTTGGTAGGATGCCTCCAGGTATTGGAACCTGACTTTGGCCGAGGGCCAGTTGCCGATTTCGGCTTGGCTGATGATACCTTGCGCGAGGTTGATGATTTTTTGGAGCTGCGGGTAGGCTGCTTCGGCTACTTTACGGGGGGCGCTTTCGCGAGGTGCGTCGTCAATGAGTTGCCGGATTTCTCGTTGGTCTTTTTGAAGCTGCTCGATCCATGGCTGGACGTTTTGATGCAGTTGGTCAACGTCTTGGGTGACGTAGGTGTCTTGGAGGGCTTCCAGCAGTTTTTGGGTGTGCAAAATGACGCGTGCCGTGCTGGCATCCAGCCTGAGCACGACTTGTTGGTTTTGGCTCAGGTGCCACCATTGGTAGGAGAAATAGAGGCTGGCGACGCCTGCCAAACCAAAGACAAGGGAAAGCACCAACGCGAGCGAACGAAGGCGTCGTTGGATGGAATCTTTGGGGGAAGCCGGGACAACTTCAAGGGCACTGTTGTTCATGGGGTTACTCCGCAGCCTCGGGAACCGTCAAGCGGATTTCGGCTTCGGTGAGGTTGAGAATTTCTTGCAGTTCGGTCACCGCGGTTTGGATGACGGTGTCGAGATCTAACGTCGCGCTGACTTGCTCGGTCACTTGAGAGATGAGGCGGTCTTCTTCGGCGATGCGGCGGTGTTCCTCGGTTAGGTAGAGGTTTTCGAGGGCCACTGCGATTTGCGCGCCAACTTGGGCGGCGAAGTCTTGGTCTTCGTCGGTCCAGGGATGGTCGCTTTCGAGGACGATTTCGCCGATGGGCGTGTCGTAGAGGGTGATAGGCACTTTGAGGACGTGCAAGGTAGGGCTTTCTGTTTTGCCGTCGTGGCCGTTGTCTTCGCTCACGCTGACTTCCAGGGTTTCCATGTTGAGGTTGTGGGCAGCGTTGAAGAGGGTTTGGCGCCGCGTGGCTGCTAACTCTTGGAGGCCTCGTTGGGCTTCTTGGTAGAGGCGGGCGTTTTGGAGGGCGGTAGCCACACTGTCAACAATGTTTTGGAGCACCAGGAGGTCGTCTTGGTCGAAGGCTTGTGGTTTTTCGGACTGCACCGTCATCGCGCCCAACACTTCGCCGCGGCTGATGATGGGGAGGGCGAGTTCGGTGCGGGTGAGGGGCAGATGGGGGTTGGCAAAGCGGACGGGTTCGTCGCCGACGTCCATGGCGATGCGGGGTTGGCGGTTGCTGATGCACCACCCGATCATGGACGAGCCGCCGATGGCCAGCCGGTGGCCTTCGGCCAACATTTTGCGGCCGGCTTCGCCTGTGCCCGCGCGCAAAACGGCGTATTCCCCGCGCTCATCCACCAGGAAGATACCGACATAGTAGAGGTTGAAACGCTCGCGCACCAGGTCAACCACTTGTTGGAGGAGCTCTTCGGGGTCCAAAATGGTGTTGATGATGCGCATGATTTCGCTCGCGGTGTGGATTTGTTCCACACGGCGTTGGAGGATTTTACTTTGATTTTCCAGGCGGCGGCGTTCTTCTTCCAGCACGACGTTGAGGGTTTGGCTCTCTTCCAGGACGTTTTCCAAGTGGCGGCGATAGACGCCCACCGCGCTCAACACGGCCGCGGCCACGCCCAGCAGCGTAAAGCCAGTGCGGCGCCAGGCCGAGGATTGAAGGCTGTCAACCAGCTTGGCGTTGGGCGGCGGCGGGAGCAGACCGTGACTAAAACCGTAGCCCATGGCAAAGTGCAGCGCGATGGCTACGAAGACGTTGAGGAAGTTGTAAGGCTGCGGCAGGAGGAGCACGCCAATGGCCATAGCGCCAAAAAGCCAGATACGCCCGTCGCCTTCCAAGCCGGTGGAAAGGTACACCACCACCGACACCACATAAAGCATGAAGACCAACCCGACAGCCCGAAAGGCGTAGGCCCGCGGGTTGCGGCGCAGGAGCAAGAGGAAGCCCACGAAGAGCGTGGAGCCGACGTACACACTGGCTTGCAGAAAGAGCCCGGATTGCGCCGCGCGGTATGCGTTGGTAATGGAGAGGGGCACCGCAACGACCAGCGCGACCAAAAGCAAGACGTTGAGCACGCGCTCGCGGAAGTTTTGAATGACATTGGTGTGGGGTTGAGATGCAGGCCTGTTCATGCCTCTTCTCCTGGGGCTGGGGAGTGGCCGTTATCCCCACTGCCGTGGTCGTCGGCGCGGGGTGGCGGGGTCAGGTTGATGCGAATGGTGCCCCGCCGGGCTGAGAAGGTGCTCTGCAAGCGGCGGATGGTGGTGTTGAGCAGGTCTTGAATGTCGCCGGTGCGGCGCATGTGTTGGCTGATTTCGAAGAGCAAGTGCTCACGGCGATAGACGCGTTCGGTTTGGGAGAGCAGCTGCAAGCGGTTGAGGAGTAAGGCGATGGAGTTGGCCAGCGCGGAGACCAGTTCTACATCTTTTTCGTGGAAGCGATCGGGGGTGTGGAGGTCTTGCAATACCAGTGCGCCGACCAGTTGGTCGCCGGAGAACATGGGCACCCCTAACCACGACTGGGGAATGGCCCCGATGGATTTGATGGTGATGCCCAGTGAGCGGGCGGCTTCTTTGAGGTCGTGGCCGATGAGCAGTGGTTGCCGTTGGGTGATGACATGGGAAATCAGCCCTTCGCCCAAAGTAAAGGGCGGGATGTCAATCATGCCTTCGTCTTGCTCATAGGCGTAGGGGACTTCGATGGTGCGGCGGAGGGGGTTGTAGAGGGCTACGATGAGGCTGACGTCACCGAAGATGTTGCGAATTTCTTTGTGGAGCGAGGCGTAGAAATCTTCGGGCGAGGTTTCGGCAGCCAGGCTTTGCAGCAGCCGCACCAGCACTTGAAATTCAGCCAGGCGACGTTGGGCGTCTTCCAGGGCGGTGATTTTGGCCAAGGTGGCGCTGATGATTTCGGTCAGGATGATGTAGGGCTCGACGCGCCGCGGGGAGAATGATTGCGGGGTGTCGCTGCCCAAGAAGAGCAGGGCAAAGGGCACGCCTTCGTCGTAAATCGCAATGTAGGTGCCTGAGGCGCAGCCCAAGGCGCGCCCGGCTTGCACCAAGGCTTCGGGCACCATGTTGGCATAGAGGAAGTTGTCAATGATGAGGGGTTGCGAAGGCGGCGCGTAGCGTTTGAGGATTTCTCGCGAGATGGGGATTTCGAGTTCGAGGTCTTCGGGTGGCTCGCCTTTGGCAAAGTGGGCGTAGCGGAGGCGATAGGGGCTGTTTTGCCCTTCTCGGATGAAAACCGCGCTGGTAAAGGGCAGGCTTTCCAGCGCTTCGGTGCTGAGCCGAAGCACTTCATCGCGTTGGGTGGCGTTGATGAGTTTGTGGCTGGCGCGGTAGAGGAGCTGGGTTTCTTCGAGGCCGGCTTCGGCTTGCTGGCGCAAGCGGGCGTTGTAAAGGGCCGCAGCCAGCTGGCTCGCTAAGGTCTGCAAGGTGGCAATGCTCTGTTCGTCAAAGGCGTGCGGGTTTTTGCTCTGGACGTCGAGCACCCCTAACACCCGATCGCCGACCGCGATGGGAATGGCCGCCTCGGAGCGGGTTTCGGGGAGGAGGGGGTTTTTGAAGTGGATTTCATCTTCCACCACGTCAGAGGCAATGCGTGGCTCACGATGGGCGGCAGCCCAGCCGACCAGCGACTGCCCACCCACGGCCAGGCGATGCCCTTGGCGTTTCATCTGTTCGCCTACCGGCCCTGTGGACTCCGCCAGGTTGGCGTAGCGGCCTTCTTCGTCCAGCAGGAAGACTGAGGCGTGATAGTATTGCGGAAAGCGCTCGACAATCAGGTTGACGGTGCGGCGCAGGATTTCCGAAAGGTCGGTTGCCGACGTGGCCAGGTGGGCGACTTCGGAAGCCGTCCGAATTTGCAGGGTGCGTTCTTCGACTTGTTGTTCCAGCGAGCGGTAAAACTCAATGAGCTCGTCGGCCATCTGGTTGAAGGTGTAGGCCAGAAGGCCGATTTCGTCGTCGCGTTTGATGCTCGCCCGGGTTTTCCAATCGCCCTCGGCAAAGCGCCGCGCGCTTTTGGCCATCTCTAAAATTGGTTGGGAAATGCGCGAGGTCGCAAACCAAATAATGGCCGCCAGCAGCAGCGCGGTGATGAGGAGCAGCCGGGTTGTGTAAGGCGCCAGCTGCCGCGAGGTGGCCAAAAGCATGGTTTTTGGAATTTCAAGACCAATGGCCGCGTTGAGATTGGGTAGCCATTCTGCCACGGCAAAGGAGGGCTTTTGAGTGACTGGCGAGTCGTAGGTCCCCTCAATGATGGTTGCTTGCCCTTCGATTTGTTTGGTGAGGAATTCGGGCGTCTTCCAGACGGCCAGGGCCTCGGTGCGGGGGTCAATGCTCAGGTATTGACCATCGTAGAGCACGATGAAGCCGCGGCTGTTGGGGTAGCGCTGGCTCAATTGCGTGATGGTGCGTTCGACAGCGACTTCTTCTGAAAGGCCGATGATGTAAAGCTGTTTTTGGGCGACGAAGTCGTAGTGGGGCAAAACGGTCACCAGCGCGGTTTGGTGAGGGTAGAGCGGTGTGAGGTCGTAGAGGATGGCGTGGACGTTCCCGTAAGCGTCGGGCGCAAAGAGGCGGGTGGTCACTTCGGTGCCGGTTTTGATCCAGGGAAGCCCCACGGCTTTGTTTTGCCCAATGTTTTCGATAATGTGGCTGAGGCTGGTGTTTTGCAGGGAGAGGCCTTCCCACTCGGGCCGAGTGCTTGCCAGGACTTGCAAATCTTGGTCTAAAATCAGGTATTGGTTGAAGATGGGATGGTCACGATAGCCGGGGATGTTTGTGAAGGCGCGGGTGATGGTGTTTTTGGCCCATGACACGGCTGTGTTAGAGGCGGTGGGGGTGACCAAGGTGTGAATGGCACCTTGTACATAGCTCCGCCGCGCGACGGCGTCTAAGCGGGCGCTTTTGGCGAGCAGCCATGTGCCGATGGAGCCCTTCATCTCGGTTTCGACTTGGTAGAGTTGTTGGGCTGTTTGCTCTTCCAATAGGCGCTGAGAGCGGAGGTGGACGAGGTAGCCCATCAAGAGCACCGGGATGAGGATGGCAGGCAACAGGATTAACACCATCCGGCGAGCAAGCCGCCCGCGGAAAGCCCGCTGGGGAAGGGTGTGCTGGGCAGTTTCAGAAGACGGAAGACGGTGTTCGCTCATAAGCGGCTCCGGTTAGAGTTCCCAAACCGGTTCGCCATTGAGGATGCGGCGGATTTGGTCGGGGAAGCGGTCGGGGTCGAGGGGCTTGCCGATGAAGCCATCGAACCCCGCGGCTTTGGCTTTGTTGATTTGTTCGCGGCTGGCTTCGGCGGTGACGGCGACGACCAAAGTGTCTTTGAGGGTGGGCGAAGAACGGATTTTTCTTAAAGCGCTGTAGCCGTCTTCGTAAGGAAGACGGATGTCCATGAGAATCAGGTCCACCCGCGGCAGGGTATCCGCGTATTCCACAACTTCGTAGCCGCTGGTTTTCCATTCGCAGTGGATGCCCATATAGCCCAACATACGGGCGATGAGCACAAAGTTGGCGACGTTGTCTTCGACGACCAACACGACCGCGTCTTCGGGGTTAACGCCCGGGCGCTGGGTGTCGTGGAGGTCTTTCAAGGGGGTGGTGGGTTCTTCGGGTGTCATAGTTTCACTTGAGCGCAGGAAGCCGGGGAGAGGGGACTATTCCCCGCGTTTGAGGAAGGTGGCGATTTGGCGGGGCAGGGCGTCGACGTCGATGGGCTTTTGGATGTATCCATCGCATCCGGCCTGGAGCACGCGTTCCCGATCGCCTTTCATCACGTTGGCGGTCAGGGCGATGATGGGGATGTGTTGCCAAGCCGGGTTTTGTTTAATCCGCTTGGTCAGTGTGAAGCCGTCTACCTCGGGCATGTTGATGTCCATCAAGATGAGGTCAGGTTTGAGGTTTTCCAAACTTTGCAAAGCCTCTTCCGCGTTGCCCGCTTCGACGATTTCATGCCCTTCGGCCGCTAAGATGCGGCGCACCAAAATTCGGTTGGGGAGGTCGTCTTCCACGTAGAGAATTGTGGCCATGTGTTGTTTCCCTCCGATCTGGGGGTCCATGTTCCTATTTTATCAGAATTTGTCTAATCATAATATGACAGAAGCGTTACGTTGGGAAGATGCTTTGCAATGGAAACATTATGTAACCTTGCCGTGAATCATTTAAAATTTCACTGTGGCGTATGCCCGAGAGCGACAGGCCAAAATGGTGTATGCGCACCAGTGACATGAAGGCATGAAGGCCAGAAGGAGCGTGTTTGATGTTGCAGTTTAACCTTTCGGCGTCGTCCACGTGGCGAGCTTTGGATGTTCAGCCCGCTGAGCCGACATATCGGGTATGCGATAATTGCGGTTTTCGCTTGATGGAAGTGCTGCCGCCGACGCGGCGCACGTATCCCTTTCCGGTGGAGTATTGCCCCATTTGCGGGCGGCGCCGCGATGACCGGGGTACTTTTTCTGGGCGGCGGCTGAGCCGAGGGGCCAAGTTGGCGGCTTTGCGGCGTTGGTTGTTGGAGCACGATTTGGATGAGGCGCTCTTGCAGCGGCATTATCATTTGCGTTTGGAACAATTTTTCGTGGAGGAAAAGTTCTAACTGGCGTCGGATGGGGCCATCCGTTGCCGAAGTCGCCCGCTTGCGGGCGACTTTTTCGTTGGCGTGGGGGCGGGGCCTGGCCCCAATGGAAGGCGCGGCCCCGCGGCATCGGCGGCGCGCCGGCAGGAAGGCGCGGGCGGCGCGTTGCCATCACGGGTGCAAGTTTGATGCCGTGGCGCGTGGTGGGAGATTGTCCGGCCGTCCTTTGTTTTGCTTTTCTTGAAATGGCACGCGGGCGAAGTTTGCGGTTTCCTAAAGGTGATATTGACTTTTCGGAAATATTGCTTTATAATCTTGTAAAGCCAGACGAGGCTTCCCGAGGCTGCACAGCGCGAGGCCGGGCAGCCCTGCGGCTGGAGCAAGTCGAAGCGGGCTGCTGCCCGCGGTTTGCTCGCCGCCAGCCCATCCAGCGGCGCGATCGCGCCGAACGTGAGGAGGTGCCATGATGGATTCAGAGCGTTTGCGGATTCTCAAAATGTTGGAGGAAGGCAAAATTTCTGCCGACGAAGCCGCCCGTTTGCTGGACGCATTGCAAGCGCAGGCCGCCTCGGATGAGAAAGGCCCATCGCCGACGGCCTCTTCCGGCCCTCGCTGGCTGCGCATTCGCATTGCCGATGGCGATGGCAGCCGGGTCAACGTGGACGTGCCGGTCAAATTGCTCAATTTGCCGTTCAAATTGTTAGGCTCTCGTCTGACGGGGCGCGCCGAGCAAGATGAGGCCCTTTGGGCTGCCTTGCGCGAGGCTGTGGCCAAAGGCGATGTTGGGAAGATCGTGGACATCAAAGACAACGATGGCAGCGTGGTAGAAATCTATTTGGAGTGAGCCTGGGTGAGGCTTTCGTCGAGCCAGGCCAGATAATCTTCATCCCCCATGACGATGGGCAGCCCGATGATTTCGGGCACCTGGTAAGGATGTTGGGCTTTGATAGCCGCTGTGAGCTGGGCGAAGACATCGCCGCGGGTTTTGATGATGAGGAGCACTTCGTGGTCGTGGGCGATTTTTCCTTGCCACACATAGTGGGAATGCACGCCATCCACGACGTTGACGCAGGCTGCGAGGCGTTGGTCCAAGAGGGTTTCCGCGATTTGGGTGGCGTGTTCCTTTGATGGTGCAGTCACGAAAACGACGAGATAGGGGTGCATGTTGGGTTCTCCTCCTGCCTTGGGGAAGGAAGGCGGGAAAAGCGAAAGGCGGCCGCTGAGTGAGAAGCGGCCGCCCGAATTTTACCATGAGGCAGGGGGTTAGGAAGGCGGCTGGGCCGCGTGGCCTGGGTGATGTGGGTCGGCCGAGCCGGTTTCCCCCACTGCCACGCATTTTCGTTGGGGGCTTATCTTTTGGGGAAGACCCAAGGCAGCACTATTTTTCGTTTTCGTTGGCGGGTTTGTCTTCGTCGGGTTTGGCTTGGGCGATGCGTTTGGCGCCTTTGGCAGCAGAGGAGACGACGTCTTTACTGGCCTTGGCTGTTTCGGCCATGCCCTTGGCTGCTTCGAGGGCGGTTTTGGCGCTGCCTTTGGTGGCGCGCAAGGCTGCTTTGCCGCTCTCTGTCATGGCTTTGAGGCCGCCTTGGGCCATTTTGGCGCCTGCTTTGGCGACGCCGCCGGCGGTTTGCAGCCCGGCTTTGGCGGTTTTTGCTGCGATTTTGGGCGGGGCTTTGAGGGTGCCGCGCACCGGCTGTTCAGGGATTTCTTTCACCGCGTCCATGCTCTCGGCTAAGGTGGAGGCCGCGTTGGTGGCGGCTTTGAGGCTTTCGGAGAGGGCTTCCTGGCCGCCTTTGAGCATGGCTTTTCCGGCCTCGCCCAGGTGTTTGGCGCTGCCGGCGGCTTCCTGGGCGGCGACTTTGGCGCTGCGGGCGCTGGCTTGGGCTGCGGTTTGGGCAACGGCGCCGGTGGCCTTGGTGACCTCTGCTGCGGCCTCGGCAGTGGCTGCGAGTTTGGCTTTGGCCAGGGCCAAGAGTTCTTGCGGAATGCGGAGGAGCGGCTCACCCCGCCGGGCGCGTTCTTCGTTGAGTTTTTCGTATAGCCGAAGTTTGGCCTCGGGCGAAAGGGCCTGCTGGGTGGCCTCTCGGGCTTTGGCCCGCAGGGCTTGCATTTCTTCCAGGGCTTTGCGGCAACTGGCGCATTCCTGGAGGTATTTTTCAAAGGCGGCCTTTTTCTCGGCCGAGAGCAGACCGTCCAGGTAGTCGCTCAGTAGGTTTTGGAATTCTTCCTTGTTCATCTTTCACTCCTTGAGGGTGTTTGGCGAGGGCATGTGGGTCGCCAGGTAGGCGCGCAGGGCCTGGCGGGCCCGGTGGACGCGCACCTTGGCTGCTGAGGGCGAGATGTTGAGGGCTGCGGCGACTTCTTCCATGCTTAGCCCTTCCATTTCAAAGAGCACAAAGGCTGCTCGCAGCCGAGGCGATAGGGTTGCCAGGCCCGCTGCAATGAGGTCGTTGATTTCTTGCCGCATGAGCCAATCTTCGGGCAAGACGGCTTGCGGGTCGGGGAGGAGCTCGGCCGCGTCTTCGTTGAGGTCTTCCAGAGCTTCGGTGGCGGTTTCGGTTTTGCGTTGACGTTTGCGCAAAATATCCAACGCTTTATTGGTGACCACCCGATAGAGCCAGGAAGACAACTTCGCCTGCCCTTGAAACTCGTGAATGCGGAGATACACGGCCAGGAAGGCCTCTTGCATGGCGTCTTCGGCGTCGTGGGGGTTTTGTAGAAGCCGATAGGCCACCCGATACACTTGGTCGGCGTATTGCTCGATGAGTTGCTCGTAAGCAGCCGGTTCGTTGGCTTTGAGTGCGGCTACCAGAGCTTTTTCGTCGGTGTAGGGGAAGGTGGTGGTCATCTTCTGGCCTCCGTGGGGTGGGTAAGCCCCCGCTTCTCGGGATGAGGAGCGGGGGGAAAGGGGCGTTGGGTGGTTTTAGGGCAAGGCGAGTTGGATGAGGGAGAGGCTGGCGTTGATGGTGTTGACGCTGGCGATGATGGTGTCGTTTTCAGAGGCGATGAGGT
>CAYLRJ010000115.1:0-2983 GCA_964386185.1 uncultured Anaerolineaceae bacterium
CCACCCCGGCTATTTTGGCAAAGGTTTCCGCTGGCAGCTGCCCGACCTGGAAACCTCGGAAATGGCCTACCGCATGGCGCGGGAAGCCTACGCGCGTGCGGGCCGCCGAGTGCTCGATGCCACCATTGGCGGCAAGCTGACGGTTTTCCCCAAAGTGGATTACGAAAGCCTGTTTTGAGCCATGCCTGCCGTGCGCTGGGAAGCCATCCGCCAAGAAGCCCAAGCCCTGGTCGCCCACAGCGGCGACCCTGAGGCCTTTGTGGCAGCCTGGGAAGCCCTGCTCACCCGCCACGCCGACCGCACCTTTCGCCGCGGGCAAGCGGTCGTGCAGCCGCGCCTTCCCACTTATCACCTGCCGCCCGCCGTGCTGGCCGCGGTCTGGCAGGTGTTGCGCGGCCATTTGGCCGCGCGGCCGAGTTTGGTCCTGCCTTTGGCCGACCGCTTGTGGGCGCGCCCTGATTTGGAATCGCGCCTCTTGGCCGCGCGGCTGTTGGGGCTGGCCGAAACCACGCCTCCCGAGCCCCTTTTGCAGCGCTTTTGGGCCTGGTTGGAAGCAGCGCCCGCGCCTGAAGTCGCCGAGGCGTTGCTCCAATTCGGCACCGCGCGCCTGGTTCACGAAGCCCCTGCCGCTTATCTGAACGCGGCTGCTCAAGCCCTCGCAGACCCCAAACGAGCGGGGCTGGGGCTCAAAGCACTGCTTCCCTTGGTGCAGGCCCCCAAATTCGAAAACTTGCCCCGTGTGCTCAAACTGCTCACCCCTCTGCTCACCCCGCCCGACGCCGAGCTCCGCCCCGAACTGACGGCCGTGCTGCAGGCCTTGGTCAGCCGCTGGCCCGAAGAAATGCTCCCCTACCTGCGCTCCACCTGGCATACCTCTCCTTCGCCGCTTTTGGCTTGGCTCATCCGCCGGGTGTTGCCCCGCTTTTCACCCGAGCAGGCCCAAAGCCTGCAACAACTTCTCCGTTCGTGAGGCCCCATGCTTTCGCCCATGTGGACGACCCTTCTCATTGCTGCGCTGGCCACTTTGCTGCTCATTAGCGGCAAAGTGCGCGCCGACATTGTTGGCTTACTGGTGGCCCTGGCGCTGGCTTACACCGGCATCCTCCCGTTGGAACAAGCCTTGGCTGGCTTTTCCAGCAATGTGGTGTTCATTATCATTGCCATCTTCATCCTCACCAAAGGGCTGGAAAACAGCGGCGTCACGGCTGTGTTGGGTGAACGGCTGGGGAATTTGGCGCGCGGCTCCGAACGGCGGTTGGTGGTGGTGACGATGCTGGCCGCCGCGACGCTCTCGCTTTTCATGAATACTGTGGCCGCGGCCGCGGTGCTCCTCCCGCCGGTTTTAGCGATTAGCCGCCAGAGCAAAAACATTTCCCCCTCGCGGGTGCTCATCCCCTTGGCGTATGGCACGCTTTTGGGGGGCACAGCCACGTTGTTGACCACGGCCAACCTGGTCACCAGCGCCTCGCTGGCCGCGCACGGCTACCAGCCTTATGGCCTGCTCGACTTCCTGCCCGTGGGGCTGCCCGTGACCGTGGCAGGTTTGCTTTACATGGTGTTCATAGGGCGGCGGCTGCTGCCCCGCCACGACGACGCTTTCGCTCCCCGCACGTCTTTCGCGGACCTCATGGCAGCCTATCGCCTCCGGGAAGGGCTCCACCCGCTGGAGGTGCAACCTCAATCGCCCCTTGTTGGCCGACCGGCCAGCAAGCCCCACCTGGCCACCGAAAGCGGGCTCACGCCGGTAGGGCTGGCCACCTCGCGGGGCGTGCGGTTTATGCATCAGCTATCGCCAGAACGCCGCCTCCTCCCAGGCGATGTGCTTTTGGTGGCCGGCAACATCCAAAAAACCGACCTGGAATCGTTGGGGCTGCGCCCGCTGAGCGACGAAGACATCTGCGACGACTTTCGCGAACGCGCCACGCTGGCTGAGCTCACCCTCAACCCCCGCGGGCAGGCTGTGGGCAAAACCCCACAAGCCCTCCGCCTGTATGCCCGTTATGGCATGCGGGTGCTCGCGATTTGGCGCCACGGCCAAATTTTAGACACCAGCCTCCAAGCCATTCCCCTCCAAAAAGGCGACGCGCTGCTGGTGCAATTGCCCCCCGAAAGGATGGAACCCCTCCGCCACGACCCCGACTTTGTGATTTTGGAGACCTTCGGCGGCACGCGGGCCCGCCCTTCCTGGCAAGCCTTTACAGCGGTGGGGCTGCTGCTTTTGGCGTTGGTGCCCGCGGCTTTTGGCTGGCTCCCCCTGGCCCTTTCCGCCCTCACCGCGGCCACGTTGATGATGCTCTTCGGCATTGTGCCTCCTGACCAGGCTTACCGAGCGGTCTCTTGGCGCGTGATTTTTCTCATTGCTGGCATGATACCCTTAGGGGTAGCCATGCGCGACACCGGCGCGGCGGCGTTCCTCAGCCATCAGATGCTCAAACCATTGGCGCATGCGCCGGCCTGGATGATTGCAGCTGCTTTTCTGCTGCTGACCACACTGCTGGCCCAAATCACCAGCGGGCAAGTTGCGGCCTTGATTGTCGCGCCCCTGGCCATTGCTGCTGCCGAAAGCCGCGGCATTGACCCTCGCAGTTTGGGCATGGCGGTGGCCGTGGGTGCCTCGTTTGCCTTTTTGCTCCCCACTGGCCACCCCGTCAACCTGCTGGTGATGGGGCCGGGGAACTACCAGCCCCGAGATTATTTCAAAGTGGGTCTGCCGCTCCTCCTGATTGTGGTGCCCGTGGCAGTGCTGGCCATCCAAGTGTTTTGGTTGTAAAAATGTCTATGTTTGGCTATTCCATCTCAGAAGAGGCCCTGACGTATGAGCCATTTCACCTTTGAAATTCAAGCCACCGACGGCCGCGCCCGCGCGGGCGTGTTCCACACCCCCCACGGCGATTTGCTGACGCCGGTGTTTGCCCCCGTGGGCACCCAGGCCACGGTCAAAGCCGTCACGCCCGACCAGCTCGAAGCGCTGGGCGCGACCTTG
>CAYLRJ010000116.1:0-48586 GCA_964386185.1 uncultured Anaerolineaceae bacterium
AAGGGAACAGGGCAAGGCACGCCTTGCCCCTACACAAAAAAATCGGCGCAAATCGGTGCAAATCGGTGGATTTATCTGCGTCCATCTGCTCTCATCTGCGTCCATCTGCGTTCTCCTCACCACTGCCCCCAAAGCCACCCCCTACCCCAAACGCAAATCAGTGAAAATCGGTGCCAATCGGTGGACCCATCTGCGTCCATCCTTCCCTCATCTGCGTCCATCTGCGTTCTCTTCACCACTGTCCCCAAAGCCACCCCCGCCCCCAACCCGCAATTCCTCATTCGCAATTTGCTCCCCCGCCCTCATCCCCCTGTGTCCCCCTTCTCCCAAAGGGCGAAGGGGGAACATGGCAAGGCACGCCTTGCCCCTACACAAAAAATCGGCGGTAATCGGCGCCAATCGGTGGATTTATCTGCGTTCAGCCGTTTTTTCCTGCTTGCCAAATCTATTAATCTGGGTTATCATAATCAGGGTTATCTTATTCGGAGGTCTTCCCATGCCCCCTGCCTACACCCCCCCCTTTGTCGGGCGCCAGCGCGAGATGGCGCTCATCGAAAGCCTCTGGCGCGGCCCCCAGGCTGCCTTCCTGGTGCTCTATGGCCGCCGCCGGGTGGGCAAGACCCGCCTGCTGTGGGAATGGATGCAGCGCCACCGCGACGACGTCCTCTACTGGGCCGCGGAGCCTTCCAGCGAAAGCGACCAGCGGCGGGCCTTCTCGCAGGCGCTTTACCGCTTCTTCCACCCTGGCGAGGCGGAGGCGGCAGTGTATTACCCCACATGGCGCGCGGCTTTCGAGGCTTTTGGTGAGATGGCTGCCCGCCGTGGCCGCCGCGTGGCGCTCGTGATTGACGAGTTTACCTATTTGCTGGAGCATGGCCCGCGCGTTGCAGGGGCTTTGCAACACGCCTGGGATCACACCCTCAGCCGGGGCAATCTCATGCTGGCGCTTTCCGGCTCTCACCTCGGCATGGTGGTGCGGGGGGTGCTTTCCCCTCAGGCGCCGCTCTATGGCCGCGCCACCACCGCGCTGCGTTTGCAGCCTCTGCCTTACCCAGCCACCCGCGAGGCCTTCCCCGCTTACCCCGCTGAGGCCCGCGTGGCCCTCTATGCCGTGGTGGGCGGCGTGCCTGCCTATTGGGCTTACTGGACCCCCGACGTGCCCTTTCAAGAGAACCTCACCGCCTTCGTCACCCACGCAGCCCTTTCCCTGGGCGATGAGCCGCGCTTTCTGCTGCAAGATTACATCCGGGAAACCGGCAACTACTATGCCATTCTGAGCGCGATTGCTCGCGGCGCGCATACCCCGGCGGAAATTCGGCGGGCGTCCGACCTGCCGGGGGGGCACGTCAGCCGCTATTTGGAGTCGCTGCTGGAAACCGGCTATGTGGAACGCCGCCGCTCGCTGACCGCGCCGCCCAACAGCCGGCAGGGGCGCTACCACCTTACCGACCCTTTCCTGCGGTTCTATTTTCGCTTCATCAGCCCTTATCGCGGCCAGATTGCCGCCGGCGTGCAGGCCCCCTTGCTGGACGAGCTGCGCCGCCACTTGCTGGATTTCATCGGGACGTACACCTGGGAAGAAATTGCCCGCTTGTGGACGCTCCATGCGGGGGCGCGCGGGGCCTTGCCGTTTCAGGCGTTGGAGGTTGGCGCGGCGTGGACGCGGCAGGCCCAGGTGGATGTCGTGGGCATCAACCCGCGTGAGCGCACGCTGATTTTGGGGGAATGCAAGTGGTCGCCGGAGCCGGTCAAGGCGGAGGTGCTGCGCAAACTGATAAGCCGCACCGAGGCGGTGCTGCCGCGGGAGAAGAAGTGGCGGGTGCATTACGTCGTGTTTGCCCGCGGCGGCTGGACGCGCGGCATGGCCGCCGAGGCCGAAGCGGTGCGCACTGAGCCGCCGCAAGGCGAGCGCTGGCGCGCCGCGGGGGTGACCTTGGTCGATCTCCCGACGGTGGATGAGCAGCTGTGGGCATGGCATCGGGAAGCCCCCGGCGGCTCGCGGGAGATTCCGTTTTGACCCCGAGGGGGGCGGGGTGAAGCGCCCTCCCTGGGTTTCGTATAGCCATAAACACGGTGCAAAAAGGGAACGCACGAGGGCGCGCGCGGAAATTGCGAATGAGGAATTGCGAATTGCGGGCGGGGGCGGGGGTGGGAGGAACGCAGATGACGCAGATGAAAAGGGATGGACGCAGATAAATCCACCGATCACCACCGATTTTCACCGATTTTCTCGTAGGGGCGAGGCACGCCTCGCCCTATCCCCTCCCTGTGCCCTCTGTGGCTTCGCGTGCCTCCCAGGGCGGAGCAACGCTCCGCCCCTACCGCCCAAAGGGCGAGGCAAGGGGGCGTTCCCCCTTCGCCCTCTGGAGAACGCAGATGCACGCCGATGAGGGAGGGATGCACGCAGATGGAAAAAGGATGCCCTGCTACCCAGTGGTTCTCCCTCGCCCTCTGGGAGAGGGCCGTGGTGAGGGCGAATGAGGAACACGCAAGGGGCGAGTGACGCGATGTCATGACCGTGCGCGAAGCCCGTCGCCCAGGGCGGCCCGCCTTCCCCTCGGATTCCAGCACCTGCGCGCCGCTGTGGGCCTTCCCTTTTCTTAAATTCGGGTATAATCGGGGTAGGCCTGGGATTCCCCAGGCGCTATTTTGGAAAGCGCCAGTGCACCGGAGGCTCTCGTGAGTGCAGTGCAAACCGTGAAATTGGGCGAAGGTCTGTACCTGCTGCGCGTCATCGACCGCAGCAGCAAATATTTCGAAGGCGTGTGGGATATCCCCGAAGGCATTACTTACAACGCCTACGTCCTGAAGACGCCTGAGGGGGCGGTGCTTTTCGATACCGTCAAGGCGACGTTCACCGACGATTACCTGCAAGCGCTGTGGGAACTGGTTTCGCCCGACGAAATCAAGCATATCGTCATTCATCACATGGAACCCGACCATAGCGGCGCGCTGCCGGCGGTGTTGGAAGCCACCAACGGCAAGCCGGAGGTGTGGGGGCATGCCTTTACCAAGCGCTTGCTGGCGAGCATGTATGGGCTGACCCCGGCTTTCCACACGGTGAAGGACGGGGACGCGCTGGCCTTTGGCGGCGAGCAGATGGTTTTCTATCTCACGCCTTGGCTGCATTGGCCTGAGACCATGGTGACCTATTTCCCCGAGAAGGGCTATTTGCTGACCGGCGACATTTTGGGCGGGTTTGGCACGCCAGAGGCCGTGTTCGATGACGAACCTGCAGATGTGGAAGCTTTTCTCCCCATGGCGCGCAAATATTTTGCCACCGTGGTGGGGCATTACAAAGAGCACGTCATCAAGCAATTGCCGCGCCTCGAAGCGCTGGGTGTGCAACCCCGCATGGCATTGCCCGCCCATGGCTTGTTGTGGCGGCATGACCCCCAGCGCATCATCGACCGCTACGTCGCGTGGGCCGAAGGCGTGCCGACACCGGGCAAGGTGGTCGTGGCTTACACTTCCATGTATCGTTACGCGGAAGAGGCCATCGATGTGGTTCTGAGCTTGTTGCGCGCCCAGGGGCTTTCCCCGGTTGTCTATCGTTATGTGGACGACCACCACGACGAAGTCTCCGATTTGTTGGGGGAACTGCCCGACGCCCAGGCGGTCATTTTGGGCACGGCAACCTACGAAGGCGGCATGTATTTGCCAATGAAGCACCTGATCGAGGAAATCATCCACAAAGCCGACTATGCCAAGCCGCTGATGTTGCTGGCGGCGTATGGCTGGGCAGGGGCGGCAGGCAAGGAGGCGGCGCGGCTCTTCGAAGGCAGCGCTTATCACCTCGTCGACGTGGTGGAATTCCGTGGCAAGCTGAGTGCAGACGACCGGCAAAAACTCCAGGCCGCGGTGGCGCGGCTGCTGGAAGCCGAAGCATAAGGACGATATTGCCCCGCCGCGAGGCGGGGGTGTAGCAGCATGAAGCGGGCCGAGCGGGCGCCTGAGTAGGCGCGGCTGGACCCCGGAAAGACGCCCGGCGCGTCGGCTGCGGTCGGCGGGTGGGGCGTTTTTTTGCTCTTCGTGGAGGTGTGATTGTGGCCGTTTCGGTCTCGCGAAAGCTCTCGAATGCTTTTGAAGGCGCCCTGGCAGGCGGTGGTGACCCCGCGACCTCGCCGTTGTATGTTTTTGGGCCTTTCCTCAAGCTCATCGTCGTCGCGGGGGTTGCGGAAGTGACTTTCGGCGCCAGCGTGTGGCTGGTGGTGTTCACCATCGCGATGGTCTCGGCCATGTATCGGCTGGTGATGCGGTGGGTGACCGACGGCAGCGGCGGCAGTGGCTTGACCGAGGAAGAGTTCGGCGGTTGGGCGGTCAAAATCAACGCCGGCATCACCTTTGTGGAATATACCTTGACCTTTTTGGTGAGCATGGCCGCGCTGGTGACGTTCATTGCCGACCGCCTGCCCGTGCTCAACCACAAGTTCCTCTTTTGGGATTACCGCGCCCTGGTGGCGGTGGTGTTGAGTGTGTTTACGGGCTGGGTGGTCAATCGCGGGCCGCGGGTTGCGGCGGCCATCTTCGGCCCCGCGACGGCCGCGGTGTTGGCGCTGCTCTGGGCGATGAATATCGCCACCGTGGTCAAGCTGGGCTTGCACCTCCCCGATTTCTCTTTGCAGGCCTTTACCGGCCCTTACTTGCACTACACATTGGCCGGGTATGCGCGCATTTTGGCCGTGATGACCGGCATCGAGGTCTTTGCCAACCTGGTGGCGGCTTATGAAGGCTCCCCGGAAGAGAAGAGCCGCAAGGCGTTTGGCAGTCTGCTCATCATCATGGGCACGGCAGCGGTGACCATGCTCATCACCGGCCCGGCCATCTTCCGCCTGGCCGACCCCACGAACCCCGAGGTTTCGGTCTTCACCCAAACGATGGACAAGCTCCTGCCGCCGTGGCTGGCTTACGCAGGCACGCTCATCGGGGTAGCCGTGTTGCTTTCCGCCAGCGCGGCCAGCGCCCAGGGGCTGCAGAACCTGGCGCTGGGGCTGAAAAGCCGCCACTACATTCCCGACCTGCTTGGACGCCGCAACCGGCACGGCGTGGCCGATATGCCGGTGTGGATCGAAGTTGGCATTGCCTCGCTGTGTTTCCTCTTCATCGGTACGGCCGAGGAAACCTACCTTTCCATTTACGCGGCAGGTGTCTTCATCTTGCTCAGCATGACGGGCTGGGCAGCCACCAAGCGGCTGGTGCGCGAACTGAAAGCCGAGTTCACGGCTTCCCACGCGGCGACCTTGGTGGGCACGGTGATTGCTGCCTTCCTGACCACAGCAGCCACTGTGATCATCTTCGTGGAACGCTTCAAAGGTGGAGCCTGGACTTATTTCATCTTCATTCCGGTGCTCTATCTCATTTTCACTTACTACCGCAACAAACTGGGCGCTCCCTCGCCGCTGCAAGAGCAATTGGGGCGGCTCGAAGAGGCCATGTGGACGCTGGAAACCATCTCGCCGGGGGGCGGCAGTACGCGCCCGCTGGTGACCCCCTTGCCCCAGGCTGAAGCGTGGGAAGCCGCGCCGGAGCGGGTGGCCCGCTGGCGGGAAACCGTTTCGCTGGGGCGCATTCTGGTGCCCTTGGGCGGCACAGCGTATGCCGAGCAGGCGGTGGAACTGGCTGCGTTGCTGGCCAAGCGCTTCGAGGGCCAGGTGCTGTTGGTCTCGGTGATTCGCACGCGCCCGCCGCAGCCTGGCGATAGCGAAGCCGAGATGGCGCTGGCGCGGGCGCGTGCCGAGAAGGCCGCTTACCTGGAAGGCGTGGCCGCGCGCCTGGAAGCCCAAGGCGTGCCCGTGGCCGTGCGGGTGGGCGTTGGCCCCATTGCCGACGTGCTCAATCGTTTGGCCGCCGAAGAGCACATTGATTTGATCGTGATGACCACCCATAGCAAGTCGGCCTTCCGGCGGTGGTTCATGGGCAGCAAGGCCAGCACGATCTTGCAGCTGGCGAACACGCCGGTGCTGGTCTTCCGCCCGGCGCCAGAAGGGCAGCGGCATACCTTCCGTTTCCAGCGGTTGCTCGTGCCGCTGGATGGCTCGGAATGGGCCGAGCGGGTGCTGCCTTACGCCCGCACCCTCACCGAAGCGTTTGAGGGGCAGCTCATTCTGCTGGGCATCCCTGAGGTGCCCGACCCGGCCCTTTACGGCACGATGGCCGATGTGGTGGCTAAATTGCGCGCTCAAGCCGAGGTCGAGACCCGCGCTTATCTGCGCGCGGTAGCGGGGGTGTTAACGGCCGAGGGCTTGCCCACCGAGGTGCTCGTGACGGGGACCGAGCCCGACGAGACTATCTTGCGGGTGGAAGAGGAACGCGATGTCGACTTGGTGCTGATGTCGTCCCACGGCCACGGTGGGCTGGACGAGGTGCTGCTGGGTTCGACCGTGGAGCGGGTGGTGCATCATAGCCCTCGGCCGGTGATGCTGGTGCCGATTCCTGAGCGGCGTCCCTGAGCGTAGCGCCGTTTCGCCTGTGGGGGCGGGGGCGCTCCCACTTCGCCCTATGGAGAACGCAGATGGACGCAGATGAATCCACCGATTGACACCGATTTGCGCAGATTTTCTCGTAGGGGCGGGG
This sequence comes from uncultured Anaerolineaceae bacterium, assembly GCA_964386185.1. Taxonomy (GTDB): domain Bacteria; phylum Chloroflexota; class Anaerolineae; order Anaerolineales; family DRMV01; genus DRMV01. The sequence continues at coordinate 6,574 of CAYLRJ010000116.1, forward strand.
CTGCCTTGCCCTGCGCTCTCTGTGCTCTCCGTGCCCTCTGTGGCTCTGTGTGCATCCCAGGACGGAGCAGCGCGCCGCCCCTACCGCCCACAAGGTGCGGCGAGAGGACGCCAGGCAACCCAGTAACCAAGCAACCAGGTAACTAAGTAACCAGGCAACCAAGCAACCAGCCAACCAAGTAACCAATACCCAATACCCGCGCCCAGCCAATCAGCCCACCCCACCCCGAAATTTAGGCTTTGCCATGAGGGCTTCCCTGGTATAATTAGGTTTACTACAATCCCAGGAGGATGACATGGCCGGGAACATTAAATTTGGTACCGACGGCTGGCGGGGACGCATAGCCGAAGATTATACTTTTGCCAACGTGCGGCGGGCAGCGCATGGCTTTGCCCGCTATTTGTTGGAAAACGGCAAAGAAGGCGAGTGGGTCGTCGTAGGTCACGACAAGCGTTTTCATTCCGAAAACTTTGCCGCAGCCGTCGCAGAAGTTTTGGCCGCTAATGGCCTGCGGGTGTACCTCACCCAAGGCGCGACGCCTACACCGGTGATTTCTTACTCAGTGGTGGATAAAGGCGCTGTGGGGGCCGTCAACATTACCGCCTCCCATAACCCGCCCACCGACAACGGCTTCAAAGTGCGCGATGAACATGGCGGCGCGATCCCGCCCGAGGGCCTGAAACGCATCGAGGCATTGATTCCAGCCGACGAGAGCGGCGTTGCCCGCATGCCCTTGGCCGAAGCCGAAGAAAAGGGCTTGGTGGTGCGCTTCGACCCCGCACCGGCCTACATCGAACACATCAAAACTCTGGTAGATGTGGAAGCCATCAAAGCAGCCGGCTTCAAAGTGTTGGTGGACCCCATGTGGGGGAACGGCGCGGGTTGGTTTTCGCGCCTCTTGGAAGGTGGCAAGACCGTGGTGGAAGAAATCCACAACATCCGCAACCCCATCTTCCCCGAGATGAAGCGCCCCGAGCCCATCCCGCCCAACATCAACGTCGGGCTGGAAGAGACCGTCAAACGCGGGGCCGACGTGCTCTTAATCACCGATGGCGACGCCGACCGCCTGGGCGTGGGCGATGAACATGGCGAATTCGTCAACCAATTGCGCGTCTATGCCCTGTTGGCCTATTATTTGCTGGAAGTGCGCGGCCAGCGGGGTCCCATCGTGAAGACCATCTCCACCACCACGTTGCTCAACAAACTGGGCGAGCGCTACGGCGTGCCGGTATACGAAACTGGCGTGGGCTTCAAATACGTCGCGCCCAAAATGCTGGAAGTGGACGCCCTCATCGGCGGCGAAGAATCCGGCGGGTATGCTTTCCGGGGCAACGTGCCCGAGCGGGATGGCATCCTCGCGGGGCTCTACATCCTGGATATGATGGTCAAACTCAACCGCAAACCCGCGGAATTGGTGGAACTTATCTTCCAGGAAGTTGGCCCGTCGTATTACGACCGCATTGACGTCCCCTTCACCGGCGATCGGGAACCCATCGAGGAGCGGGTGCGCAACGCCAAACCCGAGACCATCGGCGGCCTAAAGGTGGTGGACTTCCGCACCATTGACGGCTATCAATTCATGCTGGAAGATGGCGGCTGGCTGCTGATTCGCTTCTCGGGCACGGAGCCCCTCTTGCGCATCTACTGCGAAACCACCGATGGCCGTCGTGTGGATGCCATTTTGGAAGACGGCTTGCGGATTGCCGGTTTGAAATAAGCGCGCCCAGACGCCATGTTTTTGACCGATACCCACTGCCACCTCTACTTCGACGCGTTCGATGCGGACCGCGACGCGGTCATGGCCAACGCGCGGCGCAATGGTGTGCAGGTGATGCTCAGTTTGGGCGTAGATGTCGCCTCTTCCCGGGCTACCGTGGCCCTGGCCGAACAATACGATGGCCTTTATGCCGCGGTGGGCGTGCATCCCAACGATGCGGCCAAAGCCTGGCAAGGCGAACCCACGCTGGAAGCCCTGCGTACCTTGGCGTCTTCCCCCAAGGTGGTGGCCATTGGCGAAATCGGCCTGGATTATTACCGCGACCGCACCCCGCGGTTGACCCAGTGGCATGTTTTGCGCCAGCAGTTGGATTTGGCTGCAGACCTGGGGCTGCCGGTAAGTTTGCACAATCGGGAAGCCACCCAAGACCTGTTGGGCATTTTGCAAGAATGGGTGACCGACCTTCGGGAAGAGGGCAACCCCTTGGCCGAGCGACCGGGCGTTTGGCACGCCTTTGGCGGCAGCGAAGCCGAGGGGCGAGCCGCGTTTGAGATGGGTTTTTTGCTGGGCATTGGCGGGCCGATCACGTTCAAAAACGCCCCTGAGCGGCGGCGGGTCGTGGCGGCGCTCCCCCTTGAAGCCCTGGTGTTGGAGACCGACGCGCCCTTTTTGGCGCCGCACCCTTATCGCGGCCGACGGAATGAACCCGCTTACGTGCGTCTGGTGGCTGCTCAACTTGCCGAATTGCACGGCCTCAGCCTGGAAGACGTCGCGCGGTTGACTTCGCAAAACGCACAAAAACTCTTTCGTTGGAGAGAAACGGTTTGACCACGGTATCTTTTCTTGAACCGGTACAAGAAAGCCTGCAAGCCGTCGAAACCCTGATGCGCCAGCAGGCGGCCGAGCACCACCACGATTTGGACGCGGCTTTGCAACATCTGCTTTCCGCTGGCGGCAAGCGCCTGCGCCCGGCGTTGGCGCTTTTGGTGGGTGAGATGCTGGGGGCGGACCCGGAGCGGTTGACCACCCTGGCCGCGGCCATTGAACTGCTGCATACGGCAACCCTGGTTCACGACGACCTCATTGACGGCGCCCTGTTGCGACGGGGCATTCCGACTTTGAACGCGGCTTGGTCGCCTGCCGCGACGGTGCTGACCGGCGATTTTATGTTCGCTCGTGCCGCACGGTTGGCTGCCCAGGCGGGTTCCCTGGAGGTCATGCAACTGTTTGCAGAAACCTTGGCCATCATTGTGGACGGGGAGATCACCCAGCTCTTTGACGGCCCTGGCTTGGCTGACAAGGAGGCTTATTATCGCCGCATCTTTGCCAAAACGGCCTCGATGTTTGTGTTGGCCACTGAGGCCGCGGCCCTGCTCAGCGAGGCCGGCCCCGAGCGGGTCGAAGCGCTGCGGGGCTATGGCCATGATTTGGGCATTGCGTATCAGATTGTGGATGACATTTTGGACTTTACCGGCGATCAGGCCAAATTAGGGAAGCCCGTCGGAAGCGACTTACGGCACGGCCTGATCACCATGCCCACGCTGTGTTATTTGGATGCCCACCCCGACGATGCCGATTTGCAGGCCGTTTTGCGGGGGGTGCACGTGCCCAATGAGCAGATGGAAGCGCTGATTGGGCGCATTCGGGGCAGCGAAGCCATTGCCCGGGCCGCGGCCGATGCCCGTCGTTGGGCTGCACAGGCTGTGGCTCGGTTGGCTATCTTCCCTCAGAGCCCCCAAAAGCGCGCTTTGGAAGACCTGGCGGAATATATCGTGGATCGGGATTTCTGAGCGCCACTTTGCCCCGTGGCCTCTTTTTGCAGGGGGGCACGCCAAAAAAGAAACAGGCGGCTTTTCGGCCGCCTGTTTTGTTTGGGGGTGGGCCTCGTTAGGCTGCAGACATGGTGCGGATGTCTTCAAATTCTTCCACCAGGTCTTTGAGGACCTCTCGCACCTCTTCTTCGGTCAGGCCGTTGAGTTTGATGGTGATGAGCGCGGTGGAGGGGTCGTCGCCGGCAAAGGTGCCCAGCGAGATGATGTTGCCGCCGGCATCGGCGATGGCTTTGGTGAGTTGGGCTAATTCGCCGCGCACGTTGGGCACCAGGATGGAAACCCGCACCCCAGGGATGCGCGCGCCCATCATTTCCAGGAAGATTTTGAAGAGGTCGGTTTCGGTGATGATGCCCACGATTTTGCCATCGCGCATCACGGGCAGGCCGCCAATTTTGTTGTCGGCCATGATGCGGGCGGCTTCCTCGATGGGGGTGTCTTCGGTGACGGTGACTACATCGCGCGTCATCACCTCTTCGACGGTGATTTTGCTCAGCAGGTAGTTGATTTCCCACACGCTGAGGGTGGTCGCGGGGGAGGGAGACGCGTTTAGAAGATCTTTGTCTGAAACGATCCCGACCAGTTTGCCATCTTTGACCACCGGGGTGCGGCGGATGTGTTCGGAGCGCATCAAGTTGAGCGCGTCAACCACGGGCATGTCGGGCGGGATGGTGATCACGGGGTGCGACATACGATCGCCGACGAGCATGGTTTACCTCCTCTTGAGAGCAAGAGCCACGGTTTGTCGTGCCGAATAAGGCTTGTTTTGAGGCTTGCACTTATAGTTTACTGCATTTCCCTTTTTGTGAAAAGTGACACTTATAACCTGTTCTGCCTTTAGAGGCCTAAGTAGGCTTTTTGCACGTCGGGATTGTTGGCCACGGCTTTCGATGGCCCTTCGATTTCGATGCGCCCTTCGGCAAGCACGTAGGCGTAGTCGGTGACGGCCAGGGCCATTTTGACGTTTTGCTCGACCAGCAAAACGGTGATGCCCGTGTCGCGCAGTTTTTTCAGGCTCTCGAAGAGTTGGAGCACCAACACCGGCGCCAACCCCAAGGAGAGTTCGTCAATCATCAACACTTTGGGCGAGGCCATGATGCCGCGGGCCACGGCCAGCATTTGTTGTTCGCCACCGCTCATGGTGCCGGCTTTTTGGTTGCGGCGGTCTTTCAAGCGGGGGAACATTTCAAAGACCAGTTCTAAGTTGCGTTGAATGTCGGCGCGGGCGCGTTTGGGCGAGGCGCCCATTTCCAGGTTCTCTTGCACGGTCATGTGGGTAAACAGTTGCCGTCCTTCAGGCACTAACACCAGCCCGCGAGCTGCTTTGGCGTGGGGAGAGAGGCGGCTGACGTCTTCCCCTTCGAAGAGGATCTGGCCGCTCCACGGACGGTTGAGCCCCATGATGGTGCGGAGCAGGGTGGTTTTCCCTGCGCCATTGGCGCCGACCAAGGAGACCATTTGCCCTTTTTGGAGTGCCAATGTCACTCCCCACAGAATTTGCACCTCGCCGTAGCCGGAGGTTACGTCGCGCATTTCCAGGATAGCCATACGCATTCCCTCGTTTTCAGGATGGTTGCTATTCGCCTTGCATCAGGCGTTCGGCAAGTTTCGGATCGCCCAGGTAGGCATGGATGACCTTTTCGTTTTGGGCGATTTCTTCGGGGGTCCCCTCGGCGATGAGTTTGCCGAAGTCCAAAACCAGGATTCGGTCTGAGACGTTCATGATTGCGCTCATGACGTGTTCAATCATGATGATGGTGATGCCGCGATCGCGGATCGCGCGGACGGTTTCCACCATGTGGGCGATTTCCGAGGGGTTGAGGCCGGCCAGCACCTCGTCTAAGAGGAGGAGTTTGGGCTGGGCCGCGATGGCCCGCGCGAGTTCCAGGCGTTTTTTCTGGGCAACGTTTAGGCTGCTTGCGAGTTGGTCGGCTTTTTCTTCCAAGCCCACAAAGGCCAGCACCTCGTCGGCGATTTGGGCCGCTTGTTTGAGGTTGGCGTTGGCGTGGCCGAAGCAGGCGCCCACCATGACGTTTTCCCGCACGCTGAGTTCGTTGAGGGGGCGGACGATTTGGTGGGTGCGGGCCAGCCCTTTGCGAGCCAGGTAGTAGGGTTTTTTGCCGGTGATGTCTTCGCCTTGGAAGATGACCCGCCCTTCTTCGGGGGCGTAGACGCCGTCAATGACGTTGAAGAGGGTGGTTTTGCCGGCGCCGTTGGGGCCGATGAGCCCTAAGATTTGCCCTTCGGGTAGGTCGAAGGTGACCTGGGTCAGCGCCTGAAGGCCGCCGAAGCGTTTGGTGACCCCTTGTACTTGCAGAATCATATCAACAACCTCCGCACCTTAGGGTAGCGCTGGCGCAGCCAACCGACCAGACCGCGCGGGATGAACAAGACGATGATGAGCAGCAGGGCCCCCGAGATGGCCAGTTGCAGGTTTTTGAAGAGGGGGCTCACCAGCAGGTAGTCGCGCATGGTTTCGTAACCGGCCGCGCCCAGAATGGGCCCTAACACTGTGCCTTGGCCGCCCAGCATAATCATCACGATCATCACGATGGAGGTGTTGAGGGGGAAGGCCAGGCCTGGCTCGATGGTGCCGTTTTTGAAGAAGACCAGGGCCCCCACCATCCCAGGGATGACGGCCGAGAGCACGTAAGCCCAGGTTTTGGCGTTGGGCGCAACCACGCCCATGACTTCGGCGGCGTCTTCGTCTTCTCGGATGGCCAGCAATCCCAAGCCAAATTTCGAGGTGCGCACCCAGTAGCTCACCAGGATGACCAGCAGCGTGAGCCCGATGATGATGTAGAACGAGAGTTGCAGCGCGCTGGCTGGCCCGCCGTACAGTTTGTACACTTTGAAGTTGAGGGTCATGCCGGTGGGGCCGCCAAAGGGCTCGAAGTTGTTGATGAAGGCTCGGACGGCTTCGTTGACGCCGATGGTCGCGAGGGCAAAGTAGGCACCTCGGAGCCGCAGGATGGCCAACCCCAGCAAGTAGGCCAGCAGGCCGGCTGCGATGCCGCCGGCTAAGATGGCCAGCCACAGGTTCCATCCTCGGGCAGAGATGAGGTAAAACCCGACATAGCCGCCCAGGCCGTAGAAGACGACGTGGCCGAAACTGACATACCCCGTGTAGCCCAACAGAATGTTGAGGCTGGAGGCCAAAGCCACGGCGCGTAAGACGGTGAATGCGGTTTCACGATCCAGGGCATCGCCGGTGATGATGGGCCAAATGCCGATGAGGAGCACCGCGGCCAAACTAAGCCATAGACTGGCGTGTTGTTGGATCCGTTTGGTCATTCTTCCCCTCCGAACAGGCCGTTAGGTTTGACAAGCAAGATCACCACGAAGAGCACAAATTCCAGCACGGGCGTCCAGGTGGTGGGCATGACGAGGGGCACCAGGCTTTCGATGTCGCCCAAAATCAGGCCGCCAAACAGGGAGCCCACAGGGTTCCCCAGACCGCCCAAGACGCCGATGACGAAACTCTTGAGTTCGTAACTGCCACCGCTGAGGATGGTGAAGGGGAAGACGGTTGCAATTAGCGCCCCGGAAACCGCCGCCAACATGGTGCCCAGCCCAAAACTGAGGGCCAACACCTGGGCGGAGGGAACGCCCACAATTTCGGCCGCGTCGCGGTTGTCGGTGACCGCACGGATGTAGCGCCCGGGACGGGTGTATTTGAGGAAGAGGAACAGCCCCCCGGCGACAAGGATGGCCACCAGCGCGGCAATCAAACGCGTGGTGGGCACAACGGCAGGCCCAAGGTGTACGCTGCCTAATTCCAGGGGCACGTTGCGGGGGGAGGTTTTGAAGATGCTGGTGCCTACGCCGATGATAATCATGTTGACCGCGTAGGTCGCCAGCAGGGTTGAGAGCTCTGGCGCGTCAATGACACGATGCACTGCAATGAAATAGATGACGATACCAAAAAGAAGCCCCAGAATGGCAGTGATGACGACTGCAACATAGGGCGAAATGCCCAGCGCGGTGAAGAGGAGGTAAACGCTGAACATGCCCAAGGCAATGATTGCCCCGTGGGACAGGTTGATGACGTTCATCACGCCCCAAATCAGGGTCAACCCCATGGCGGCAATGCCATACACGAAGCCCAAGAGCAAGCCGTCAATGAGGGAGCGAATCAGAGCATCCATACACGGTTCTCCACAGATGGAATCGGTCGTTCCGAAGGTGAGGGATAAAAAAGCCTCCCCAGAGGGGAGCACCCCTCTTGGGGAGGCTGAATGTTGACAAAATCAGCGAAGCGGATATACAGGCTCGGCCGTCGCACCTTCTTTCGGCCAGACCACCTCTTTCACCAGCTTGCCGTCCTTATCCTGCCATTGGACATAGACCATTTCGTGGCCGATTTGCAGGCCGTGGGCGTCTTCGCTGGTGTCGAATTTGATGTGCCCGAAGAAGATGAGCAGGTCCATGTTGTCGAGGGCGGCTTTGACTTTGTCAGGATCCACCGAGTCGGCGTCCAGAATGGCTTTCTGGAGCACCAAGCCGGCTGCGTAACCGCCTGCCGCGTGGTAGCTGGGGGTTTCGCCGTAGGCATCTTCGTAGGCTTTGGTGAATTCTGCGCTGGTGGGCCCGAACCATGCCAGGCCAGCGGCTTTGGCGCTCTCGGGCGAGTAGTTAGCCGAGGGTTCCCATTGGCTGGGGCCAACCACGTTTTTGGCCGCGTCGCCCAGTTCGCTGAAGCCGTTGTCGGCCGGCGCAACCAGCAGCGCGAGGTATTTGATATTCAGCTGCTTTTCGTACAGTTGGCGGGCAAAGGTGGAACCATCTTGGAAGTGGCCGCCGCCCATCACGGCTTCTGCACCGCTGTCGGCAATTTTGTTGATGAAGGCCCCAAAGTCGGTGGTGCCGGGGTCGTAGCCTTCAAACAGCACCACTTCGTAGCCTTGCTGTTCGGCGTAGGTCTTGGCGGCTTCCACCACGGCTTGGGAGAATTTGCTGTTTTCGTACACGAAGGCCACTTTCTTCAGGTTGGGGTCCAGGTTTTTGAGCAGGTCCACCGCGCCGGTCAGGTAGCGGCTGGCGGGGGTGTAGATTTGATAGACCCGTTCGTAGCCTTTGGTGTAGATGGAGTCAGAAGCCGCACCGGTGGCCAGCATGATCTTGCCGTATTGTTCGGAGACCACGGCAGCCATCGAGGTCAGGCCGCTGGAGTAGGGGCTGATGAGGAAGTCGGCTTTGTCTTCGGTAATCAAGCGGGTGTAGAGTTGTTGCACTTTGTCGCCGGTGCTTTCGTCGTCGTAGTACACGGTTTTGAATTTCACCACGGTGCCGTCGCTCAGTTTGATCCCGCCTTGGTCATTGACTTGCTTGACCCACAGTTCCAGGCCTTGTGTCTGGCTGGAGGATTCTTCGTTGTACTTACCGGTCTGGGACTGGGTGAAGCCGATGGTGACCGTGATTTCCTTAGCCGCGGGGGCTTCGGTTGCTTCGGCGGCTTCCGTCGGGGCCTCCGTGGCCTCGGCGGGCGCCTGGGTCACTTCGGTTTCGTTCCCGCCCGAGGAAGGCGCACTGGTCGCCTCGGACGAGGTGCTTTGGCAGCCGGCCAAAACCAGGCTGGCAAGCACCAAAAGGCCGAGGAACAGATAGAGCTTCCGTCGCATCTTACTCCTCCTTGAGAGTGGTTTGGGAAAAGGACCGGAATGGGCAACGCCCAATTCCATTTTAGCAGTATTACTTGGGGCTGGGGCGGAGAGTGCGTAAAAAATGGGTAAAAAACGCCCTCCGGCCTTGGGAAGGCGCGGAGGGACGTGCAGACCCCTATATAAATTACATCTTTTTGTCGGTGGGGGCCTACGGGGCTGGGTCAGGCTTCGAAGGCGTAGCCCACGCCGCGTTCGGTGCGGAGGTAGCGGGGGTGGTTGGGGTCGGGTTCGATTTTTTGCCTGAGGCGCCCGATATAAACCCGCAGATATTCGGCTTCTTGGCCGTATTCCGGCCCCCAAACGTTGCGCAAAATTTCGCTGTGTGAGAGCACTTTGCCCGCATTGCGCATGAGATATTCCAGCAGGTTGAATTCGGTGGGCGTCAGTGCGACGGGCTCGCCGTGGATGGTCACTTCATGGCGTTCGCGGTCTAACACGATGGGCCCGCGGACAATCACCGCGGGTTGGGTTGTGTTGGCGGTGGGGTGTGCGCGGCGCAGCACGGCTTGAACCCGGGCTAAGAGTTCGCCTACGCCAAAAGGTTTGGTGAGGTAGTCGTCGGCGCCGCGGTTGAGGGCTTGAATTTTGGTGGTTTCTTCGCCCAGGGCCGAAAGCACAATGATGGGCACGTTGGAGATGAGCCGCAGTTGTTTGATGACTTCCAGCCCGTCCATTTGCGGCATGATGAGGTCTAAGATGACCAAGTCAATGTCGTGGGCGTGGAATTTTTCCAGCGCGTCCACGCCGTTGACGGCTGTCACCACACGGTAACCGCGGACGTCCAGGTTGCGCCGCACGAATTCGCGCAGGCTTTTGGCGTCGTCCACGACCAGCACGGTGGCTTTGTTTTGCGTTGCCATGAGGGTTCCTCCTCCGCTTGGGGTGTTGAGGTTGGTCGGGTGGGCGCAGCGTTGCGATGGTGGTTGTTAGGCCGGTTCTTCAGGGGGTGTGAGGGGCAGGGAAAAGGCAATGCACGTGCCTTTGGCGCGAGGTTCGACCCAAATTTTGCCGCCGTGGGCTTCCACAAAGCCGCGGCAGATGGCCAGCCCCAGCCCCGCGCCTGAGGCGTGCCGGGTCAGCCCGCTCTCAACTCGGTAGAAGCTCTCGAAGATGTGCGGGACGTGTTCGGGGGGGATGCCAGGCCCTTCATCTTCCACCCGAATCACAATTTGTTCGGGTTCCACCGTGGCCGAAACTTGGATGGGCGAGTCTGTGCCGCCGTATTTGACCGCGTTTTCAATGAGGTTGCGAAGCACCACTTCGATGTGGCGGGGGTCGGCGAAGAGCGGCGGCATTTGTTCGGGAAGATGCACTTGAAGGTTGTCGCCGGGCGCGGGGTGGGCGTTTTGAGCCGCGCGCTGGATGATTTCGGCCAAATCAATGGCTTCGCGGCGCACTTTGAGGCTGCCGCCTTCGATGCGAGAGAGGTCGAGCAGGTCGGTGACCAACTGGCTGAGGCGGTCGGTTTCTTCGGAGATGGTTTGCAGGAATTCGCGTTGGCTTTCGGGGTCCCAGTTGACGTCTTCGGCCAGCAGCGTGGAGACATACCCTTTGATGGCCGCCAAGGGGGTGCGCAATTCGTGCGAAACGGTGGACATCAGGCTGGCCTTCATGCGGTCCACTTCGCGGTCGGCGGTGATGTCTTTCCAGATTTGCCCGCGGCCAATGGGGACGCCTTGGGCGTCGGTCACCGAGAAGAATTGGATGCGCCAATCGGTCAGCCGCCCTTGGCGGCGGATGGCGATTTCTGCGATGCCTTCTTCGGCCGCGCGCTGGAGGGCGATTTGGGCGGCTGTGGGGTTGTGGGCTTGGCGGATGATGCGAGCCAAGATGCGTTCCACTTCGACGCCGCTGATTTCGTCGGGGGGCAGCTCGGCCAGTTCGGCCAGGCGGCGGTTGGCGTAGAGCACGCGACCGTGGTGGTCTTCCAGCAGGATGGCGTCGCTCATGGATTGGATGAGGGCCTCCAAGCGGCGGGTTTGTTCTTGCAGGCGGGCGTCTGAGCGGGCAAACAGCGCCGCGTTTTCAATGGCCATGGCCGCGTGGTTGGCAAAGGAGGTCAGCAGGTCAATTTCTTGCTGGGTGAAGGTGTGGGGCTCGGGGTAATAGACCACCAGCGCGGCCGGCGGGGTGTGTTGGGTGGGCAAGGGCACGGCCAACACGGCCCGGTAGCCTTCGGCCTGTGCCCGCGGCCGGATGCCGGTGGCGCTGGGGTCGGTTTCGGTGTCGCTGATTTGCAGAGGCTTGCCGGTTTGAATAGCCCGCAGCGTCAGGGAGTTGAATTCGTCGCGCGGGATGATGAGCCGTTCCGCATAGCGCGTTGAGAGCCCGCGGCTCGCGCGGGCAACAAAGGCTTGTTTTTGCTCATCCCAGGCGATGATGGCGCTCTTTTGCACGTTCAGCAGCCGCTCGACTTGGGCTAAGATTCGCGAAAGCACGGTGCGCGAGTCGAGGGTGGAGACCACTTCCGCACTTGTTTGGAGCAGGGTGCGAAGTTCTTGGAGCCGCGCTGCAATGTCGGCCTCCATGCGCGCCAAGGTTCTGGCCAGGTGGCCTACTTGGTCGGGCCGTTGGGAAAGGAGCTGGAGGGCGTGGTTTTGTTTGGGGTCATGGGGGCCTTCTTGCCCAATGGCTTTGCTGTAGGCCGCTAATTGCTCGATGGGGCGAATGACCTGGGTGGAAAGCCCAAACCAGAAGAGCACCCCTGTGATCACCACCACCGCCAAGGCCAAATGTGTGGCATGGCGGAAGAGGTTGATGGTGGCAAAGGCGCTCTCGGTGGAGCGCCCCACCACAACGCCCCACTCCGCGGAGCGGATGGGCGCATAACTGTAGAGCATGGTGCGTGTGCCCTGGGTGACGATGATGTTTTCGGCTTTCCCTTCGTCGGAGAGGGCGCGTAGCACGGGGGCTTGTTTGTCAAGGGTGGTGAGCAAATCTTGATTGTTCGACGAGGCCACCACTTGGCCGACGTTGTCCACGATATAGACCACGAAATACTCTTCGGGGCTGTGTGCGGCCGAGATGTTTTCCAAAACCCAACTGAGCGATTCCAGTTTGACGTTGATGCCTACAATGCCGAGGAAGTTTTGCTGTTCATCCCACAAGGGCATCACCGCGGTGACCACTGGCTGGTTGGTTGTGGGGGAAATGCGCCCGCGCGAAAAGAAGGGCAAGCGGCTATTTTTCGCGCGCTGGAAGTAGGGCCGAAAGGAAAAATCGGCGCCTACGGTTGAGATGGGCTCTTCGGGGTAGTGGTAGCGCATGATGCCGTGGGCGTCGAGCCGATAGACCAGGTTGACCTCGGGGCGGTCGTTGATGAGGGCTGCGAAGAGGTCGCGCATGCCCGTCGTGTTGATTTGGAGCACCGCAGGTTCCGCGCCCAGGTGCTGGGCTGCACTGAGCAGGCTTCCTAAGGTCAGGTTGGTTTCTTGGGCAATGGTGCTGGCCAGGGTGAGGTTGGCGATTTCCACATCGTGGCGCAGGCGCTGGGTCGCCAGATGGTCAAAATAGAGCACCATCCCAATCAGCGGCAGCACAAAGGCGACGTAAAGCGCCAAGAGCCGCACGCCTAAGTCTCGGCGGAGGGCCAAAAAGGATCGTTTGATTCGCTGCCAGAAGTTGAAGATGGCCATCGGTTACGCAGAAGCACGGCCAAAAGCGCTGACCACGCGGGCAATGTGGCGGGCGCCTTTGAGGTACAGATCCAGACGGATGTTTTCATTGGGCGCGTGGATGTTGCTCCCGGGGTAGGCGATGCCCGCGGTGGCGATGGGCACGCCCAAGTAATGATGGAACACATACCCCGGCCCTGAGCCACCGCTCAACGGGATTTTCTGCTGGGGTTGCCCGTAAACCGGCCGGGCGGCTTCGACCACCAGGTTGATGAAGGGGTCGTCGGGGTCCATTTTGACCGGGAATTCGCCGCCCAAACAGCGGATTTGGACGTCGTGAAAGCCGTGGGCGTCCAGGTGTTGGCGCAGTTGGCGGAGCACTGTGTTGGGGTTTTGGTTGGGCACCAGGCGGAAATCCACTTTGGCAGTCGCGTGGGAAGGCAGCACGGTTTTGCTCCCTTCGCCTTGGTAGCCTGCGCTCAGGCCGCAGATGGTGCAGGTGGGGTCAAAGAGCGCGGCTTTCCACATTTCCAGGCCGCCTTGTATGCCTTTGATGAAGTTTTTGACCCCTGCGCTGCGCTTGTAGGCTTCGGAAGGGTCGGGCAAGGCGGCGAGCAATTCCAGGTCGCGTGGGCTGGGTGGTTGCACATCGTCGTAGAAACCCGGCAGGCGGATGCGCTCGTCGGGGCCTTTGAGGGTGTTGAGTGCCCAGACCAGCCGCCAGGCCGCGTTGGGGAAGATGCCGCCTGTGAGCCCCGAATGGGTATCTACATCTGCTGTGCGGACGCTGAGCTCCACATAGCAGATGCCCCGCATGCCCATGATTTGGTGGGGTTCGTCGTTTTGGCCGACCCCGCCAAATTCCCAGATGCAGGCGTCGGCGGCAAACAGGTCGGCATGGGTGCGGACGGTTTCTTCCAAATGGATGCTGCCGATTTCTTCTTCGCCTTCGATGACGAATTTGACATTGCACGGCAGGTCCCCTTCGGTGGCGAGCAGGGCGTCGAGGGCGAAGAGGCGGGCGGTGAGCTGCCCTTTGTCGTCGCTGACGCCGCGGGCGTAAAGTTTGCCCTCGCGCAGGGTGGGCTCGAAGGGGGGCGTTTCCCACAGGTCCAGCGGTTCAGGCGGCTGGACGTCGTAATGGTTGTAAAAAAGCAAGGTTTTGTCGCGGTTGCGCCCCGCGCGCTCGGCAAAGACCACTGGCGAGCCCGGGGTGGGCAGAATTTGCACTTGGAAGCCGCGTTGGCGGAGCATGGCCGCGGTCATTTCCGCGGTTTCGGCAATGCCCCAGTTTTGCGCAGCCACGCTGGGCTGGGCGCAAAATTGGCGTAGTTCTGCGATGCTTTCGTCGAGGTGGGTTTCCAGATAGCGGTCGAGGTGGTGTGAGGAAGTCATGGGAGGGTTCTCCTACAGCCTTTAGAGCAGCCACGCGCCCAAGACGGCGACGGCCAGCATTTTGAGTACCTTGCCCACCCAACACCAGAAGAGGAAGCGCCAGAGGGGCATGCGGGTGGCGCCGGCCACGATTCCGGCTAAATCCATCAGGGGCAAGGGCAAAAAGGCCAAAACGAGCACGGTCAAGGCGCCGTAGCGGGTCATCCAGGCGTACACTTGGCGGTAGCGCGGGGTGTCTTCTACCACGGCCTTCCCGCTCCAGCCGGCCAGGTAGCCGGTGAGTTCGCCCAGCGCGGCCCCTGTGCCCGCGGCCAGCGCCACGCCCCAGGGGGTCAGCACAGCCCCCAGCACATAGGGCAACACCAAACTGGGCATGGGAAGGATCACGCTGGCGTTGGCCAAGAGCGAAAACAGGAAGACGCCAGGATACCCATACGTTTGGAGATGGGCAATGTGGTCCCGGGCCAGATAGAGCCCCAGGCTCAGCCCACCGACGATGGCCATCCCCAGCGCGTTAGGCCACCAGCGCCGCCAACTTTTGGCGTCCGCCGAGGCAGAAGAGGCACGCTGAGGGATGGGTACGCTCATGTTTGCATAGGCTAAGCCAAGCCGCGTTCCCGCAGCAGGGAATCAACCCGGGCGACCACCATATCCAGGGCGACGCGGTTGAAGCCGCCTTCCGGAATGATGATGTCGGCGTAGCGTTTGGAGGGCTCGACGAATTCCAAGTGCATGGGGCGCACGGTGTTGAGATATTGGTCAATGACCGATTCCATGGTGCGCCCGCGCTCGGTGATGTCGCGCCGAAGGCGCCGGATGAAGCGGATGTCAGGGTCGGTGTCAACGTAGATTTTGACGTCAAAGAGTTTGCGAAGCTCGGGCTCGTAGAAGAGCAAAATGCCTTCAACCATGATGATAGGACGGGGCAACACGGTGACGGTTTCGTTGGTGCGGGTGTGGGTGGTGAAGTCGTAAACCGGCCGTTCGATGGGGCGGCCTTCTTTGAGCTGTTGGATGTGTTGGATGAGGAGCGATGTTTCCAGCGAGTCGGGATGGTCGTAGTTGATTTTGATGCGTTCCGAAAGGGGAAGGTGGCTGTTGTCTTTGTAATATGCATCGTGGGGGAGGTAGGCGATGTGGTCTTCGCCTACCCGGTCCAAGATGACGCGAGCGACGGTGGTTTTGCCAGAGCCGGTGCCACCGGCGATGCCGATCACCAGGGGGTTGGGTTTGGGAGGGGGAGATTGGGAAGGGGTCATGCGCTGATTCCTCAACAGGGGTGGGGTGGGGCGGCTGAGAACCATTAGTTAGGGGCGAGGAAGCACGCCAATGCGAAGAGCCATTGGGGGAAGGCCGTGGGGTGGCGGCTCATGAGGGGCAGCATACGTTCGAGCAGGGTTTGGGCCTTGGTGCGGAAGGGGCTTTGGGCGGTATCTTTGGCAAAGGCGATGAGCAGGGTGGTGGTCAGGGCGTTGCCGGAAGGGGCTTCGCCATCGAGCAGTTCTTGGGGGCGGCCGAAGGGGAAGTTGTGGTCAGGGGAGGTGTCGTAATAGCCCCAGTCGGCAGCGAAGGAGGTCTCGATTTGCTCCAAAAACCGAGCCGCTTCGTATAGCCACGACTTGACTGCAGGTGGTTGAGGGGCTCGGACACGATGCAGCGCAATCATCGCCCAGCCCGCGGCGGCGTAATCTTCCAAAAAGGCGGGCTCGCCGTGTTGGCCGTGATACCAGCTGCGCCAGAGGGTATCTTGCGAGTGGAGGTGCGTGAGCAGCCCCTCGGCGATGCGCACCGCGGTTTGAGTGTAGCGCGGGGCTTGCAGGTCGCGGCCTGCTTGGGCAAAGGCTCGGATGGCCAGGGCGTTCCAGGCGGTGAGGGCGGTGTCGTCCACTGGCGGCGTCATGCGTTGCTGGCGGGCAGCCAGTAGGCGCTTTTTGGCGGCTTCCAGGCGGGCGCGGGCTGTGCCCGCGGGGAGGCCAAATTGGGCTTCGAGGGCTTCGTCGGTGAGGCGCCGTTGTAAGGTGCGGGGCGTCTCGCCCAGGTCGTAAGCCGCGCTGAGCAATTCGGCTTCGTCTGCGGGCAGGGCCTTGTGCACCTCGGCCGCAGTCCACATGTAATAGCGCCCTTCGCCCGGTGGGCTTTCGCTTTCGCCGCTTTGCCCGCTGCCCAGCAGGCCGTTGGGCAGGGCGAGGGTGTGGGTGAGATAGTCGAGGGTGTGCTCGGCCACGCGCCGATAGGCCGTTTGCCCGGTGAGGCGGTAGGCCGTGGTGTAGGCTTGGGCCAGAAGCGCGTTGGTGACCAGGCTCTTTTCGAAACGCGGTTCTCGCCAGGCCGCGTCCAGGGCATATTGGTGGAACCCGCCGCCCAAGACGTCGTAGATGCCGCCGCGGGCCATGCCGAGCAAACTGGTGAGGGCCATGGCTTTGGCGCTGGCGTCGCCATTCTCTGCTTGCCGTAACAGCCACAGCAGCACCAATGGCTGTGGAAATTTCGGCGCTTCGCCAAAGCCGCCGTGTTGCGCGTCGAATTCGCTTTCCAGGTTGCGGCGGGCTGCTTCGGCGATGTCTTCGGGCTTGCGCGCGGTGGGCGGGGTGCTGTGAAGCAAGGGCAGCAGCCCTTCGCCCATTTGACGCCCCATTTCTTGCGCAATGTCTTCGACCCGTTCGCGCTCCTCTTCCCACGCGCGGAGGGCCTCGCTGAGGGCTTCTTGGAATGGGGGCGTGTCGGGAATTTCAGCCTGCAGGGGAAAGTAGGTGCCGCCGTAGTAGGGCTTGCCTTCGGGGGTGAGGAAGAGGTTGAGCGGCCACCCGGTCTTCCCGGTCATGGCCGCGGTTACCTGCATGTAGGCGTTGGCCAGGTCAGGGCGTTGGTCACGGTCAAGGGCCACGGGAATAAAATAGCGGCTGATGTAGGTGGCAATGCCCGGATGCCGGAAGGCTTCGGAGGCCATGCGCTCGCACCAATGACACCAGCCGTAGCCAATGTGCAGGAAGATGGGCTTCCCCAGGCCGCGGGCCTTTTGAAAGGTCCGCGGGGCCCAAGGGTGCCAGTGGATGGCGTCTTGGCTGCGTTGATGGTAGAAGGCAGAGGTTTGTGGAAGGAGGGAATGATGGTGGGGCATAGGCTTGGGGTGTTGAAGGAGGGGATGGGGTTATTCGCCAAATTCTGAAGCGATTTCGACCTCTTCGGAAAGGTTTTCGCTGGCGGGCATGATTTCAATTTCGCCAAAGAGGCGCTCTTGCTGGGCGTGGACCAGCCGTTGCTTGACCAATTCTAACAGAGCGAGGAAGGTAACCACGGTTTCCAGCCGCGTGGGGCGGCCTCCCAAGAGGGCCGAAAAGGTGGCCTTGCCGCGTTGGCGGAGGGTGTGGACAATTTGCCGAATTTTGTCGCGAATGGTGACTTTTGGGGGGCTGATGACGGTGCGGAGGGGGGCGCGCGGGCGCAGCGAAAAGGCGCGTTGGGCTGCGCGGGCCAAATCTTGTGCGGTGAGGCCACGCAGGTCAATGCGCCCTTCGATTTTTGGCGGCGGCGCTAAGCGCACATAGGCGTGCAACCCCGCGGCATGCCGCGCTTTTAGCCATTCGGCTGCCTGCTTGAAACGCCGATAGGCGCGCAGTTGGCGCACCAGCGCCTCGCCAGGGTCCTCTTCGCCTTCTTCCCGCTGGGGAGGCCGCGGCAGCAGCGCCTCAGACTTGATTTGAAGCAGCTTCGCCGCAATCACCAAAAACGCTGACACTTCCTCGGGCGAGCGCTCTTCCAGTTGAGCCAGATGCGCCAGATATTGATCGGTGATTTGCGCCAGGGCCAGTTTGGTGATGTCCAGCTCCGCACGTTCGATTAATTGCAGCAGCAAATCCAGCGGCCCTTGGTAAACCGGCGTTTGGATGTGATACTGGCGCACCTGGTATTCCACCACTTTTGGCATGGAAGGATTATATCATTGGCATGAAAAGAGAGGGGAGAATCGCGCAAGGGTTTGGGCGGCTGGGCCAACGAAGGGATTTCGGCCATTTGGGACCGCGGAGGTGGAGAATGCGGTTAGAATGCGCTATAATACCAGCGCCTTGGCCAATTTTGCCCTTTTAGGGAAAGACGCGATGCGCATTGAGCAATTGTTGGACCGTCTGCCTTCTTACTACACCGTCGCCGATCGGGCGCTGGTGGAACGGGCTTATCGGGTGGCCGAGAAAGCCCACGAAGGCCAAAAGCGTGCTTCGGGCGAGCCATATATTCAACACTGCTTGGCTGTGGCCGATATTTTGGCCGAGTTGCGCATGCCCCCCGCGGTGGTCGCCGCGGGGCTTTTGCATGATACCGTCGAAGATACCGACATCACCCTCGACGACTTGCGCCGCGACTTTGGCGAGGAAGTCGCCTCGTTGGTAGATGGGGTGACCAAGTTGGTCTCGCTGCCGCGGGTCTCGCGGGCCGACCAGGCGCAGGCCGGCGACGAGAGCGAAACCATCCCCGAAGAGGAATCGCCGCAATCTGAATGGGAGCGGAAGCGCAAACTGGCCAACGAATCGTTGCGCAAAACCTTCCTGGCCATGAGCCGCGATATTCGGGTGGTGATTATCAAACTGGCCGACCGGCTGCACAACATGCGCACCTTGGCCTCGTTGCCGCCCGAAAAACAGCGCCGCATCGCGCAGCAAACCCTCGACATCTTCGCCCCTTTGGCCAATCGGCTCGGTATCTGGCAAATCAAGTGGGAGCTGGAAGACCTGGCCTTCCGCTACGTCAACCCTGAAGCCTACAAAGACATCGCTCAAAAACTGGCCGAGCGGCGCACCGAGCGCGAGCGCGAATTGGAGCGCGTCTCGGAGCGTATTCGACGGGTGTTAGCCGAAGCTGGCATTCGGGCTAAGGTCTATGGCCGCCCCAAGCACATTTACTCCATCTACCGCAAAATGCAGCGCAAGGGGGTGCCTTTCGAAAGCCTGCGCGATATTCGCGGGGTGCGCATCATTGTGGACGACATCCCCACTTGCTACACGGTTTTGGGGGTGGTGCACACCCGTTGGAAGCCCATCCCCGGCGAATTCGACGATTACATTGCCAATCCGAAAGACAATTCCTACCAATCGCTCCACACCGCGGTGTTGTTTGAAGACGGCAAAATTTTGGAAATTCAAATTCGCACCCAAGAGATGCACCAACGGGCAGAATACGGCATCGCGGCGCACTGGCGTTACAAAGAGGGCGACAGCAAATTTGACAGAGACTTTGAGCGGAAGATCAACTGGCTGCGCCAATTGATGGAGTGGCAGCAGGATGTCTCCGACGCGGGCGAATTCGTTGACGGGATGAAAACCGACGTCTTTGGCGACCGCATCTATGTTTTCACCCCGCGCGGCGACATCATTGACCTGCCGGCCGGCGCAACGCCCATTGACTTTGCCTATCACATTCACACTGAAATTGGCCATCGGTGTCGGGGCGCAAAGGTCAACGGCAAGTTGGTGCCCCTCAGTTACAAGCTCAAAACGGGCGACCAGGTCGAAATTTTGACCGCCCGCCGCGGCGGTCCCAGCCGCGATTGGCTCAACCCCAACCTGGAGTTGGTAAAAACCCAGCGCGCCAAAGCCAAAATTCGCCAATGGTTCAAAAAGCAGGCCCGCGAACAAAATTTGGCCCACGGCAAAGCCGTCTTAGAGCGGGAATTCAAGCGCTTGGGTTTGGAACACGTCAACCTGGAGCCCCTGGCCAAATATTTCGACTACCGCTCAGTGGACGACCTGTACGTGGCTGTTGGCTGCGGTGACCTCTCCCTCAACCGCATCATCAACCGCCTGGCCGAAGTTGACCAAGCCAAACAGGCCTTTCACCTTTCGGCCAAACCCACCCACACAGCCGAAACAGGCGACGAAGTCACCATCATGGGGCTCAAGGGCATGCTCATCCATCGGGCAAAGTGCTGCAATCCGGCCCCTGGCGACCCCATCGTTGGGTATATCACCCGTGGGCGCGGCGCGACCATCCACCGCCAAGATTGCCCCAACATCCTGCGGGTGCGCGACAAAGGGCGGCTGGTGCAGGTTTCGTGGGGCGTGCCCACCCAGGCCTATGCCGTGCCCGTGCGGGTGCGGGCGTATGACCGGGAGGGCTTGATGAAAGACGTTGCCGTTGCCATTGCCGACGAAGGCGTCAACATTGAAAAAGTGCAGGTCAAAGTTTCGGCAAAAACCGGCCAAGCCCTCATTGATTTGGTCTTGAGCGTGCGCGACATCGCCCAACTGAGCCGCGTCCTGACCCGCCTGGAAAGCCTCCCCAACGTTTTGGAGGCCTTCCGTTTTCGCCCGGGCTAAATCATCCCTTGCATCTTGCATCTTAGCCGTTTCGAACGGCTCGCTTTGGAGGTTCTCATGAGCACCAAACAACCCGCGACCAAAACCTATTGGGCTTCAGTGGTGTTGGCCTTTTTGGGCCTGGCCGACGCGACGTATTTGACCATCCTCAAATTCACCCATCACGAAGCCATGTGCGCTGGCGTGGGCGATTGCTACACCGTCAACACCAGCCCCTACGCTGAAATCCACGGCATTCCCATTGCGCTCTTGGGCGCCCTCGCGTATGTGGCCATCTTGGCCTTGCTGTGGTTTGAGCGTCGCCACCCCTTGGGCAAGGCATACGCCCCCCTGGCCGTCTTTGCCTTGACCTTCGCGGGCGTTTTGTATTCCGCTTACCTCACCTATCTGGAAGCCTACGTCATCCACGCCTTTTGCCCCTATTGTTTACTTTCGGCCACAATCTTGCTTTTTTTGTTGATTTTGGCTATCATTCGCCTGCTCAAAGAGCCCGCTGAGGGGATCTGAGCAAGCATTTTAGAGGAGGTGGCGTTCTATGCCCCGCATTCGTTGTGCGTATGAGGATTGCGTTTTCCTGGATGACCACTATTGCACGGCCGCGGAGGTGGAAATTGACCCCGATCGCGGCTGCCTCACCTACAAACCTACATCGGAATTGCTCAACGAATGGGACGAAGACCACGATTTGCTCGATGACGACGACCTTTTGGATGATGACGACTTCCTCGACGATGAAGATTTGTGGGACGACGACGAAATTTGAACGTGAAGAGCAGTTCTCCCCTTGCCCCGCGCCGGCTGCGCGGGGTTTTCTGTGATTGAGGGCAAAGATTATGCGATTACGAGCACATTTTGGACAAACCCAACGCCAAGCCCCGCGCTACGCCCCCGAAGACGGGCGGCACTGGCTCGTCCGCGCGGCTTATTGGCACTTGTTCAACGATGAGCGCTGGTGGCTTCCTTTGGGTGCGCGCCTGCGCGAGCGACTGGAAGCGCACCTGCGCGCCGCCCTGGCCCCGTGTGAGCCGCAGGAGGTGTCCTTCCCGCCGGACGCAGCCGAAAGGCCCTCGGCCGAAGCGCTTGTGGCTTTGCTGGAGGCCCACGTCCCTTCCTACCGCGCGTTGCCGCGCTGCCTGGTAAGCCGCGCAGCAGAGCGGTGGACGGTGTGGCTCTTGGCGCCGGACCCCGCGCGCGCAGCCGCGGAAGCCGCGCAGGTTGAGGCCCGTTGGAGCGAGACGCTGCAGGGGCTGGGGTTGCCCTTGTTGCCCGAGCCGAGCCTGGAGGCGCACGAGCGTTTGACGCCCGCTGTGGGGGGCGACGAGGCGTTACGTTGCCCTTCGTGCGGCTATGCAGCCGCACAGCCGTGGGCTGCTCGCGCCAAGCTCCGCCCGCAACCCGAGCCTCTGCAACCGCTAACCCCGGTGGCCACGCCCCAAGCCACCACCATCCAGGCCCTGGCGGAGTTCCTGGGCATTCCAGAGCGCCAAACCGCCAAAGCCGTTTTCCTGCGCACCAAGGAACCTCGCCCCCGCTTGGTGTTTGCCGTGGTGCGCGGCGATATGCAAGTCTCTTTGCCGAAACTGGCGCGGCTTTTGGGCGTGGCCGATTTGGAGCCGGCTTCCGAAGAAGCCATCCGCGCGGCGGGCGCGGTGCCAGGGTATGCCTCGCCCATTGGCGTGCAAGGCGCGCTGGTGGTCGTGGACGATTTGATCCCCCACACCCCCAACTTGGTCGCCGGCGCCAATCGTGAGGGGTATCACCTGACGGGGGTGAACTATGGCCGCGATTTTCAGGCCGACCTGGTGGCCGATATTGTCGCGGCTCAGCCGGGGGACCCCTGCCCGGTTTGCGGCCAACCCTTGGAGCCTTTTTCCGCATGGGCGGTGCTCCGCACGCGGGTTTTGGATTTGGCAGTGACCTATCTCACCCAGGAAGGCAAAACAGCCCCCTTGGGGGTGGCCGTGGCCGAAGCCGATTTGGCTTCCCTGGTTGCGGCTTTGGCGGAGCATACCCGAGCGGAAGACGGCTTGGCCTGGCCGCCAGCCCTGGCGCCTTACGACGTCCATCTCATTGCCCTGCGCGGGGGCGAGGAGGCCGCAGAGGCCTTGTATGCCGATTTGCAACGCGCGGGGCTGGCAGTGCTTTACGACGACCGCAAGGCCAGCCCAGGCGTCAAATTTACCGACGCCGATTTGATTGGGCTGCCTTGGCGGGTCACTGTGGGCAAGCGTAGCCTCAAGCAGGGCGGCGCGGAGGTCAAGCCACGGCAGGGCGAGGCGCAAATTTGGCCTTTGGAAGCGGTCCCTGCCCGTTTGCAGGCGTTGGTTTCGGAAGCCAAAGCCTGAGAATTCCCCCAACATCCTTGCCTCGCAGGCCCCGAGTGGGGTTTGTCTCATGCTGACGTCTGACCAACGCTACCCAGGCCCGCGCGCGGCCTGAGGCAGGTTGCTTCGCGCGGGCATCAACGGTTGTTGCCCAGGCGCGCCGGGCGGCCGAAAATTTTTTGGTTGAGGAGGGCTTTATGCGACATTTGCAAGGTGTGGTTGAGGTGATTACCGGCCCAATGTTTAGCGGCAAAACCGAAGAGCTCATTCGCCGCTTGCGTCGGGCGGTGATTGCTCAGCAAAAGGTGCAGGTTTTCAAACCGGCGTTGGATAAGCGATATGCCGAAACCGCGGTGGCTTCGCACACCGGTTCGGCTTTTGAGGCTGTGCCCCTGCAGCATATTGACGACATCTGGCAGCACCTGCACCCTGAGACCACGGTGGTAGGGTTGGATGAGGCCCAGTTTTTCTCGCCCGAGGTCACCCAGGTGGTGCAGCGCCTGGCCGACCGCGGCATTCGGGTGATCGTGGCCGGTTTGGATATGGATTTCCGCGGCGAGCCTTTTGGCCCAATGCCCGCGCTGCTGGCGCAAGCCGACCGCGTAGACAAGCTGCAAGCCATTTGCGTCAAGTGCGGTTTCCCCGCGACGCGCTCGCAGCGTCTCATCAATGGCAAGCCGGCTCGCTACGACGACCCCGTCATCATCGTAGGGGCTTCGGAGATGTACGAAGCCCGCTGTCGCGAGCACCACGAGGTGCCCGGTCGGCCTGAGAGGTGAGTTGAACGCCCCTGACTTTGGTGTTGGGGGCGTTTTGTGTGGGCGTCTTCGCCCTGAGGCTGGGGTGGCCTTTGCGGGTTGCGTATGCTATGGCACACGGTGTGCACCCCCTGGTGAATCTGCTATAATTCTGGCGCGTCATGAAAACCGCTTTGATTACGGTTGAGCCTTTAGACGACCTCGCCGCCCTGGAAGATAAAATCGCCTGGGCGAAAGCCCCGCGCGCTTTGTTGTTGTGGCCGCGGAAGGGTTGCGCGGTGCAGCGCACCCTGGATTTCGTGCGGCTGAAGCGCATTGCTGACCGTTTGGGAACCCAAATTGCCATTGTAACCCGCTCGCGTCGGGTGCGCCGTTTGGCTCGGCAGGTTGGCATTCCGGTTTTCCCGAACCGGAGGGCCGCGTTGCAAAAACCCTGGCGCTGGCGACGGGTGCGGCGGCCGCGGCCGCGGCGTCGGCGGGTGGACCTTTATACCCTGCGCGCACTGGCGCAGCGCCCCTTGCCGTGGACGCAACTCAAACCCTGGCAGCGCTTGGCCGCGTTTACCGCGGGAGTTTTGGCGGTGTTGGCCCTGGCCGCGTTTATGTTCCCTTCGGCCCAAATTACGCTGCAGCCCGAAAACGTCACCCAAACGGCTTCGATTCGCGCTTCCATCAGCCCCTCGTATCAGGCAGTGACCTTGAGCGGCCATCTCCCTGCCCGTTGGGAGACCGTGACCGTGGGCGCAAGCCTCACCCGTCCCACGACCGGGCAAGCCCCTTTGCCCGAGCGGCCAGCCCACGCGGAGATTGTGTTGACCAACCTGACCACTGAGACCGTTGCCATCCCGGCGGGCACGACCGTGCGGAGCGTTTCGCACCCTGACGTGGCCTTCCGCACGACCGAGGGCGTCACGCTGCTGCCCGAGGTGGGGGCTGCGGCAACGGTTGAGGCCGAAAGCTTGGTTTACGGCGAAATTGCCAACCGCCCAGCCCATGACTTGCAGGTGCTCGAGGCCCCGTTGGCTTTCCGAGTTGCTGCCGACAACCCTTCCCCAGCTGAAGGCGGGGCTTCGCTTCCAGTGCCGGCGCCCAGCGCCCGCGATTACCGCGCTTTGGAGCAGACCTTGCGGCAGCAACTTCGGGCTCAGGCGTTGGATGCCTTGCAAAAGGAATTCCCCAACGCGCTCATCGTGCTGCCCAGTTTGCAGGTCGAGACCGATTTGGAACGGACGTTTGACCCGCCCAAGACACAACCCGCCAACACGCTGAGCCTTACGCTGCGGGTGCGCTATCGGGCATTGCTGGTGGCGCCCGAAGATGTGCGGGCCTTGGCGCGCACCACCCTGACCGCCTCGGCGCCCCACGGGATGGTGTTGGTGCCCGAAACGCTGAAAGTGGAAGCCGACCCCGCGGGCCCCCAGGGCGATGCCACGCCCTATACTTGGGTTTTTCACGCCCGCGGCGTCTTTGCATCGCCCATTGACCAGGAGCTCGCGCGGCAAGCTGTGGTGGGGCTGACCCCCGAAGCCGCACAGCAGCGTTTGGACGCGGTGTTCCCCCTGGCGACCTTGCCCGAAATTCGTTGTTGGCCTGCATGGTGGCCGCGTTTGCCTTTTCTCCCTTTGCGGATTACCGTGCAGGTACAGCCTTGACTTGTAGGTGTGTGATGCGTATTTTGGCCGTTGACCCTGGTGAACGCTTCCTGGGCCTTGCTCTTTCGGACCCCACGGGTACCATCGCGGGGCCGCTGACGGTGTTGCGCCATCGTTCGCGCCGTGACGATGCCGAAGCCATCGCGCGGCTGGCGAAGGAACATCAAGTCGAGCGCATTGTGGTGGGGCAGGCCACCGACCTTCAGGGCCGTCCCACGACTTTGCAGGCCCGCCGGGCGGCCAATTTGGCCGAGGCTTTGCGGGCGGTCTCGGGGCTGCCTGTGGTGTTGTGGGATGAAACCGGCAGCACCCAAAAGGCGCTCGCTGCTTGGAAAGCCATGGGCACGGCTCGGCGCCGTACGCGGCGCCCCGACGCCGTCGCGGCCACGGTCATCTTGCAAAGCTATCTCGATGCCGGCGCACCTTTGGAAACGTCATGAAATCTCGTGGTTGCGGGTTGGCTTTGTTGTTGGCTTTGCTGTTGGTCTTGGCCGCGGGCACGGCTTTTTGGTTGGTGCCCGCGCGGGCCGAGGCGTTGTTTGGCCCGCCTTCCTCAGACCTTTCGGTTTGGACACGTTGGCGCCTGAGCCTCACTTTGTTGACTTCTTCCCGCCAATTGACCTCACCCACACCATCTACGCAGGGGGCTATTTTTGTGGTGTCGCCGGGTGAGAGCGCATCTGAAATTGCCGTGGCGTTGGAAGCCCAGGGTTTGATCCCTGATGCGCACGCTTGGTTGGCTTATTTGCGTTACAAAGGCTGGGATGCCTCGCTTCAGGCTGGCAAATTCCGCTTTGATAGCGCACTCACGCCAATCACCGTGGTGCAGGTTTTGAAAAAACGCCCCGAAACCGACGCGGTGTTGGTGGTGTTGCCGGGCTGGCGGCGGGAAGAAATCGCAGCGGCCTTGCCTTCGAGCGGCTTGCGTTTATCCCCTGAAGATTTCCTCGCCGAGACCGCCCTCGCGGAGCGTTTTACACTGCCTTTTGTCGTGCCGCCGGCGGCTTCGTTGGAAGGGTTCCTCTTGCCTGGAAAGTACGTCTTGCCACGCGACGCGGGCGCGCCTTTGTTGATTGAGGCCATGTTGCAGCGGGCGAACCAGTGGTTTTCTGTGGCGTGGCAGCAAAACGTGCGTAACCGTGGCCTCACCCCTTATCAGGCGTTGATTTTGGCTTCGATTGTGCAGCGAGAGACCAAGGTGGCAGACGAAATGCCCCTGGTTGCTTCGGTGTACCTCAACCGTTTGCAAAAAGGCATGCCCTTGGAAGCCGACCCCACGGTGCAATATGCCTTAGGGAAGCCAGGGCGTTGGTGGCCTTCGCCCTTGACTTTGGAAGATTTGCAGGTCGTTTCGCCTTATAATACCTATTTGCACGCGGGCTTGCCGCCTGCCCCCATTGCCAACCCGGGGCTCGAGGCGGTACAGGCCGTGGCCGCAGCACCGCAGACGGATTTCCTCTTCTTCCGTGCCAGGTGCGATGGCTCGGGTCGGCATGTGTTTGCGCAGACCTTCCAGCAACATCTTCGCAATGCGTGTCCATAACTCTGTTTGTAAGGAGCCGATGCATGGAGATGACGCTACCCACGTTGGACATTTTGCCGGTCAAGGACATTGTTCCCCACGAATATCACGACGAGCAGCGGGCTTACCCTCTGATGGAGCGTTTGCGCGAGCATGGCGTGTTGCGCAATCCGCCCATTGTGATGCCTTTTCACGACGGCAGCGGCCGTTATATGATTTTGGACGGAACGAATCGGCTGATGGCCATCAAGATGTTGGGAATCCCGCACATCATTGCGCAGGTGGTGGAGCCTGACGCGCCGGGCGTTTCTCTGCGCACTTGGAACCATGTGGTTTGGGGCATCCCATCCACAGACTTGTTGGCCGCGCTGAAAGAGTCCTTGCCCGGGCTGCGGCCTTCGGTCTCGTTGGCGTTGAGCATTGCGGCTTTGCACGAGCGCAAGTTGCTGTTGGTGCTCAGTTTGCCCGACGGACGGGTTTTCTCGGTGCCGGCAGTGTCAGACCGCCCCAAAATGCTCGACATGCTCAACGCGGCGGTTGCGGCTTACAAGGGCATGGCTTCGTTTGACCGCACCGGCGAGCACGATGCTCAAGTGCTCAAAGGGTTGTATCCGGACATTAGTGGGGTGGTGATTTTCCCGCCCTTTAAGGTGCACGAAGTGCAGGAATTGGTGGCCGCGGGGCATCTTTTCCCGCCGGGGATTACCCGCTTCATCGTCGCGCCGCGGGCGTTGCGGGTTAACTATCCTTTGGATGCTTTGGCGGTTGATGCGCCTTTGGAGGTCAAGCGCGCTCGTCTGCAGGAGTGGCTCAAAGAGCGCTTGGCAGCCAAGGGGATACGTTATTACGCTGAGCCGACGGTGTTATACGACGATTAGGTTTCGCGTTCGGCCAGCCACCGTTGTGCAAACGCGAGGGCCTCGTTGGGCGTTTGAATTTCGCCCGCGGCTTGGGCCTCGCGCAGGGCTTCCAGCAGGGCTCCGACCAAGGGGCCCGGCCGGAGGCCTAATTGTTCCATTACATCGTGCCCAGAGAGCAGCGGAGGCGGGGTCACCACGGCGGTGCGCTGTTCCCACCAGCCTTCGAGCAGTGTGCGGACGGTTTCCAGGTGGGCTTGCCAAAAATCGTGTGGCAAGGTGTGGCCATATGTGGCCAAGACGTCGGCCAGGGAGAGCAAACAAATATCAACGCCGGCGTCGCCTGTGTCGCGGAAAAAGCGGTAAACCGCGCGCCGTGAGGGGCGTTGCCCGGTTTGGGTGAGCAACAGGGGGCGCATGTGATGGCGCACAATCGTGCTCAGGCGTTGGGTTTCGGCATTGCTGAGGTGCAAGTCGCGAGCCCGGCGGGCCACGCGTTGGGCACCCACTTCAGGATGCCCGTGAAAGTGGATGCGTCCATCGGGAAGCCGCGTGAAGGTTTCGGCTTTGCCCACGTCGTGGTAGAGCGCAGCCAGGGAAAGAAGGCTCTGGAGGGGGCGTTCGGGGTGGCTGTGCGTGCGGAAGTGCTCCGCGAGGTGTTCCCGATAGCGGCCAATGCGCACCATGGTGAAGCCCAGGGCAAAGTCGGCCGCGTGGTCTTGCTCGTAGTGGGGGTCCAGGGCTGTGAGCAGGCGCCCCAGCCATTCGACGGTGTGGAGCGTGTGGGTCCAGACGTCGGCTTGGTGAGGCGGCGGCTGGGGGATGCCGTGCAGCCGGGGTAATTCAGGGAGGAGGTAAGGCAGCACGCCCAAAGCGTCCAGGGTTTTGATGGCTGCAGTGGGTTTGGGCAGGGCCAACATTCGGAAGAGCTCGTCGCGTTGGCGTTCGGGGCTGACGTCTTCCAAGAGGGGGACGGCTTGCTGCATTTGGGCGCGGGTTTGCGGCTCAATGCGGAATTGCAGTGCCACGGCCAGGCGCACGCCGCGCAGCACCCGGAGTGGGTCGTCGGCGAAGGCGTGGGGCGAGCAGGCGCGGAGCACTTTTGCTTTGAGATCGCGCAGGCCGTGGGTGGGGTCAATGAGCTGTGTGGGGCGGTGCAGCGGCACGGCCATCGCGTTGACGGTGAAGTCGCGGGCGCGGAGGTCGTCTTCCAGGGTGGGGCCGCGATATACGGCCACGTCAATATACCGCCGCGTGGCGTCTTCTTCCAGGATGATGCGCCCGGTGTCGCGGGCGGTGTCTAAGGGGTAAAAGGCGCCCCCGAGCGCGCGGGCCAGCTCGCGAGCAAAGGCCATGCCCGCACGTGGCACCACGAGGTCCACATCGTGGCTGGCGCGGCCACGCAGCATATCCCGCACAGTGCCGCCCACCAGATAGACTTCTCGGTGGGGGGCGATCGCGGTCTGGAGGCGTTTAATCAAAGGGGGAAGCGGATACGCGGGAAGTTGCATCATGGTTTGCCTTCGGATGAAGGTGCTCGTTCCAGCCAGATGGTCACCGGGCCGTCGTTGACCAAGGCGACTTCCATATGCGCGCCAAAGCGGCCGGTTTGGACGGGTACGCCTTCTTCGCGCAGCAGGGCCGCGAAGCGTTCGACCAGGGGTTTGGCGTGTTCTGGGCGGGCGGCCGCGGTGAAGGCCGGCCTGCGCCCTTTGCGCGTCTCGGCGTAGAGCGTAAATTGCGAAACCACCAGGGCCTCGCCGCCCACGTCGAGCAGCGAGCGGTTGAGTTTGCCGTTTTCGTCTTCAAAAATGCGCAAGTGGGCGATTTTGTGCGCCAAATAGCGGGCTTCGGCTTCGGTGTCGGCGTGGGTGACGCCAACCAGCAGCACCACGCCAGGCCCGATTTCGGCAATGGTGTGGCCTTCGACGACCACTTTGCCCCATTGGGCGCGCTGCAAGAGCACACGCATGGCGGCCTCCTTGGTGTCAATATTGGCTTTATTGTACCCGCAAAGTGTGGTTTGGGCATGGGCGGTTTTTTGTGGGCGGCCTCAGCCAAGGCAGCGTCGTCGGGGGCTTGCCTTGCGCGGGTGGCGTTTCCCTGCCTTTCTTGCACCGTGGATGTGCTTTGGGGCTTTTGTCCTAACGCGCGGATTGCCTCGCGGCTGCTCAAGGGTTTTGACGCATGCTATAATACATTTGTTTTGGCGAGAATTATCGTGCCGTTTTATCTCCCATTGGGCGGAGGGATGCCGTGAAAATCATTGATTTGTCGCCTTACAAAAGGCTGAAAGCCAATCCTAACGATTGGGGAACGAAGATTCAACTGATTTTGCAATATGGCTGGAAGCGTTATCAGGTTGCCCAAGCCGAAGACAAGGTCCTGGCTGCCCTCAACACGGCCTTGGACAACCGCTACGTGGCCATTCGGGGCTTGACCCTGCCCAACGACAAAACCCCGTTGCCGCCGGTGGTTTTGGGACCCACGGGGGCTTATTTGTTCTATACCTGGCCCAAGGCTGGTTTTTACCGGATTCGCGAAGACCAATGGGAAGTCATGCAGCGCAACGCCCGTCATTACCGCCCCGCGAAACCCAACGTGGTGCAAGAAGTGCGGAAAATGGCCAAAGCGCTGACAGATTATCTTTCGGATTTGGCCGGCCAACCCATCATCGTCACGCCGCTCATGGTGTTTACCGACCCTGCGACCGACATTGATGCTGTGCGTCCGGCAGTGCGCCCGTTGCTCCCTGATGGGCTGCGGCGCTATGCTTCCCAAATTCCGCAGAAAAAGGCCGTCTTGTCGCCGACCACCCTGCTTGACATTACCGAAGCGGTGCGCCCGCGCCCTAAACTGGAAACCACTCCCAAGCCCAAGCAGCGCCCCAAAAAGGCTGCTCAGCCTCCGCAGGCCATCAAGAAGGCCGAGCGCTATTTCAATTTCACCCCTCGGCAATGGCTGGTTTTGGGGGTATTGGCCTTTTTGGTGTTGCTCACCCTGGCTTTTGCTATTTTCTTTGTGCTGGTCACTGCTTACTAACGACGCGTGCTCATGCCCTTTCTCTCGATTGTCATCCCTGCCCATAACGAAGCCCACCGCTTGCCCGGCACCTTGGAAAAGGTGCTGGCTTTTCTTCGCGCACAACCGTATCGCGCGGAAGTATTGGTCGTGGAAAACGGCTCCACCGACGACACTTTGGCCTTGGCGCGGGCCTTCCAGGAAGCCAACCCCGACGTGGTGCGGGTGTTGCACGAGAGCCGCCGCGGCAAAGGCTTGGCAGTGCAGCGGGGGATGCTGGCTGCGCGGGGCGAATATCGTTTCCTCTGCGATGCGGACCTCTCGATGCCCATCGAAGAACTGCCGCGCTTCCTGCCGCCCCAACAGACCGATTTTGACATTGCCATCGGCTCGCGCGAACTGCCGGCTTCGCGGCGCTTACAAGAGCCGGCCTATCGGCACTTGGTGGGGCGGGCTTTCAACCTGATGGTGCAAGCCTTGGCTTTGCCCGGCTTTCGGGATACGCAATGCGGCTTCAAATGCTTTCGGGGGGAAGTGGCCGAAGACCTCTTCCGTTATCAGACCCTGACGGGCATGTCGTTTGACGTGGAAATTTTGTTCATTGCTCGGCGCCGCGGCTATCGGATTGTTGAAGTGCCCATCACATGGTATTTTGACCCTGATAGTCGGGTGCGTTTGGTTCACGATTCGTTTCGGATGGCGCTTGATTTGCTGGCCATTCGTTGGAACGCGTGGCGAGGGCGCTATGACCCGCCAAAAACCTGATTTGTTTTACGAGCGGTTCCTTTGGCAAGGCGGTTTTCGCTACGTGGCCGGGCTCGATGAGGCCGGCCGCGGCGCGTTGGCCGGCCCTGTTGCGGCCGCGGCGGTGATTCTGCCCCCCAATTTGGCGCCCCGTGCCCTTGAAGGCGTGTTGGATTCGAAACAAATGCGGCCTTCGCAGCGCGAAATGTGGGCTGCGCGCATTCGTCAGGTGGCCCTCGCTTGGGCGGTGGGCTATGCCACGCCATCCGAAATTGACGCGTGGGGCATTGTGCCCGCGGTGCATTTGGCCATGCAGCGCGCCTTGGAAGCGCTTCGCCCACGGCCAGATTTCCTGTTGATTGACTATGTGCGCTTGCCCGATTGCCCCTTGCCGCAAACCGCGCTGGTCAAAGGCGATCAACAAGTCCTGAGCATTGCCGCGGCCTCGGTTTTGGCCAAAACCCATCGCGATGCCCTCATGCGCACCCTGGATGCGCGCTACCCCCGCTATGGTTTTGCCCGTCACAAGGGCTATGGCACGCGGCGGCATCGGGAAGCCCTGGCGCGCTGGGGGCCTTCGCCGGTCCATCGGCGCAGTTTCCATTGTCGGGCGGCTGCGCGTGGGCTGTCAGAAAGCGGCGAAAAGTGAGCCTGCAAAGAGCGCGTTGGTGTGCTCACAGCGCTTGGCGTGGCCGTGGCTTGCTTCCCCAAAGCGGGTGGCGCTTTCGCTCCGTTAGGGTATAATGAAAGTGCTCCGCAAGACCCACAGACCCCATATCGAGGAGAAGTCTATGGCAGAGCGCAGAATTCGTGTGCTCATCGCGAAACCTGGCTTAGACGGGCACGATCGTGGCGCCAAAGTCGTCGCGCGGGCTTTGCGCGACGCAGGCATGGAAGTCATTTACACCGGTTTGCGTCAAACGCCCGAGATGATTGCCGAGGCAGCCCTGCAAGAAGATGTTGATGTTGTGGGGCTGTCAATTCTTTCTGGGGCCCATATGGCTTTGGTGCCGCGGGTTTTGGAGTTGCTGCGCCAAAACGGCCAAGACCACGTCAAAGTGTTCGTGGGAGGAATTATCCCCGACGAAGATGCCCCACGGCTGTTGGAAATGGGCGTCCATGCGGTCTATGGGCCGGGCACATTGACCGATGACATTGTCAAAGACATCCGTCAGGCGGTTTTGGGCACCGAAGGGGAATGAAGCAGTGACAGCCGCCGAACATATTGCAACGCAAGTTTTGGAAGGCAACCGCTTGGCGCTTTCGCGGGTTTTGACCTTCATTGAAAACGACCAGCCCGAAGGTCGGGAAGCGCTCAAGGCCCTTTTCCCCCACACGGGGAAGGCTCACATCGTGGGCGTCACGGGCGCGCCGGGCACCGGCAAATCGTCGCTGGTCAACCGCTTGGCTTACTTTTATCGGCACCCGCCCGAAGGCGACCCAAAGCGTGTGGCCATTGTCGCGGTGGATCCTTCCAGCCCTTTTACCGGCGGAGCCATTTTGGGCGATCGTATCCGCATGCGCGACTTGGCCGGCGATCCGGGTGTGTTTATTCGCTCGATGGCCTCGCGAGGCGCGTTGGGCGGCTTGGCGCGCACCACCGCGGGGTTGGTGCAGGCGCTGGACGCCGCGGGTTTTGACATCGTATTCATCGAAACCGTGGGAGCGGGGCAGGCCGAGGTGGATGTCGCCCGCTTGGCACATACCACCTTGGTGGTCGAAGCCCCCGGCCTGGGTGATGACGTGCAGGCCATCAAGGCCGGCATTTTGGAAATCGCCGACATTTTGGTGGTCAACAAAGCCGACCGGCCGGGCGCCGATGCCACTGTGCGCGCGCTGACCGAGATGTTGAAAATGGCCCACCCCTCGCAGGAAACCATCATGCACCACGGCCAGCGCATGGTGGTCGAAGTTGGCACGCGGCGGGCCGATGCGCCTTTGTGGGTGCCGCCTGTGGTGCGCACCATCGCGGTGGAAAACGAAGGCATTGCCGATTTGGCCGCGGCCATCGCGCGCCATCGGGCCCATTTGCAGGAAACCGGCGAATGGCAAATTCGAGACCGAGTGCGTTTGCAGTCTGAATTGGAAAATCTGCTGCGAGATACTTTGATGCAACGCTGGCGCGCGACGGTTTCGACAGACCTTTATCGCGCCACGTTAGAGCAGGTTTTTTCGCGGCGCCTGGCGCCATCGGACGCGGTGGCGCAATTGCTCGATCACGCTTCGGTTGCACCCAATTGATGGTTCTGGTGACGACCGTTCGCCTTCCCATCACGCTCGAGGGTTTGCCATATGTACGGTGACATCAAACTTTTCTCTGGCACGTCATTCCCTGCCTTGGCACAGCACATTGCCGACTACCTCCAACTCCCCTTGGGGGGCGTTGATATTATCCAGTTTCCCAACGAAAATCTGTTTGTCAAATTGCATCATAGCGTGCGGGGGCAAGATGTTTACATCATCCAAACCACCTCTCGGCCGGTGCATCGTAATTTGATGGAACTGCTCATCATGCTGCAAACAGTGCGGCTCGACTCGGCCGGCCGAATCACAGCGGTGGTGCCGTATCTGTGCTACGCCCGTTCCGACAAAAAAGATCAACCGCGCGTGCCCATTACCGCGCGCCTCATCACCGACATGATTGAGGTGGCTGGGGCCGACCGTTACATCACCTTTGATTTGCACGCCGGACAAATCCAAGGCTTTTTCTCCATCCCGGGCGACGTCTTGACCGCGTTTCACCTGCTGGTAGATTACATGCAAGACCGCCTGCCACGCCTGCACAACCCCGTGGTGGTGACGGCCGATTTGGGCTTTGCCAAAAAAGGGCGCAACTACGCAGAAGCCCTTCACACGCCGATGGCCTTTATTGAAAAGCGGCGTTTGGGCAATCAAGCCCGCACCGAAGCCCTGACCATCATCGGCGACGTGGCCGGCAGGGACGTCATCATCGTGGACGACGAAGTTGACACCGGCGGCTCGATGGAGCAAGCCGTGCGCTTGGTCAAGCGTCACGGCGCCCGTGATGTGTATTTGGTTTTCGTTCACCCTGTGTTTTCCCCGCCTGCGGCCGAGCGCCTGGCGGCCTTGCCTGTCAAAGAGATTATTACGACCGATACCGTGCCCATCCCCGCGGAGAAACGGGCAAAACTGGGATCGCGCTTGCAAATCGTTTCCATCGCGCCTTTGCTGGGCGAGGTCATTCGTCGGGCCCACGAAGGCCGCAGTGTGGGTGCGTTGTTCAACGAGTGAGCCTATGCCCGAATTGCCTGAAGTCGAGACCATCGCCCGAGCATTGCGAGACGGCGGCCGAGGGCAGCCGTCTATCGTGGGCGCGCGGGTTGCGGCTGTGGAAGTGCGCTGGCAGCCCGTCATCGTAACACCCTCGCCCGCGGCTTGGGCAGCCCACTTGATTGATGCGGTGCTGACCGACGTGTGGCGACGGGGAAAATACCTGGTGCTCGAATGGGGCAAAACCGGCTACTTGATTGTCCACTTGCGCATGAGCGGCGACTTGGTGGTGTTGCCGCCGGGGCAGCCCGTGCCCAAACACACGCGTTGGCTGTTGCGCTTTGCCGACGGGCGTGTCTTGGCTTTCGACAACCCACGCAAATTTGGCCGCACGTGGTTGGTGGCCGACCCCGCAGAGGTGCTGGGGCATTTGGGCCCTGAGCCTTTCGACCCAGCTCTGACCCCCGCGCGCTTTTTCGCGCGTTTGCAACAGCGCCGTGGGCAAATCAAGCCCTTGCTGATGAACCAAAGATTTCTGGCTGGTTTGGGAAACATCTACACCGACGAAGCCCTCCATCGCGCCCAAATTCACCCACGCACGGCTGCAAACTGCTTGAGCGCCGAGCAAGCCCAGCGCCTCTTGGCGGCGATTCGCGCGGTCTTGCGCGAAGGCATTGCAGCCAACGGCGCCAGCATTGATTGGATGTATCGCGGCGGCACCTTCCAAAACACCTTTCGGGTCTATCATCGGCAGGGCGAGCCGTGCTATACTTGCTATACACCGGTCGAGCGCATTCAGGTTGGGCAACGGAGCACGTTTTTCTGCCCGCGTTGTCAGCCTTTCCAAACTTGTTGATTTTGACCTGAAGGATAGTGAAAATGGATGGCGCTTTGTTGGTTTTCCTAATGATGGGGATTTTGCTGGGCCTCATGGTCGGAATGGCGTTGGGCTGGTTCGTTGGCAAGCGTGAGGCCTCAAGCAAGCGGCGCGAGCCGCTGCCGCGCCGCGCCGCGGCGGGCGCTCCCTGCGATGAAACCGCGCGGACGAGCGCATCCCGGCCTACCTTGGGCTTGCTGCTGCATCACCGGGGCGACGATTTGGAAGTGGTCTTAGACGGCGTGGCCTACCCGCGTTACGCGGCCATGTCGGCTGACAGCCGGCGTCGCCTGTTGGATTATTTGGCCAAAGTGCGCGATTGGATGCAGCCCGGCGCCTCAGCTCATGGGGCCGCGTCGGCGGCGCCTGCCAAGCCCGACACACGGCCGCACCCCAAAGAACCCATCGGCACCCCCGAAATGCCCACCTCCTCGCGCCGCACGCGCCCTGGCCGCCCTGCCCCGGCCCCGCCTAACATTGCCCACCAAATTGACGAAATCGTCCAGGAACTGCGCTCGGAAACGAACATTACCCAGGCGGTGCGCATTGTTTCGGGAATTTCGGGCGGCGTGAACATTTTGGTAGGCTTGGAGCGCTACGAATACATTGACGACATCCCCGACGCGGAAGTCAAGGCCCTGGTCAAGCGGGCTGTGAAAATTTGGGAAAGTCGGCAATAAAACGCCCTGGCCGTTTGCCCCTTTAGGGAAGGCCGCGGCCCACGGCGAGCTGCATCGCGCATGGGAAAGGCTTGCCGCGGCCCGGGCGTTGCTCGTTGCTCCGTGGCGTAAAAAAACAGCCTGGCTCACGGCCAGGCTGTTTTTTTGTTGGCGAAGCGGTTAGCCCAATTCTTGAATTTGTTTGCGAATTTTCTCGGCCTGGGCTCGGGCCTGGGTTAATTTATCGCGCTCTTTTTGCACCACCGCGGGGGGCGCTTTTTCTGCAAAGGGGCCGGCCAGCAGGCGTTCCAGGCGGGCAATTTGGGCTTCGACCTCGGCGAGTTCCTTTTCCAAACGGGCTCGCTCCTCGGCGGGGTCAATCAGGTCGGCCAGGGGCAGGAAGATTTCCACCGTGCCGGCCACCAGGGCGACGTGCTTTTCTGGCCGGCTCGCCAGGCTTTCGGTGATGGTCAAGTGGGCGGGGTCCAGCCGAGCCAAAGCCGCTAAGGCCGGGGCCAAGCCTTGGAGGGCGGCTGTGTGTTCCCCAGCGGCCAAAATGGCGCCCACTTTGGTGCTGGGCTTGACCTTCTTCTCAGCCCGCAAGTTGCGGATCGCGCGGACCACTTCCTGGAAGATGCCGAAGGCCGCGGTTTTGTCGTCTTCCCAGCCTTCTTTGGCGCGGCTTTCTGGCCAGGAGGCGATGATGAGCGCTTCTGCCCAGCCTTCTTGGGGGGTGAAATAGGGCGATTTTTTGCCATAGCGCTCGATGACCGCGGCTTTGAGGTGCCCCCACAGGGCTTCGGTGACGAACGGCGTAAAGGGGTGCAACAGCCGCAGGGTGGTATCCAGCACTTTGACCAGGGTTTGGGCGGTGTAGAAGGCCCGATCGCCGCCCTCGGCCAGCTGGATTTTGGCGATTTCCAGATACCAATCGGCAAATTCGCTCCAGAAGAAATCGTAAATCTGTCGTCCGGCTTCGCCAAATTGGTAGGCCTCAAAGAGGCGGTTGACGTTGCGCACCAACTCTTGCAGGCGGGCCCAAATCCAGGAATCGGCCAGGGTCCAGTCGGGGTCGCCTTGCGGGGCGTCGGGGGCCTTTTCCAGCGCGCCGATGACGAAGCGGCCGGCGTTCCACACTTTGTTGGCGAAGTTGCGGTTGGCTTCCACCTTTTTCAGGCTGAGGTTCATGTCGTTGCCAGGGCTGGAGCCGACCAGTAGGGTGAAGCGCAGGGCATCGGTGCCCATTTCGTTCATCACCACCAGGGGGTCAATGACGTTGCCCTTGGTTTTGGACATTTTTTGGCCGTGTTCGTCGCGCACCAGGCCGTGGAGATACACGGTGTGGAAGGGGACTTGGCCGGTGAATTCCAGCCCCATCATGATCATGCGGGCGACCCAGAAGAAGAGGATGTCGTAGCCGGTTTCCATCACGCTGGTGGGGTAGAAGTAGCGGTAGTCGGGGGTGTCGTCGGGCCAGCCCAGGGTGGAAAACGGCCACAGGCCGGAAGAGAACCACGTGTCGAGGACGTCGGGGTCTTGGGTGAGTTCCACGGGGTGGCCGTAGTGGGCTTCGGCCAGGGCGTGGGCTTCTTGTTCGTCGTGGGCGACGAAGATTTCGCCGTCGGGGCCATACCAGGCCGGGATGCGATGCCCCCACCACAGTTGGCGGCTGATGCACCAGTCGCGGATGTTTTCCAGCCAGTGGAAGTAGACCTTTTCGAAGCGCTCGGGCACGATGCGGATGCGGCCATCGCGCACGGCTTCCAGCGCGGCGTCGGCCAAGGGTTTGATTTTGACGAACCACTGGGTGGAAATCATGGGTTCGATGGGGGTGCCGCCCCGTTGGGAAACCGGCACTTGGTGGATGTGTGGCTCCTCTTTGATGACCAGCCCCGCGGCGCGCATGTCTTCCCACAGTTTTTCGCGAGCCTCGAAGCGGTCGAGCCCTTGGTAAGGGCCGCCGTTTTCGTTGATGCGGGCTTCTTCGTCGAAAATGTTGATGATGGGGAGGTTGTGGCGTTGGCCGATTTCGTAGTCGTGGGGGTCGTGGCCAGGGGTGATTTTGAGCGCTCCGGTGCCGAATTTGGGGTCTACGTAGTCGTCGGCAATGACCGGAATGCGGCGGCCCAACATGGGCACCACGACTTCCTTGCCGACGAAAGCTTGGTAGCGCTCGTCGTCGGGGTGGACGGCGACCGCGGTGTCGCCCAGGATGGTTTCGGGGCGGGTGGTGGCCACAGGAATGTAGCCGCTGCCATCGGCCAGCATGTATTTGAAGTAGTAGAGCTTGCCCTTTTGTTCCCGATATTCCACTTCCAAGTCCGAGACGGCGGTTTTGAGTTTGGGGTCCCAGTTGATAAGCCGCGGGCCGCGATAAATCAGCCCTTTTTTCCAGAGGCGCACGAAGGCCTCGCGGACGGCCCGCGAGAGGTCGTCGTCCAGGGTGAAGCGCTCGCGCGTCCAGTCGCACGAGGCACCCAGGCGGCGGATTTGCCCGACGATGCGGTCGCGATACCATTCTTTCCACGCCCAGGCATGTTTGAGGAAGCCCTCCCGGCCCAGCTCGGTGCGGTTGGTGCCTTTGGCTTCCAGGTCGCGTTCCACCATCAGTTGGGTGGCGATGCCCGCGTGGTCGGTGCCGGGCACCCACAACGTCGGGTCGCCTTTCATGCGGTGGTAGCGGGTCATGAGGTCTTCCAGCGAAACGAACATCGCGTGCCCCAAATGCAACTCGCCGGTGACATTGGGAGGCGGCATTGAGATGACGAAGGGCTTTTTCTTGGGGTCAAAGCCGGGCTTGTTGGGGTCGTTGCTGGGCTGGAAGTAGCCGCGGTTTTCCCAGCGGTCGTAGATTTCGGGCTCGAGCTCTCGGAAGTTGAAAGTGGGGGGAAGTTCGTATTTGGGCATAGGTTCCTCCGTGGTTTTTATCGGTGGGCTGGCGAGATGGGCGTTAAAAAACAAATGCCCCTTCGCCCATGAGGACGGAAGGGGAATCCGCGGTACCACCTCACTTCGCCGCGCCTTGCGGCCGCGACGCTCTCGTTCCCCCAACGGGCTGCCAGAGCCGATTGGGGTTGCGCAATAACGGGCGCGCCCGGGCCGGTCTACTCACCGCATGGCGGCTTTCTTCGGCCAGCATCCTTCTGGCGACCTTCGGCAGGGCAGTGCTGCGGCGGCTTTCAGCCAGAGACCGCATCTTTTCTGTCAGCCTGGAGCCTGCTTACTCCTCCAGAAGTCGTGCCTTTCTGAATTGTCGCAGTCATTATACGGGATGACCGTTGAAATGTCAACTTTTTGCGTTCATCTGCGCCAATCGGTGTCGGCGTGGGTTGGCTTCGCCTCTCGCTCCCTTGGTGGATGCTTCTTGTAGGGAGGTTGTTGGTGGCTTTTTGCGCCTTCCTGCATCTTCCTGAGGCGTGTTTGGGGTATAATGTGCGGCGTATCCTGCCCAGGAGAGCATCATTGCACAATCGAGCTTTTGTCCGTTTTCTCTTCCGTCGTTTGTGGCCTTACCACGTGGTGGGAAGCGAATACCTTCCCTCAAAAGGGCCTGCCATTGTCGTTGCCAATCATGCGTCGTATTTAGACGGCCTGCTGCTGTATTCGCTGCTGCCGGTCGAGCCGCGTTTTGTGGTTTGGGCGCAGCACTACGAAGCCCCGGTGCTGGGATGGGTGTATCGCCATTTGGATGCTATTCCGGTGGATGGGTGGCGAGAAGGCGTGCCGCCCATCGGGCAAGACGCATATCGGGCGGCCTGCCGGCATTTGCAGTCCGGGGGTGTTTTGGCTGTGTTTCCGGAAGGCGGCCGGACCCCGGATGGGCGGTTTTTGCGCTGGCGGCCGGGCGCGGCGCGCTTGGCGCTGACAACGGGCGCCCCTCTGGTGCCCTTGACCATCAACGGCTTGTTTGAGGCCTGGCCGATGTATTGCCGATGGCCGCGGCGCCATCCTGTGGAAGTGGTGGTGCATCCGCCGGTGTCTCCTGAGCCGTGGCGCGGGGTGCGCCGTAGGCTCGCAGCCGCCCAGCTGACACGCTACGTGCGCGATATTGTGGCCGCAGCATATCGTTTGCCAAGGCCGCAATGCCAGCCATCCCCAACATGGGAAAACCCTTATCTCGCCAGCGATGACCCGCTTGTGCAAGCCGCCCTGGACGACGACCCGCCGCACTACGGGGTTTTGGTCGGCGAACACGTTTTGGCCGGCGAACGCGGCGATTGACGCCCTTTTTTGGGTGGCTACACAAAAAAAGGCCTCGGCAAACCACCATTGCGTGTGCCGAGGCCTTTTTGCAGCGCAGCGCAAGCCTCAATGGGCTTGTTCGGCTTTGACCGGGTTGCGTAACACGCCGATGCCCTCGATTTCGACTTCAACCACATCGCCATCTTGCAGCGGGGCAACCCCGGCCGGGGTGCCGGTGAGGATGACATCGCCTGGTTCCAGGGTCATCACCGAAGAGATGAAGGCAATGAGTTGGGGAATGCGAAACACCATATCGCGGGTAGAGCCCATCTGGCGCATTTCACCGTTGACGCGGCACGTGATGAGCGCGTCCGCGGGGTCAAAGTCGGTTTCAATCCAGGGGCCCAAAGGGCAAAACGTGTCGAAACCTTTGCCGCGCGTCCATTGCCCGTCGCGGCGTTGGAGGTCGCGGGCGGTCACATCGTTGGCAATGGTGTAGCCCAAAATGTGGGCTGGTGCGTCTTCGGGGGTAATCCAACGCCCGCGCTTCCCGATGACCACGGCTAACTCGGCTTCGTGTTCCACCTGTTGGGATTGCGGGGGAAGGATGATGGTTTCGAGGGGGCCGATGACCGCGGAAGGCGGCTTGAGGAAGATGAGCGGGATTTCTGGCACTTCGGCCTGGTGCTCGGCTGCGTGGGCGGCGTAATTGCGGCCTACGCAGATGATTTTGGAAGGCTGCACCGGCGGCAAAAGCCGTACTTCGTCGAGGGGCAGCGTTGGTTCTTCGCGTTGGCGTTCACCAAAGGGCGTGCCGTGGACCAGGCCCACTTGGTCGCCGTCCAGCCAGCCGTAGCGGGCTGAGCCATCGGGGTGTTGGAAGCGGATCCATCGCATGGGGGCAACTCCGTGCAGGGAGATGGTCGAGCGAAGGGGGATTATAGCACAAGTTTGTCTGGGGAAGTCGCGGATGGGGGCGTGGCTGGGTGCTGGCGCAGAGGTCGGAGCGATGCTGCCCCGCGGCGTTGGATGCGAGGGGTGGTTGCTTTGGCCGTTGAGCAGAAGCGCAGCGTGCGTTTGTGAGGGGTGGATTTTTGAGGAGCCCTCCTTGCTTTACGTTGGCGAACTCAAACTCTGCGCGGGCTTCGTATAGCCAATTGATATTTCGTATAGCCAGAAAAAGCACCCAGGAAACTTTCAAAAACATCACCCCAAAACAACGAACACAGCCACGCAACACCCATACCTCAAAACAGCCACCCAACCTCACCAACAACCTCGACCGCAAACAAAAGCACACACCCAGCCCGCGCCAGGGGCGCAGCTAAAACGACCAGCGACAACATTGCAGCGGGGCGGGGTAATTTGCCTTGGCTTCAACACCTCAACAAACTGTGGTTGAAGCGCGCGAGTAAGCCAAGGCTGGCTGACGCATGGGCTACGCCATTCGTGAGCGCGCATTGAGCAATACCCGCGGGCATACCTTTGCCAAAGCATTGCCTTATGCTGGTTAAAAGTTCAGGTCCGCGCCGAAAAACCGACGCGGACCTGTTGCTTGGCCTCTCAAGCGCACGGACGACGCAAAGCCGTCACGGCCAAACCAAGGTGTAAAAAACTCGCTTCAATTCGTCCATCACGCCTTTTTCGTCATAAGGGGTCA
>CAYLRJ010000117.1:0-31020 GCA_964386185.1 uncultured Anaerolineaceae bacterium
GCGGGCGATGCCTTTGCCGCGGGCTACATCGCGGCCGCGCTCCAAGGCGCGGCGCCGCCACATGCCGCTGCCGCAGGCAACGCAGCCGGCGCCCAAGCCGTCACCGCCTTGGGCGCGATTGCCGCCTTCCCGCCGCCTTCCTCAGCGGCAGCCCCCAAAACCCAAAACATGGTAAGATAGCCCCTATCCGTCGAGGGCCTCATGGACATCGGTTATCTCTACGCAGTGACGGCTTACATCCTCTGGGGGCTGTTTCCCCTTTACTGGCAACCGCTGAGCGACATCCCCGCCACCCAACTCATCGGCCACCGCATCGTGTGG
This sequence comes from uncultured Anaerolineaceae bacterium, assembly GCA_964386185.1. GTDB lineage: Bacteria > Chloroflexota > Anaerolineae > Anaerolineales > DRMV01 > DRMV01. The sequence goes on from CAYLRJ010000117.1 coordinate 322, forward strand.
GCTTTCCTCTTCATGCTTGGCCTGCTGGCCGTCTCCAAGCAAGGAAAGCGCCTGCGCACATTGCTCAGCGACCGCCGCATCGTGCGCATCTACGCGTTTGCAGGGCTGCTGCTGGCTGGCAACTGGCTGACGTATGTTTGGGGCGTTACGCATGGGCACGTGGTCGAAGCCAGCCTGGGCTATTTCATCAACCCGCTGCTGAGCGTGCTGCTGGGTTTGGTGGTGCTCAAGGAACGCCTGCGGCCGTGGCAATGGCTTGCCATTGGGCTGGCCGGTGCGGGCGTGGCTTATCTCACATGGATGTATGGCCGCCTCCCGTGGATTGCCCTGGCGCTGGCCGGCACGTTTGGCCTGTATGGCTTGGTGACCAAAACCGCGCCGCTGGAAGCCATTGACGGCCTGACCCTGGAAACCGGCCTCCTCTTCCTACCAGCGCTGGGCTTCTTGCTCTGGAGCGAGCAACAAGGGCAAGGCGCGTTTGGGCATGCTGGGGCGCTCCAAAACCTGCTGATGGTCGGTGCGGGCGTGGTCACTGCAGTGCCATTGCTCTTCTTTGGCGCGGCCGTGCGGCGGGTGCCGCTGAGCGTGATAGGCATTTTGCAATATCTCGCGCCCACGCTGCAATTTCTCATCGGCGTGGCCTTGCTGCACGAGCCTTTCACCCGAGCCCATTTGATTGGCTACAGCCTGGTTTGGCTGGCGTTGCTCATCTTTTGGGTCGAAGGTTGGTGGCAACACCGCAACCAGCCCCAGACCACTGGGGTTGATATTTCATAGCGCACGCGTTTCATTCCCTTTCAGGAGATTGCCATGACCATGCTCACCACCGTTCACCCTCGCAAAGCCGTGCTCGTGCCTGCGCTTTCGCGCGCGGGCAATTTGGCGCTGGTGCTCGCAGCCAGCGCGTTTATCGCGCTGATGGCGCACGTGCGTCTGCCGCTGCCCTTCACGCCTGTGCCCATCACCGGCCAAACGTTTGCCGTGCTGCTGGTGGGTGCGGCCTTAGGAAGCCGCAGAGGCGCAGCCGCGGTGCTGGCCTACCTGGCAGAAGGCGCGTTAGGGCTGCCAGTGTTTGCGGGCGGAGGCGGCCTGGCCTACCTGCTCGGCCCCACCGGCGGCTATCTGTTCGGCTTCGTGGCCGCAGCCTGGGTGGTCGGGAAACTGGCCGAACACGGCCACGACCGCCGCTTCATCACCGCCTGGGCAGGCTTTTTGCTGGGTGAAATCGTGCTTTACGCCTTTGGCCTGGCCTGGCTGAGCCGCTTTGTGGGCATGCGCCAAGCCATCGCCCTGGGGCTGACACCCTTCCTGCTTGGCGACGCACTCAAAGCCCTGGCCGCCGGATTGTTGCTCCCCACGGTTTGGCAGTGGCAACGGCCAACAACCCACCGCTCGGCCGAATAACCGCACCCCAACCACCCCATGAAGTGATTGCCCCATGAACTTTCAAGACCTCGAAAACCAACACACCTCGGGCCTGTATGCCAAACGCCCCTTGACCATCGTGCGAGGGCAAGGAGCACGCGTTTGGGACGAGCAAGGCCGAGAATACATTGACTGCGTGGCCGGCCACGGCGTTGCCAACATCGGCCACAGCCACCCCAAAGTCGTCCGAGCGCTCAGCGAGCAAGCCGCGCGCCTCATCACCTGCCCCGAAATGTTCTACAACGACACGCGCGCCCGCCTCTTGGCGCGGCTGGGCACCTTGGTGCCGGGGATGACGCGGGTCTTCCTCTGCAACTCGGGCACCGAAGCCGTAGAAGCCGCGCTCAAATTCGCCCGCTACAGCACAGGGCGCAGCGGCATCGTCGCCGCGATGCGGGGCTTTCATGGCCGCACCATGGGCGCCCTCTCAGCCACCTGGAACAAAAAATACCGCGCACCCTTCCAGCCCCTGGTGCCCGAATTTCACCATGTGCCCTACAACAAACCCGCCGCGCTGGAAGCCGCCGTCACCGACCATACCGCCGCGGTGTTGCTGGAAGTGGTCCAAGGCGAAGGCGGCATCCATCCCGCAGACGCGGCGTTCCTGGAAACCGCCCAAGCAGTATGCCGCGAACGCGGCGCCCTGCTCATCGTGGACGAAATCCAAAGCGGGATGGGGCGCACAGGCAAAATGTTTGCCTTTCAGCACTATGGCCTTCAGCCCGACATGGTCACCCTGGCCAAAGGCATCGCCGGCGGCGTGCCCATGGGCGCCGTGTTGCTGGGAGAACGGGTTGCGGACCTCAAACCCGGCATCCACGGCACCACATTTGGCGGCAATCCCCTGGCTGCCGCGGCCGCCCTGGCCACGCTGGAAGTGATGGAAGAAGAAAACCTGCCCCAGCGGGCTGCATCCACGGGGGCTTACTTCCTGGAGCGCCTCCAGGCCATTCAAAGCCCGCTGATTCGCGAAGTGCGCGGGCTGGGGCTGATGATCGGCGTGGAACTCAAGCGCAAAGTAGCTCCCTACATTCAAGCCCTGATGGACCAAGGCGTCTTGGCCTTGCCGGCAGGTCTGACGGTCATTCGCTTTCTGCCGCCGCTGGTGATTTCCCGTGCGCAGGTTGACCAAGTGGTGGAAGCCCTCCAAAGCGTGCTTACCGAATGAGCATACCGACAGGGATTCTCGATAGGTGTTTGCAATGACCCAACCAAGCAATGTACCCACCACCCTTTACCGGCTGGTGATGCAATACTCTCCCAGCGGGCAGGAAAGTGCAGCCGTAGAGGCGCTGCTGACCCGCTTCCGCGAACTTGGCTATACGAAGTGGCGCCGCGACGCCGCAGGCAATGCCGTCGGAATCATGGGCCAAGGCCCCCGGCAAATTGTCTTGCTGGGCCATATTGACACGGTGCCCGGCGAAATCCCCGTGCGTGTGGAAACCCTGCCCGACGAGGGCGAAGTGCTCTTCGGCCGCGGCAGCGTAGACGCCAAAGGCCCCTTGGCCGCCTTCACCGACGCGGTGGCCGCGCTGGGCCCACGGGAAGGCTGGCAAATCATCGTCATCGGCGCAGTGGATGAAGAGCGCGAATCAACAGGCGCTCGCTTTATCGCCCAACAGGCGGCTTACCACCCCGAATTCGCCATCATCGGCGAGCCCAGCAGCTGGCAGCGCATCACGCTGGGCTACAAAGGCAGCGCGCGCGCCACCGTGCGCTTTGCCCGCCCCTTGAGCCATACAGCATCCCAAGAAACCAGCGCCGCGGAAATGGCCTGCGCGTGGTGGCAAAACCTCACCGCCGAAACCGCAACCCGCAACGCCAACCGCCGCCGTGCGTTCGAGCGCCTCCAACCTTCCCTGCGCGGCCTCACCTCCGGCACCGATGGCTTCACCGAATGGGCTGAACTGCACCTGGGCGGCCGCCTTCCCCTCGACGTGCCCCCCCAGGCATGGTATGACCTACTGGCTCAAATTCAGCCCACGGGGCAGATCACCCCACAAGGCTATGCCATCCCCGCCTACCGCGGCGATAAACGCACGCCCCTGACGCGCGCCTTCTTGGGCGCCATTCGCGCCGCGGGCGGCAAGCCCGGCTTTGTGGTCAAAACCGGCACTGCCGACCTCAATATCGTCGCGCCAGCGTGGGGATGCCCAGCCGTGGCTTATGGCCCTGGCGATAGCAGCCTGGATCACACCCCCCACGAGCACCTTCCCCTGGCAGAATACCGCCAAGCCGTGGCCGTGCTTCAAGGGGTGCTGGAACGGCTGACGCAGCCGTGAGCCTGCCGCGGCAAGCGCTGACACCGCCCCCGCCTCCCGCCGCCACGGGAACACCGCCCGCCGCCCAGCGGCCGTGGGGCGGCTGGGCGGCCATCCTCGCGAAATAAGCCGTGAACCCTTTTCAAAACAGCGGCCGCGTGCTACACTTAGCGCCGTGCCACGCGCTGGAGCGTGGCCTATTCCGCTTCCGGCCCCTCCGTCGGAGGCAACCCCGAGGAAAGGAGGATCTATGCGCAGTTACGAGATCGTTTTCATTGTGCACCCAGACCTGGACGAAAACGCCCTCAACGAAACCGTTGAAAAGGTCAAAGGGTGGATCACCGCCGAAGGTGGTGAAATTACCAAGGTAGAACCTTGGGGGAAACGCAAGTTGGCTTACGCCATCCGCAAGCGCCGCGAAGGGTACTACACTTTGATCGAAGCCAACATGCCCCCCACCGCGGTCGCGCCGCTGGAACGCAAAATGCGCTTGCATGAGCCAATCATGCGCTATCTGGTTACCCGCACGGACGAATAACCACTTGTTTCTGTTCCGGTCGGCGGCTGTATTCCCATAGACCCGAGCATGCGAGCAAGGAGCGAATGATGAGCCGTGGTTTAAACAAGGTGATGCTAATCGGTCGTTTGGGACGTGACCCGGAAATGCGCTACACGCCCTCGGGCCGCGCCGTGACAACCTTCAGCGTTGCAACCAGCCGCAGTTGGAATACCGCCAACGGCGACCGGCGCACCGAAACCGAATGGTTCCGAGTGGTCGCCTGGGGCAACCTGGCCGAAATTTGCAACCAACTGTTGCACAAAGGCCAACAGGTGTACATCGAAGGTCGCCTCAAAAACTACCGCTGGCAAGACGAAAACGGGGTGCAACACATCCGCACCGAAATCGTCGCCAACGAAATGATCATCCTCGGCGACCGGCGGCACCTACGGGCGGAACACCACGAAGAAAGCGAAACACCCCACGATGCCCCCTTGCCGCTGGAGGAAGCATCTTCCGATGAAACGATGCCCTCCGACGACGATGTCGAGGACTTCCCCTTCTAACCCTCTTGTAAGGAGAACGTACTATGGCTAACAATCGGCGTTACTATAGCCGTCCTAAGGTTTGTCAATTTTGCGTGGAAAAAGTCGAGAAAATTGACTACAAACAGGTTGACGTTTTGCGGCGCTACATTACCGAAGAGGGCAAAATTCGCCCTCGGCGCCAGACGGGCACCTGCGCGAAACACCAACGCCAATTGGCTCGGGCCATCAAACGCGCCCGCCACTTGGCCCTGTTGCCTTTTGTGGGCGAAATCGCCATCCGCTGAGCCCGTGGCAGCATCATAACCGCTCGGGGCATAGGGTCGTGCAGTACCCTATGCCCCGTTTTTGAAACGTGAGGAGACATTCATGGGTAAACGCAAAAAACACGAAATCAAAGCCTCTGAAGTCAGCCGCAAGCAAAAACACGTCTCGCGGCGGCTTCAACACCAACAGCGCATGATCATGATGGGCGCCGTGGCCTTCATCGTGCTCTTGGCTGCCATTATCGGTTGGGGTGTGCTCAACCAAACCGTCTTGCAGGCCCGCAAACCCGTGGCCAAAGTCAACGGCCAAACCATCACCGTAGGCGAATTCCAAAAACGGGTGCGCTTCCAACGGGCGACCTACATCATGCAGATTGACGCCACCATGCAAAACCTGCAACAATTTGGGCAAGACACCATGCTGCTTTCCTATTTCGGGCAGCAAATCAAAAGCTGGTATGACCAGCTCAACGACCCCCAAGGGTTAGGCGAGCAAGTGTTAAACAACCTCATTGATGAGGTGCTCATCATCCAAAAAGCCCACGAAATGGGCATCACCGTCACCGACGCCGAGGTCGAAAAAGCCTTCCAAGAAGCGCTACGCTACTACCCCGAAGGCACACCCACCCCGCAGGTCGTTCCGACGCAAATGCCCACACCCACCTATTCACCCACCCAGTTGGCCCTCATCCCGCCGACGCCTACCCCCACCGAAGCCCCAACCACACCCACCCCGGCCGTCTCGCCTACCCCCACAGCCACCCTGGCACCCACCCCCGAAGGCCCCACCCCCACCCCTTACACCGAGGAAGCCTATCGGACAGCCCTGCAAAAATACTTCGACCAAATGAAAGAGCTGGCCGGCCTCAGCGAAGCCGACCTGCGCGAAATCATGCGCGCCCAACTCTACCGCAAAAAAGTCTATGAAGCCGTCACCGCCGACATCCCCCGCACCCAAGAACAAGTTTGGGCTCGCCACATCCTGGTCAAAGACAAGAAAACCGCCGAAGAAGTACGCCAAAAACTGCTCAACGGCGGCGATTGGAACGAACTGGCCAAAGAATACTCCATTGACCCCGGCACCAAAGACAAAGGCGGCGATTTGGGTTGGTTTGGCCGCGGGCAAATGGTCAAAGCCTTTGAAGATACCGCCTTCAGCCTCAAAGTCGGAGAAATCAGCGAGCCAGTCGAAACCCAATATGGCTGGCACATCATCCAGGTTTTAGGGCACGCCGACCGCCCGGTCACCAATTACGAATACCAACAGCTCCAGCAACAAGCCTACATTGACTGGCTCAACAAAGTGCGCTCTGAAGCCAAAATCGAAAAATTCGACCTGTGGAAACAAGTGGTGCCCACCCAGCCCCAACTCAAACCCGAAACAGCCCAACAGGTCGAAATGCTGCTCAACGCCCTCTTCCAACCGCAACCCATGCCCCAACCGGCACCCACGCAGCAACCATAAAAAACCCTTCCCGACAAAACACAACACCGCAGCGCGCCCAATGGCGTGCTGCGGTGTTCCATTTGTACGGCCAATGATATAATTTCCCCATGGCCCAAACAAAGCACCTCACCCATTTAGACGCCCAAGGCCGCGCCCGCATGGTCAACGTGGGCGCCAAACCCGTCACCGAACGGGTGGCCGTTGCCAAAGGCGAAGTGCACATGCGCGCCGAAACCCTACAACAAATCCGCGACGGCGCGCTCAAAAAAGGCGATGTACTGACCGTTGCCGAAGTCGCGGGCGTGATGGCAGCCAAACGCACCAGCGACCTCATCCCCCTTTGCCATCCCCTGCCCCTCCATCAAATCACCGTAGACATCGCCCTGCGCGACGACCTCCCTGGCGTCGAGATTACCGCCACCGTCCGCACCACGGCCAAAACCGGCGTCGAGATGGAAGCCCTCACCGCGGTCTCCATCGCAGCCCTCACCATCTACGACATGGCCAAAGCCGTCGAAAAAACCATGCGCCTGACCAACATCCGCTTGGTCCGCAAATCTGGCGGACAAAGTGGCGACATCATCAACGAGTAACGACCATGCCCTCGCATCGTGTGCTTCTCTTCGCCACCCTGCGCGATTTAGTCGGGCAGGAAAGCGTCCACATCCACCTGCCCGCCAACGCCACCGTCGCACAACTGCGGGCCGCGCTGGGCGAGCAATATCCCGCGCTGGCGCCCTACTTGGATACGGCCATCATCGCCGTCAATCACACCTTTACCACCGACGCAACCCCCATCCATCCCGAGGACGAAATTGCCGCTTTCCCCCCGGTGAGCGGCGGCTGATTCCCTCGCGAGGAAAGCATCATGCCCGAAATCACCGTAACCCTCTTTGGCGGCCTACGGGAAATCGTCGCGGCACAGCGCCTGACCCTGGAAGTGCCCGAAGGCACCACCGTAGGGCAACTCAAAGCCATGCTCTTAGAACGCTACCCCGGATTGGCGCCCGCCTTCCACAACGTGGTGACCTCCATTGGCAACCGCACCGCGGAAGACGACGAGCCCATCCCCGACGGCGCGCATGTGGCCCTCTTCCACCCCATCGCAGGGGGCGCGGAAGCCCCGCCCACCATCGCCCTGCTCACCGAAGAAGCCCTGGACCTCAACGCCCTCATTGCACAAATCACCCGCCCCACCACGGGCGCGGTGGTATTTTTTTCTGGCGTGGTGCGCGGCTTGACCCAAGGCCAGGAAACCGCCTATCTGGAATACGAAGCCTATCGCGCAATGGCCGAAGCCAAGCTCCGCCAAGTCGCGGCCGAAATCCGCGAGCGCTGGCCCAAAGTCGAAGGCATCGCGGTGGTGCAGCGCATCGGTCGGCTGGCACCTGGCACCCCCACCGTGCTCGTGGCCTGCGCCGCCCCCCACCGCAACGACGGCGCGTTCGAAGCCGCCCGCTATGGCATCAACCGCCTCAAAGAAATCGTGCCCGTCTGGAAAAAAGAAGTAGGGCCGCAAGGGCAAACCTGGGTCCACGGGCACTATCACCCCACCCCTAAAGACGACTCCCCTCCGAGGTGAGCATGGCAATAACCTGGCGTTGTACATCCTGCGGAACCCCCTACCCCGACGACGGCCTGCCCTATCGCTGCCCCAAATGCGGCGGGGTCTTCGACCGTCCCGACATTCCCACCTTCGACCCGCAAGCCCAGCCCCCCGACGCGCCGGGCATATGGCGCTATCGGCACACCTTTGCCCTGCCCGAAAACGCGCCCATCGTCAGCCTGGGCGAAGGCCGCACCCCCCTGGTGTGGGATGAAGCCTTCGGCCGTCGCGTGGCCTTCAAGATGGAATACGTCAACCCCACCGGCTCCCACAAAGACCGCGGGGCGGCGCTGATGGCCTCCTTCCTCAAGGCGCGCGGGGTGAGCGAAGCGGTTGAAGACTCTTCGGGCAATGCGGGGGCCGCGTTTGCCGCCTACGCGGCCCGGGCAGGATTGCACGCCCGCATCTACACCCCAGCCTACGCCTCAAGCGTCAAGCGGGCGCAAATGGCAGCCTATGGGGCGGAAGTGATCGCGGTGGATGGCCCGCGCTCGGCCGCGGCCGAGGCTGCCCGCCAAGACGCAGACCGAGGCGTGCCCTACGCCAGCCACGCCTTCCTGCCTGTAGGCTTGGATGGCTACGCCACCATTGCCTACGAAATCTACGAACAAATCGGCGCGCCAGGGGCAGTTGTAGCCCCGGTCGGGCACGGTGGCCTGCTGCTGGGCATCGCCCGAGGCTTCCTGGCCTTGCAGCGCAGCGGGCTGATTCCTCGCATGCCGCGCATCTTCGGCGTGCAAGCCTTGGCATGCGCGCCCGTGTGGGCAGTGGCCCGGGGCGGCCGCGAAGCCTTGGGATGGGTCACCGACCAAGTGCCCACCGCGGCCGAAGGCGTGCGCGTGCGCTGGCCGGTTTGGGGCGACGCTTTGCTCCAACTGGCCGAGGCCCACGATGGCACCTTCCTGGTCGTCGAAGAAGAAGCCATCCTCCCGGCCCGCGCAGCCCTGGCCCAGCGCGGTTTCTTCGTAGAACCTACCTCGGCCCTGGTGTGGGATGCCTTGCGTCAAATCAGCAACTGCGCCCCTGACCCCATCGTGGCCATCCTCACTGGCAGTGGATTCAAAGCCCCCCAAGTGTCCGTAACCCCATCCTCAAACCCAGGAGAAGCGAAAAGATGACCGAACGCGTTGTGATTACCGGCATGGGCACCATCAACCCGATCGGCCACACCGTCCAAGAGACATGGCAACACGCCTTGGAGGGCCTTTCAGGCACCGGGCCGATAACCCTCTTTGACGCCTCCCGCCTCAAAGTGCATATTGCCGCCGAAGTCAAAGACTTCGACCCAACGCAACACATCAACCGCAAAGAAGCGCGCCGCATGAGCCGCTTCGAACAGTTGGCGCTGGTGGCCGCGCAGGAGGCCATCGCCCAAGCCGGCATCTCAGCCGACGAAGAAGACCCCTACCGCATCGCCATCATCGTAGCCTCGGCCATCGGCGGCCTGGAACGGCTGGAAGAAAACATCCTCATCGCCCAAGAGCGCGACCCCACGCGCATCAGCCCTTTCATCATCCCCATGATGATGGCCAACGGCGCCTCATCGTTGATTGCCATGCGCTACAACTTTCGCGGGCCTTCGTTTTCGCCGGTTTCGGCCTGCGCCTCGGGCAATGATGCCATCGGCGTGGCCTGGCACCTCATTCGTTCAGGGGCAGCCGATGTCGCCATTACCGGCGGCAGCGAATCCACCATCACCTACACCGGCGTGGGCGCCTTCGACCGGCTGGGCGCGCTTTCGCGGCGCAACGACGATTGGAGCATGACCCCGCAGCCCTTCGACAAAAACCGCGATGGCCTGGTCATGGGCGAAGGGGCGGGCATCTTGGTGCTGGAAAGCGAAAGCCACGCCAAAGCGCGGGGCGCGACCATCCTGGCCGAGCTGGCAGCCTACAGCGCCACAGCCGACGCGTATCACGTCACCGCGCCGCATCCCGAAGGCGAAAGCGGCGCCAAAGCCATCCGCCTGGCCCTGGAAACCGCAGGCGTCGCCCTCGACCAAGTGGATTACATCAACGCCCACGGCACCGCAACCCAACTCAACGACGTGGCCGAAACCGTCGCCATCAAGCGCGCCTTAGGGGAACACGCCTATCACGTGCCCATCTCCTCAACCAAATCCATGACCGGCCACATGATGGGCGCCACCGGCGCCTTGGAAGCCATCTTGTGCGTGCAGGCCATCCGCGAGCACGTCGTCCCCCCCACCATCCACTACCAAACCCCCGACCCCGAGTGCGACTTGGATTACGTCCCCAACCAAGCCCGTGAGCACCCCGTCGAAGTAGCCATCAGCAACGCCTTTGGCTTTGGCGGGCACAACGCCATCTTGGTCTTCCGGGCCTATCGCTAAAGCCGGCCCAACCCACGCCAGAGCACCCCAAACGCACCCCCGACCTCGCCGCGCCCGTCGCGCCCCCAAGCCTAAGCCGGCCGCGCGGCGAGGCCACAAATTTGGCAACTCGGGCCACCATAAGCGCCCAACTTGCGGTACAATGTCCATACACCATCCTCGCGAGGGTGCATGGCTCGCGAACCCAAATGCCACGAACGCCATGAACCCCGCGTGCCCATCTGCATCGCTGGGCGCGCGGCGTTCCTTGCGTTCGGTTAAGGAGCCTGCGCAATGGAACAAAACACCCTCGAAAGCCCGCAAGGCTTTGCAGAGCGTGTGGGATTGCCGTTTCGCGACCGACGGCTGCTCATTCGGGCTTTGACGCATCGTTCCTACCTCAACGAGCACCCCGAAGCCCTGGAAGACAACGAGCGGCTGGAATTTTTGGGCGATGCCGTGTTAGATTTTTTGGTGGGCGAATGGCTTTACCATCACTTCCCGGAAATGGACGAAGGGAACCTGACACGGATGCGGGCCGCGTTGGTCTGCCGAGAACAACTGGCAGAATTTGCCCGCCAAATCCAACTGGGGCGAGCGATGCTCTTGGGCCGCGGCGAAGACGCCCACGGCGGCCGCACACGCGATACGCTGCTCTCCGCAACATTCGAAGCCTTGGTGGGGGCCCTTTACCTGGATAGCGGCATTGACGCAGTGCGGGCTTTCATCATCCCCCTCCTGGAACCCGCGGTCAACCGCATCTTGGAAGAGCACCTGGACGAAGACCCCAAAAGCACCTTGCAAGAATGGGTACAAGCCCACGGGCATCCATCGCCCACCTATCGCACGGTCAACGTCCAAGGGCCAGATCACCAACGCCAGTTTGAAGTCGAAGTGTTGGTAGATGGCGTGCCTTGGGGGCGCGGCATCGGCCCCAGCAAACGCGAAGCGACCAAGGCCGCAGCCCGCGATGCCCTCAACCGAATCGAAAGCGGTGAATTTTCCTAATGACCTCTGAGACCATGTTTGCCGACGCTTCCTCCCTCTCTCGCAACTTGTTGCACGTCGAAACTTCGCCGACCATCTTACTCGTGGATGACGACCCCGAATTAGGCGAAGTCATCAGCACGATTCTGGAGCAAGACGGCTTCCAGGTCATCCAGGCGCGCACCATCCGCGAAGCGCTGGCCGTTGTGCGGCACGGTTTGCCCCACCTCATCATCACCGACTTGCGCCTTCCTGATGGGCACGGCATGGAATTCATCCGCTACATCCGACAAATGCCCAACGGCAAAGCCGTGCCTATTTTGGTGCTTTCCGCCCTGGTGGACACCCAAACGGTGCGCAAGGTGCGCCACGCGGGCGCCGACGAATATCTCACCAAGCCCTTCAACCCCGGCGAGCTCACGGCCATTGTGAAAAACAGCCTGCAAAGAAAACGAGCCGTCGAAAATCTGGCCACCCGCGAAGCCCACCTGCAAACCGTTATCATGTTGGCCAACACCATCGAAGCCCGCGATATGTACACCCGCGGGCATGTGGAACGCGTCAAAGACTACGCCCTGCGCCTGGCGCGCCTGCTGGGCTGGAGCGAGGAAAAGTTGGCCATCTTGGAATTCGGCGCAATTTTGCACGACATCGGCAAAATTGCCATTCCCGAGCACATCCTCAACAAGCCAGGGCCGCTCACCGAAGCCGAACTGGAAATCATGCAGAGCCATCCCCAGCGCGGGGCCGATATGTTGAGGCAAGTCGTCCATCTCCAGCCCGCGATTCCCTATGTCCTCTACCACCACGAGCGTTGGGATGGCAGCGGCTACCCCTACGGGCTCAAAGGCCGCGAAATCCCACCCGAAGGGCGGCTGCTGGCCATTGTGGACGTGTACGACGCCATGACCACCGACCGACCATACCGCAAAGCCCTGCCGCCCGAAGTCGCGCTCAAGGAAATCCGCGACAAGGCTGGTGTGCTCTTCGACCCTGAAATGGCTCAGGTTTTCGTGCAGATGATTCAAGAAGACCTCAAACGCCAACAGAATTTCTGAGAACCGCCTCCTCCCTTTTGGGGAAACCGCCCTTGAACGCTCAGGCCTTCCTCGCGTCACCCTCGCCGTCTGCCACACGGCGCACGCTGCGCATGAGCGTGTTGCTGGTAGGGGGCGTGTGGTTGGCGTTTTTTGTTTGGGTAGTTTGGGGGCTTTACGATGGCGACCCGCTGCGCGCCCTCCACTTGGCGGGGTACAACGAGCGGCCCTACGACGGGCAATTCGTCTATTACATTGCCCAAACGCCCGCGCCGCGGGAAGTTGCCGAGCGGTTGGACGTGCCGGCGTATCGTTACCAACGCATTTTGCTGCCCCTGCTGGCCCACGGCGTCTGCTTAGGGCAAGCCGCGTGCCTGCCCTGGGCCATTTTCGCGTGGGACGCCTTAGCCCAGCTGCTGGCCGTAGCCCTGTTGGGGGCGCTGCTCCAACAACAAGGGCATAGCCCCTGGTGGGCAGCCCTGGCCTATGGCCTCTGGCCCGGGCTCACCGGCGCCTTTCTGGCTGGGCTCCCTGAGCCGCTGGCTTACGGGTGGGTTGTGGTTGCGTTGTGGGCAGCGCAGCGTCGCCGCCCAGGGCTGACCGCGCTGGCCTATACGCTGGGGGTGTTGGCCAAAGAAGTGGTGCTGATCTTCGTCATCGCCCATGCGCTCTGGCTCTGGGTGCAACGCCGCCGACGGGAAGCCGCTTGGCTGGGGCTGCCGCTGCTCGTCTTCGTCCTTTGGCAAGGGCTGTTGTGGCACTGGTTTGGCCACATCGGCCTCGGCAGCGGCGGCGCCGGCGCCACGCCGTGGGAGTGGATTCCCTTTGCAGGGCTCCTCAAAGTCGGCCTGGCCAATGGGCGATTGTTGCTGCTCTATCTGGTGTTGTTCATCCCGGTATGGGTGCCCGCGCTCTTGGCCCTGCAATGGAGTTGGCAGCCACCCCACACTTTGGCCTCTTTCCTCTATCTGCTGAACGCACTCCCCATCATCTTCCTGCCTTACAGCACCTTTCGGGAACCCGCAGGGGTGCTGCGGGTAGCCAGCGGGCTTCAATTGGCCTTTTTGCTCTACGCACTTCAGCATCGCCACCAGCGCGCCCTCCAACGCCTGCTGCCCTTGGCGTTGGCCCTCAACACTTTTTGGCTGTGGGGCTAAAAAGCCTCACACCCGCGGTGTTATAATCGGCCTACCTCAACGCTTACCGCGTTCGTGAATTCCCCTCGCCCAAACACCACGCAAGAGGAAAACGCCATGCTACTTTCCATTTTGCCTCGACATGCCCTGTATTTGGACCCTGGCTCGGGGTCCATCCTCTTTCAGGTGCTCATTGCGGGGCTCCTGGCCGCGGGCGTGTTCGTGCGCACGCAATGGAGCCGCATCAAAGGGCTTTTCAGCCGCTCCAGCAAACAAGAAACAACCGAAACCGAACACGACACTTTCCCCGACGCATGAACACCCAGCGCCGCCATCCTGCTTCATTCCGCGACCCCAGCGGCTTCATGTTTTGGCACGCGGGAGCGCTCTATCGGCAAATCAACCAAAGGTATGCCGAGCACTACGAGCACCTTCTGCGCTCAGGGCTCTATCAGCGCCTGACCCAGGAAGGGCTGCTCATCCCCCACCAACCCGCCGATGTGCCGCCCCCCGCGCCTGAGCACGCGTATGCCGTCATCCAACCCGAGCCGATCGCGCTGCTTTCCTACCCCTACGAATGGCCGTTCTCGCTGCTCAAAGACGCGGCCCTGTTGACCTTGCGCATCCAAAAACTGGCGCTTCAACACCAGATGGTCCTCAAAGATGCCAGCGCCTACAACGTGCAATGGCATCAAGGGCGGCCGATTTTCATTGATACTTTGTCATTTGAAATCTACACCGAAGGCACGCCGTGGGTGGCCTACCGCCAGTTTTGCCAACACTTCCTGGCGCCCTTGGCCCTGATGGCCAAAGTGGATGTGCGCCTTGGCGCCATGCTGCGCACCCACCTGGACGGTATTCCGCTGGACTTGGCCGCGCGCCTGCTGCCGGCGCGGGCCAAAACCAATTTTGGCCTGCTCACCCACCTCTATTTTCACGCCAAAGCCCAAAGCAAGCTCTCCGCGTCGGCGGCAGACAAAACCGCGCCTTCCAAGCGCATGGGGCGGCAGGCCATGCTGGGGCTTATCGAAAGCCTGGAAAACACCATCCGCGGGCTTTCGTGGGAACCCGGCGGCACCGCCTGGGGCGACTACTACACGAAAACCAACTACACCCCAGCCGCGTTTTCCCACAAGCAGAAAATCGTCGCTGAGTGGATTGCCCGCTTGCGCCCCCAGGTCGCCTGGGACCTGGGCGCCAACGACGGCACCTTCAGCCGCCTGGCCGCCCAAGCCAACGCATGGACTTTGGCGCTGGATTTTGACCCCTCCGCGGTCGAAGCAAACTATCGCCGTGTCAAAGCCAACCACGAAACCCATCTCCTCCCCCTTTGGGTGGATTTGACCAACCCCAGCCCCGACATCGGCTGGCGCAATCAAGAGCGCGCCAGCCTGCGCGCGCGTGGCCCCGCCGATTTGCTGTTGGCCTTGGCCCTTATCCACCACCTTGCCATTGGAAACAACGTCCCCTGGGAAGACATGGCCGCCTTTTTCGCGGATTGGGGGCGGTGGCTCATCGTAGAGTTCATCCCCAAAGAAGATTCGCAAGTGCAGCGCTTGCTACGCAGCCGACAAGACATTTTCGCGGCCTATCATCAAGCAGCCTTTGAAGCGGCCTTCCAACGCCTGTTTGTGATTCATGAACGGGTGCCCATCCGCGAATCCCAGCGCGTGCTCTATCTGATGGAACGCCGCAGCGCCACGCCTCGCCCCCTCTGATTGCCCCTTTTTCCCATGAAACGCCACCCTCTTTGGATTTGCTTGCCCCCCTTCCTGTTTGCCGCCGCGGCGATACTTTATACCTACCTGCGCGCCGCAGTGGTCTCCCCGTGGACCGATGTCCCTTGGCTGTTTTTGTTGGATTTCAGCCTCATCTTGGCAGGGTGCTACCTGTTGCGGCGCTTTACTCACGACTGGTACCGCACCAGCCTCTTTTTGACCATTGGGGTCTTTGGCCTGCTCACCCAACAGACCTTCTTCTTTTTGGCTGGCGGTGGCGTGGTGCTAACGCTCGCCTTGGCCTACCTAACCCTCAAAGGGTTGCGAAAGCCCTTCTCACCCCCCTTGCTCAACTTCCTGCTCACCGCCACCGCGTTGGCTGCCATTGCTGCTGTGGTGTGGGTATTCGCGCGGGTGCCTGGGTCTTTTGCAAGCCCCGCCCCGCAAACCCGCCACCGCCTGCCCGCAGCCTGGGAGCCCCCACCCTCAACCCAAAACCTCCCCGATATTTACTACATCATCCTCGATGGGTATGGACGCGCCGACGTGCTCCAGGCCCTCTACCACTACGACAACCGCGCCTTCATCACTGCCCTCCAACAGCAGGGCTTCGTCGTGGTCCCCCACAGCCAGGCCAACTACCCCCGCACGGCGCTGTCGCTGCCCTCTTCCCTCAACATGGATTACGTCCAAAACTTCCTGCCCCCTATGGAAGACTCGCCGTTTTGGTGGCGCGTGAAGCCCTTTATCACCGACAGCCAAACATGGGAAATCCTCAAGCAAGCCGGCTACACCAGCGTGGCCCTCGCATCCGATTGGGAAATCACCAACAACACCCAAGCAGAGCACTATTTGCACCCTAAGCCCCTCCACATCCTCGGGGTACAGGCTTACTATCTTGAAACCACGCCCCTCAAAATCTTCACCCCGCTGCTGGCACCGGTGGCTTTTTTGCCTTCCAACGCGAACCATCGAGCGCTCATCAACGACACCTTCGATACCCTGGCAAATCTACCAGCGACCACCCAGCCCAAATTTGTCTTCGCGCATATCATCGCGCCGCACCCGCCCTTTGTCTTCGATGCAGAAGGCCGCCCTCGCGACCCTGGCTACGCCTTCACGTTCAACGACGGCAACAACTTCCCCCAAAGCAAAACCGCCTATCGTGAAGCCTACGTCGCCCAACTGCAATATATCAACCAGCGGGTCGAAACCTTGGTAAAGCAAATCCAAGCCCACGCCACCCGCCCCACGGTCATCATCCTGCAATCGGACCACGGGCCAGGGCTTGACACCGATTTTTCGTCTATCCAAAACACCTGCCTGTGGGAACGATTTTCCAACTTCCTGGCGCTTTATCTTCCTGGCGTGCCGCCGCAGGCCATCCCCGACGACCTCAACGCGGTCAACATCTTCCGCTTGGTGCTCAACACCTACCTCGGCACCGACTTCCCCCTGCTGGAAAACCACCAATACTACCCCACCAACCCCGGCTACATCTTCCGGCTGGAAGAGGTCACCACCGACATTCGGCCGACCTGCCCATAGCAGCAAAGCTTCGCGGGGGAACGCGGCTGGGTCAGGACACCGTGCGGCGCAGCCACGCGGCCAGCCATATCAGCCAAGCCAACACACTGAGCACTGCGCCCCAAAGCACCTCTCGCGGCCGATAGCGCAACGTCACCTCATGGGTGCCGGCCGGCACAGGCACCGCCCGAAAGAGATAATCCGCCCGATAAAGGGGGACAATTTGGCCATCCACTTGGGCCTCCCAGCCCGGATACCAGGTTTCAGAAAAAACGACGAAACCGCCATCCTGCGGGGCTTGCACCAGCCAACGCTCGCTGTTGGGGGTGAGCGTCTGGGGGGTGATCTGCCAATGAGTGCTGCACGATGGCTGGGCTGGTTGCGGGTTGCCTTCCAAAACGACCTCGCAGGCCCACGCGGTTCCACCCTGGCGAGCACGCCGCGCCACTTCCTGCCACGCGGCCTCACCATCCGCGACCCAGGTCGCACGCGGCACCCAACGAGCTTGCGGCTCGGCCTCGAGGGCAAGCCAAGTGAGGCGATAGGGCGGCTCTGTTGCAACATGGCCTAACAAACCCACCCCCAGCCGAGCCCAAAGCCGCTCGCGCGCATCAGGGGGCTGGGCAGCAGCCCGTTGCGTGTAGGAGACATAACGAGCCGGCAAGAGAGGGTCGAAATTGTTGGCCGAGGGCAGGCCGTCCAACAATGTCAGATTGGGAAGCAGCGAAGCCCGCAGGCTCTGCCACCCTTCGGGGGGCGGCGAAAAATCGTCGAACCGAAAGTAATGCTGAAACTTTAGGCGGTCTTCGTCGGCCGGCGGGAGAAAAACCCGTGCGCCTTGCAGGGCCTGGGCTTTTTCCTGCACTGCTGGCGGGGTGGGCCCATACACCGTTTGAGCCCGCACCGCCGGATTCAACCCCCACCCCGCCACGAGCAAATCAGCGGCCGTCCAAGCCACCACAGCCCAACGCCACCCAAAGGGAGCAGGGCGGCCTTGGAGAGGGGCCACCAAAGCCAACGCGCCCACCCCCAGGCCCCAGAAACCGGCCAAAGCAGCAGCCCGCACCAACGTGGCCTTGACGTCGCCCATCAACCACCACGCCAACCCCGCGCCCAAAGCTACCGCGAAAGCCCCGGCTGTGCCCAAACGCGTCCAGTAAAGGGCCTTGCCGGTCGGACGCCGCCAAAATGCAACGCCCACACCAGCCAACACCGCCAGCGCCATCTCTGGCCACAACAGCCACCGCGCCGGCGCTTTGAAGGCATCGAAGGTGGGCACGTGACGATAGAGGAACATGAACACCGGGGTGTTTTTCCCCAAGGCCAACAAAAACCCCACGCCCAACGCCGTTGCAGCCCAGCCAACCACTCGCGCGGGCTTCCGTCGCCACAGCGCATATATGGCCAGCAGCAAAGGCAACAAGCCCACGTAAGCGGCGTCTTCCCAAAAGGCGCCATACCCCCAGTAAGTGCCCCGCGCCGGGGTGCCGAATGCGTCGGGCGCGACCAGGGTCAGAAAATGCCACGGCCAAAACGAATAATCCAAAGCCCAAGCAGGCGCGCCGCCCGCCCGCTGCGATTGCTGCAAATAGACCGCCGTAGGTAACAACGCCACCGCGGCCAAGGCTGTGCCCAGCAGGGCGGCTTGCACCAAAGCCAGCCCCGACCGCCAAAACGGCCTTTGCAGCCAAAACAAACTCCACAAAGCAACCAAAAGCGCGCTATACCAAGCCGTCTGTGCGTGCCCGGCCAAGAGCATCAGCCCCCAAAAAAGCGCCAGCCACAGCGTTTCTCGCCGTCGCGGCCGTTGCGCCACCCGCCTGGCCGCCCACAGCAGCCACGGCAACCACGCCGCGGCCGCGTTGATGCTAAAAAAGCCCAAACGAGCGACCAAATAGCCGGAAAGCGCATACGCCAGGCCACCCACGGTCGGCGCAGGCTCGGATAAGTCGAAATCGTCCAACAACTTGGCCGTCCCCAAACCGGCCAGGATCAAATGCAAAGCAGCCAAAAGGCCATGCGCCCAAGCCAGGCCGGCCTGCTTCCCCAAAGCAGCAAACGGCAACAAGAGCCAATTGAACGGATAGAGCAAAGCGCTCTGATAATTGGCAAACAGCGGCGCCCCCGCGCCCAAAAGCGGGTTCCACAAGGGTAGATGCCCCGCTCGCAACGCTTCCCACGCCCACCAATGCCACGGCACGAATTGTAGCGAAGGAGTGCCCCAAAACAACGCATACCCCGGGCGCAAAGCCGGCGCGAGCAAAAGCAACGGCACCAGCCACAACGCCACACGCGGGGAAAGGCGCTCAAGGCGCTGCAAGGGACGACAACACGCAGGGGCTTTCATGGGCAAACCTCAAAAAAAGCGTAACCATCGGCTTGGTAGCGAGCGCAGAGGAACGCAGCGTGGGCGGGCTCCCAAGGGCCCAGCGCGCGTTCGGCCGGCCCCCAAAAGACCCAACGGAGACGATGTTGCTCGAGGAAGGACAACCGCCAGGCGTCCGAAGCAGATGCGGAAAAGAAACGACGCAGATTTTGCTGCTGGGTTTCCAGCCCAGGGCTTTCGGGGCCCAACCCTGCAATCACCCGCACCGGCACCCAAGCGGGCAGCGCGTTACCGGTGGCATACGCCGCCAAAACGCCATCGCCCGAGTGAGCGACCTGTCCCAACGCTTGGAACGCGGCCACCTCTGCGCGCGGCAGAAAAATCGGTTGCTGGGGTGTCGAAGCCAGCCGAAAAAGGCCACCCCAGAAAAGCACATTGGGCAACAAAGCCAAACCCAAAAGAGCGGCGCTTCCCAGCCGCCAGCGCCAGGCTGCGCCTCTGGCCACGGCCGCCCGATGCTTTGCTTCCCAACCTGCAGCCACCAACGCACTCAAAGCCACCCAAACGCCATCGGCCAAACGACGTTGAACCGTGAGCGGCGCATAAAGCAACCCAGGGAGCAACACCAACCACAACCAAGGCAAAGCCTTGCGCCAACGTTGGCCACGCAGCCAACGCCTGCGCCCCCACCAGGCAAACGGCAACAGCCAACCATAAGCCAAGAGATATTGCCAAGGTGGCGGCGAGGGGATTAGATTTTGGGCGCTCCACACCCGCAGGTATTCCTGGCTATACGAAAGAGCCGCATAAAGGCCACTCATCGCCACCGCAACGCCCCAAGCCGGCGCTGCCCGCTGCCCCCACCGCTGCCACGCGGCCAGCACCCCCGCCCAGCCTCGACGCCATCCCTGCCACAACAGCGGCAATCCGCCCCAAACCGAAAGCAGCGCGACCAGAGGCACCAATTCCAACGGGTGCAACCACCCCAACACCAAGGTCAAGGCAGCAGCTTGCCACGCGGCTCTGCCGCGCCGCGCGGTGACCACCAGGCGCAAAATCCACAACAACAAGGCCCGCGCCCAAACCAAATGCGGCAAGAGCAAAGCCGCCAAAAAGCCATACGTCTCAGGCGAATAAAAGCACAGCGGCCCTGCCCAACTCAAACGCGCCCACGGCGCAACCAGCCAGCCCAAACCAGCGCCCGCCGTCGCCAAAAGCACCCCCCAGCGCCGCCACCGCGCCTCGGTCAGAAACAAGGCCAGAAAATCCCACGTCGCCAACACCCAAACCACAACCCCCACCAGCCGCACCAAATGGAAAAGCACGGCCAACTGCAAATGCAACGCCTCGCCCGCGGCGAGTTTCCCCAACCAAAGATAAGGCAAAAAAACCGGCAAGCCATCCACCGGCCAAGTGGTATAAGGCGGGCGAAACAGCCAAGCCCCTTGCGAGCCCAAAAGCATCTTGGCGATGTATGAATTGCCGTCTTCCAAACCAACCAAAAAGCCGCTAAAGCGCCACGCCTCGCCCTGCATCTGCCAAGCTACGGCATAGGGCAAGGCAGTCAACAAAGCCAGGAAAACGCCATAGCGCACAGCCCAACCGCGGCTGCGAAGATAACGCCTCACGGCCGACCTCCCCAGGCGGAAGCGGGCACGCCGCGCGGCCCAAAAATCACCACCAGCCAGCCCACAACCGCAGCCAACAACCCGAGCACCAGGTCTCCAGGGCGAAAACGCCAGGTTACGGTATGGACGCCTTCTGGAATCTGCACACTGCGCAAAACGCCGTGGGCCGTATGGGCTTCGGCCGCGCGGCCATCCACCGTGACCTGCCAACCCGGGTAGGCCACTTCCGAAAGCACTAATTCGCCTGGGCCCTCGGCTACGATGGTGATGCGGTTGGGAGACCAACGCACATCGCGGGCAGGATGCCATGCCTCGCCCTGAGCCACCCAAGCGCGCGGCCGCCATTGGGGATTGCGATACACCCACAGGCCATCGCGATGCGCCCAGAGCGTCCAGGCTTGGCCCGACAGGGGAAAATCGGAGACCACATACGCCACATTGAGCAAGCCCAACAACGTGGGGTTGGGGACAGAGTGGCGGCTGACGGCCAAATTATCGGAATCCAGAGGGGGCACCACAACCGTATAGCCCTTCCACGAAAAGCCGCTGGCTTTTTCCAAGAATTCCGAATATGCCGCCAGCACGAGAGGATCCACGCCATTGGCGAGTTCCCAGCCTTGGGCAGCAGCAATCTGCTGGGGGATGCTGTAAGAAGGCGAATAGAAGCGAAAGGCTGTTGGTTCAGAGGCGGCGGCTTCCGTGAGCACAGGCGGGGGTTGCATGAGCGCGTCAAAGGGGCGCGGTGCCACCAGGTGGGTTGCAAAGGCCAACAAATCCACCGCCAAGAGCAACGCCCAAACCCTCAAGCCCCAAGGGTGGCGAGGGGGGATCTTCCAGGCAGCCCAACCCACCAAAAGCCAAAACAGGCTGCTGCCCGCCACCCACGGGTCGCCCAGGAGCATGCCGGTCAGCGCCGTGGCCCCAAAGCCAAACACCACCAGCGCGAACCACAGCAAATTACGCCGTTTGCGCAACGGCTCAGGCCACGCGGCGGAAAGCAACGCGTCCCACCCTGCAGCCGCAGCCGCCGCGATGGCAAAGCCAGCGAGAAACAGCCCGCGCGAGGGCACCCGAAGCAAAGAAACCCCGGGCAACCGCGCCAGCCATGTCATCCCGGGGAGATGCTCGCCCAGCGCCCACCCCAAAGCAAGCAAGGCCACCCCAGCCCAAAAGCGCGCTTCGCGCCGCAGCCAAGCCGCGCTGACCAACAGCACGCTGACCGCGCCCACGTACGTCACCCACTCGGTCAGCCCCCCAATGGGCACCACCACGCCCAACAGGCGCGACCAGGGCAGCGAAAACAGCAAAACATCTTGCGGGGTGAGGTGGGCACGGGTGCTCAACTGGGTGTAATGCCACAAAGGCAAGGCCAAGGGGGCCGCCAAGAGGGCCGCCAAGAGCCCTTCCGAGAGGATTCTCCGCCACGCGCGCCCGCGGCTGTGGTGCCATTCCCACAGCGCCCACAAAGCACCAGCATAAGCAGCCCACCGAGGGTCAGCCAAGAAAATCAACGCCAAGACCACGGCCGGCCGCAGAAAACGCCCCCGTCGGAGCGAAACCCAGAGCAGCCAAGGCGTCCAGGCCACGGCATACAACAGGCTCAAGTGTCCCCCTGCCCAATGCGCCCACACCTTGCCAAACCCCAACCAAGCCACCGATGCGAGAAAAGCGCCCGATTCGGTGTGGCCGATAGCCCGCAAGAAGGCGTACATTCCCCACGCGCTCAACAGCCAATGCAAGCCCACCGTCAGGGTAATGCCCTCCGGCAAGGGCAACACAACAGCCAGCCACCCTGGCGCATACCACAACCCGCTCAAGGGGTCGGCATAAAAGGGATAACCGCTATGATACGTCGGCGCCCACAGCGGCAAGGTGTGCCAGAGCGACCAAGCCCGACGCAAATACACAATCTGCGGGAGATGGGCGACCACGATATCCGAAAATGCCGCCTCTAACGGATACGGCACGCGGCCCAGTTGCGGCCCCAGCAAAAGCGCCAGCCATCCACCCCAACTTAGCCACATCCACCATCGAGGGCGAGCGATTGGCTGCGGGGCGAGGGAATTGTTGTTGGCGAGGACATCTTCGGCCGACATGTGGCGCCTCACGGTTCGGGGACGCGGTAAATGGTCACCCCATCGAAACGGGCGACGACCGCGTCGGGGGGAAGATACAAAGGCAAGCCGCCCAACGCCCGCTCACGCGGGCCCAAAAAGATATAGTTGACGCCCTCGCGTTGCAAAAAGGCCCAGGCCTGCGCGCCCTTGAAACACCGCCGGAAGAAATCGCCCGTGAGTTCGCGGTAGCGCGGGGCTTCGATGGTTTCCATAGGGTGCCCATAAAGCACGCGCCGCCCGCTCAACGCGGGGATGAACATCCCCGTTTCGGGCGCGGCCAGCACGACGGCATCAGGTGGGGTATGCTCAGCCAGCCACTGCATGGCTGCGGCTTCGCCACGGGTTAGATAGAAATGGCTGTCGTGCGTCGCGATGCCACGCCAGGCCAGCAAAAGCACCGCGGCCAACGTCGGCACGGTGAGCGCCCAGAGCGCAAGGGAAGCCCAGCGCGGCCAACCTCGCGCAGCCAAAGCCCAAACCGTCAACCCCACCAAAGGCACCACCAAACCCATCAAAAACCGTCGCTGCAATGCCCACGGGAACACCGCCAGCCCCAGCGCCACCACAGCCCAAAACGTCAGAGACCACAAGGAAACAGGAAGCCCTCGCCGCGCAACCGAGGCTCCAGGTTGCCGCCCCGCTTCCGCGGCCTGCTGAATAAGCCGCGAACCGCCCGCCCCCGCGCGCGCCTCTTTGGCTATGCGAAGCGCCCCTAAAAACAAACCGCCCAGCCCCACTTCCAGCCACGGCGAAAACGAGAGCAACACATCCCACCATTTCGGCATGGGCGTAACATTTTGCGCATTCCAAGCCGCTAATACCGGATCGTGCAGGGTTGCCCAATACGCATACCCCACATAGGGCAAGCCGCCCAACGCAATCGCCAACAAACGCCGCCCGGCCAGACGCTTCTGGCGCGCCTCGTCCACGGTGAAGGCCCACCCCAGATAGACGCCCCACACCGTCAACGCCACCACAACCCCAAAGGGCGAGAGCATCGCCAGCGCCAGTGCGGCCGCTCCCAGCCATCCTAAGCCGCGGGGTTCCGGCGTCAGCAAGAAAATCAGGAGCGCCAACGCCCAAGGGAAATGCGCATTCGTGAGCGCGCTCAAAATCGGGTAAGCCTCCGCGACCCACAAGTCCGCGGTGGCATAGCCCCAAAACAACGCCAGCCATCCCATGCCCAGCGCAAACAGGGCATATTGCCAAGCGCGGCGAGCGGTTTCCCGCGGGCGCAACACGGCTTCGAAGAAGCGCCACAACGCCCAAGCCAGCGCCAGGGCGCCCAGCAGGCGAGCGCCGTGATAAACCACCACCAACGGCGCGTGCAGCCAGCGCGCCACGTGCCCCAAAGCCAGATAGAACAAAAACAAATACGCCCCTGGCCCCGGGTGGGCCGTGTAGGGCAAGGTGAAACGCCACGCGCCAGACCAACCCTCGCGCATTTTGGCGAGATACGAAAACCCATCTTGGGGATTGAACAAAACGCCCCCAAACACGAAATGCGTGCCGGCCGCCTGCCAAGCCAGCCAATAGGGCGCAATCAAGACCCCCAAATACACCGCCAACGGAAGCAGGAAGGGACGCAGTTTGCCACGCATGACTACAGCCGATAAGCCTCTGGGCGGCGATGGCGCAGCGCGGGAAAGGCTGCACGGTACGCGTCGGCCTCGGCGAGGTCCACCTCAGCCAGCAGCAAGGTTTCGGTGGAACCCGCTTGGGCCACGACGTCGCCCCGCGGCGAAAGCACCATGCTCATCCCGCCAAAGCGGGTTCCTGCACTTTCGCCCACGCGGTTGACCGCGGCAACGAAGGCCTGGTTTTCGATGGCCCGGGCGCGAAGCAAGGCTTCCCAATGGGCGATGCGGGCCAAGGGCCACTCGGCCACCACCAACAGCAGCCGAGCCCCTGCCAACGCCTGGGTGCGAAAGACCTCAGGGAAGCGCAAATCGTAACACACCGCCAACCCCACCTTGCCCCACGGGGTTTCGGCCAAGCCCACCTGTTGCCCCGCGGCAAGCACACCCTCGCCCAGGGGCAAAAATCGGTGGATTTTCCGATAAGCCCCCCAGCGCGTTCCGTCGGGGCCGTAGAGGGCAAAGGTGTTATATTGTTGCTCGCCGTCACGCTCCAAGTGAGAGCCCCCCACGGCCACCCGATAGGCCCGCGCCAAAGCGGCCATTTGGGCGAAAACACCCGCGTCTATTTGCGAGGCGCAGGCAGCAAAACGCTCGCTGGCGTAACCACAGGCCCACAGCTCGGGCAGCAACACCAATTCCGCGCCCGCGCGGGCAGCCTGGGCGACGGCCTCGGTAGCCGTGCGCAGGTTGAGGTTGGGTTGGCCCAAAGTAAGCGCGATCTGCGCCAGAGCGATTTTCACTGTCCGTCCTCACACCATGTATTGCCCGCGTGCGGGGTAGAGCGCCCGTGCAATTTGTGCGGCCACAGCGGCATTGTTTTTGAGCAGGGCCAGGTTGGCCTCCAAGCTGGCCCGCCCCGTGAGCTGGCTCACGCGCGCCAACAAAAACGGCGTGCTGGCCTGCCCGCGCACCCCTTGCGCCTCGGCTTCGCGCAAGGCCTGGGCAATGGCTTGGTCCACTTCTTCGCGCGGCAGTGCCGCCTCTTCGGGTGGCGGCACCACCACCAACACCGCACTCTTCAAGCCCAATTCCCAATGGGCCTTTGCAATGGCCGCTACTTCTTTCGGCGAATCCGCACGCTGAGGCACTTTGAGGCCGCTTTCGCGGGAATAAAAGGCCGGGAACTCATCGGTCTGATAGCCCACCACGGGGACGGCCAAGGTTTCGAGCATTTCCAGGGTGGCGGGCAAATCCAAAATAGCTTTGGCGCCTGCGCACACCACAATGGCCGGATAGGAAGCCAACGCAGGGAGGTCGGCCGAGACGTCGTGAGGGGGCCAACGATGCACGCCGCCAATGCCGCCCGTGGCAAACACCCGAATGCCCGCGAGGTGGGCGGCATACAAAGTTGCGGCCACGGTGGTGCCGCCACTGGCCTTTTGCGCAATGGCAGCCCCATAATCACGGATGCTAATCTTGCGCGGGGCAGGGGCGTCGGCCAATTCGCGTAGCGCATCCTCTGCCAAGCCCACGATGACCTTGCCCTTCAACACGCCAATGGTCGCCGGTGTAGCGCCGCCATTGCGCACCACGGCTTCCATATCTGCGGCCAGGGCCAAATTGTCGGGCTTGGGGAGGCCGTGGGTGATCACGGTTGATTCCAAAGCCACCACCGGCATCTTCAACGAAAGGGCTCGCGCGACGTGCGGCGCGACGTGAAAAGCAGGGGAAAACTGTTCTGACATCTTTACTCCTCAAGGGAAGGTTAAAGCACTAACTGGTCATAGAGCCGTTCCAGCGACAAATCGGCCGGCACGTTGCCTTCGGCGTGCAGGGCCAATGAAGCCGCTGAAATACCCAGGCGAATGGCATCATCCACCGGGAAGCCGTTGAGCAAGCCGAAAAGCAGGGCTGCCAAGAGAGCATCGCCCGCGCCTGTGGGGTCAATGATTTCGGTCCGCAGTGCGGAAAGATGGCCGCTGGTCTCTGGGGTGGCGTAGCACAAGCCGAATTCCGCCAGCGTAATGACCGCGAGCCCCACGCCTTGGGCGACCAAGTCGCGTGCAGCGCGGATGACTTCCTCGAAGCGGGTGGGCTCCAGCGGCCGCCCCAACAAGGCTGCGGCTTCCTGGTGGTCGGGGGTGATGAGGGCCAGCCGCGGCAAGTGGCGTTTGAGGCGCACGGCCAACTGCGGCGAAGTGGGGTCTGCCGCCACGGGAATCCCGGCCTTGCGGGCCAACGAAAACGCGGTGCGCAAGGTGGCTTTGGGGAGGTTGGCGTCCATCACCAAGGCCGAAGCCTGCTCGAAAAGGTGGGCGTGGCTGCGGAGGTATTCGGGGGTGATGGATTGGCTAATCCGCATATCGTGCAAGCCATAGTGCAACCCGCCTTCGGCGCGCAAAACCCCCACGTAGCGGCCAGTTGGGTAGGCCTCCGTGCGAATCACGGCTTGCGTATCCACCCCCAATTGTTGGAGCGCCGCCAGGAGTTGCTCTCCCGGGCTGTCGCGCCCCACAGCGGAGATAAAAATCACCGGCTGCCCCAAACGGGCCAAGTTTTCGGCCACGTTACGGGCGACGCCACCAAACGCGGTGCGCATTTGGGCAGGCACGGCCACACCCTCGGCCAGGGCGCCTTCGGGGTAAGCAATCGTATCCACCGCGGCACTGCCCAACACCAGCACCGGGGCTTCGGGGTTGACGTTTTCCCAAATGGTCACGCCGGGCTCCTTTGTTGTGGGTCAATCAATGTCCCGCGGAAGGTACGAGTGCAGCCTTTGGGAAGCCCGCCGCCAAGAGGCTGGGGCATCCTCCAGGCTGCCATAGTGCAAATCAAGGGCGACGTCTAAACGATGGGCGTAATAGCGCAAGAGGGCCAGTTGGCGCTCGAGAGCGGCGCCGTCGCTCTGTTGAAACGAGGCTACCAGTTCGCGCGCAAACTGCACCAGGGTGCTGATGCGTCGCTCCCATTCCAGCTGGCGGAGCGCCTTGGGGCTGCCGCGCATCATGTTGCGCACGCTCAAACGCCACGCGTCGAGATGGTCTTTCAAGACCTTATCCACGCCCGTCTGCCAAGCTCCGAGGCCAATCCATTTCAAGCCCACCCCGCGTTGGCGCGCGCGGTTGCCGTGGGGGCCGTTGACCAAGGCATCGAAGCGCTCGGCAACTTGGGAACGCCACACAAATTGGCCTGGCGCAGGGTCTGCGGGAGGGGCAAGGGAAATTTGCATCCGGCTTGCTTCGGCCTGCATTTCGGCCAGCAATTCGCGGTAGGTCTCTTCCAGCGCGGCCACATCGGTGGGCAAAACGCTGGCGAGGAATTGCACCAAGGTTTGGGAGCGGATGAAGGAAACAATCTCCGCGCGGGCCATGGAACGCATGGTGCTGGCCAACATGCGGCTGCTGGCCAGCCGCTCCCAGCGCTCCATAGAGCTATCGCCGCGCTCGTTGTACACCAAGCGCTCCACCGCGCCCGGCATAAACGGGTATGGCTCGCGTTGGCTGCTATGACGCCCGCCTCGGTAAATGCTAAAAAGCACTTGGACGTCTTCCACCCGAATTTTGATGCCATCTCGGCTGCGGGTCGAGACGCTCAAGGTCAGCTGATGGTCGCGCAGATTGACAATGCGCCGCAGCCGTTCAAAGCCTTCGATTTGATGCCAGCGGCCGCGCGTTGGCCCCAACACCCGCGGGGTGCCGTTGGGATGTTCAAACAGCGCCGCGCTATCCGCGCTGATGGCCACATAGCCCGGCCCGCCAATGAGCAACAGCGGTGAGCGCCGGTTCGAGACTTCCCCCTCGACAATAGACAACACCGGCAAAGAGGCTTCCAACGCGGCCAGGGCGCTCGCGGTGTTCCCCTGCCGCCCGCGGAGAGACCCGCCGCTCCGTTTGGGGCGAAAATAGTTGTGCGAGAAAGCCGCCCGCCGCAAGAACAAGGTCGCCGCTTCTAAGCCTGCTTTTTGGTCTTGCAACACCGCGCCTAATTCGTAAATGTCTTCCAGGTAGCGCGACGCCATGTATAACGCCAAATAATAAGGCAACACCACCAACAGCAGCAGGCGCAAACTATCAGGCGAGAGAAAAACCGCAATCAAACGCAGGAAATAGGCAATCGTGCCCGCGATGAACACCACAACCACGCGCGCGAACCACGCCCCTTCGACCACGCCCACTCGGTTCCAATAAACGTCAAAGGGCGGATGGCTCACAATATCCCAATGCTTGAATGCGATCCAACCTACAACCAACAGCAAGGCAAAGTGGCGCAAGAGCAGGCGCTTTTTGCCATCAGGGCGCGTCATGATGAAGAAACGGTCTAAGATGCGCCCCACCAGGCGAGACGGCAGCGCCTCAAGCCACATCATCAAGCGATGGAGATCAACGACGAATTGCTCCCACATCTGTTGCATTAGTGTTCTTCCTCGGCCGGCATCTGAGGCTCGGCAGTGACTTGCGAGCGTTGATACCAAGCCCAAATTTCATCCAACGCGGCCACGAGGTCTTCTTGGGCCGCCTGATACAGGTCTGGGTTTGAACGCAACATATCGCGCGTGGCTGCAAGCAAGCGGGCCAAGCACGTCTCGCGCGAAAGGGCTCGCTCGTCGGCCGATGCGCACACTTCCACAATCATCCGTCCCCAATCCAACACCGCGGCCTCCGCGCCCCGTTTCTGCGCCAGGGAACGCTTGCGGGCAATGAGTTCGCTCTCACGACGCGCCCGCTCTAACCAGTTCGAAGACCAACGCTCAATCAGGGTCTTTTCCACCGCTTCCGGCAGATAAATTGCCCCAATGGCCACGCCCATCACCCGCAAACCGTGCTCTTGCAACAGCTGATATTCTCGGCTGGGCAAACGGGTGTCGCTCCAGCGGGCGTCCACATCCAGCTCGCGATAGGTGGGCGACGACAACCGCTCACGCATGACCTGGGCAATGCGGTCCAGTGCGGTGTGGCCTTCCTCATCCAGCGGCTCAAAGAGTTGGGAAAGCCGCACCCGCTGGAGATACTCGCGCCACAAATCCACAGCCAACGCTTCAGGCAGCCACTTCCACGACAAAAGCCGCTCTTTGGGCTGCCCTGTGCCGCCGACGGCTTTGTCAGCATTCACCGGCCGATGCGTCACGGCCCGCCAAGCAGACACCGCATGGCCGTAAAAATTTGTGTGAAAGCGCCCTTCCTCAAAGGCCTCTTCCGAAAGGCCGTCGGGGTGTTTATCCAAAGCAAAGACCACCGAGAGCCGTGGCACCACCTCCACGCCGTCCCGAGTGCGCCCAACGGTCTGCTTATACCATAGCCGGCGGGCTTCGTACATCTCATCGCTTTCATCCGCCCCCTGCGGGGCGAAGGGGTCTACATCGTCTTTGGTCGGGCCAATCACGCTGACCTGCTTGCGCAAATCCAACACAGTATCCACCCACTCACCCGGCCGGGTAAACACCACCCCCGGGCCGACCGCGCGCGTAAAATTCCGCCCCGTGCGCAGCACAGCCGCGCTGGCGGTATCCAACACAATGACCCCCTCCCCCATCCGAGTGCGTTCCTTGGAACTGGCGATCATCTCCCCATCTTGAATAAACATCGCAGGCCCATGCCGCCCCACCACATAACCCAACAACTGCTTAAACACCTTGAACCGCTTGCTCCCCTGCACGGGCAAAATAAACTGCGAAAAGAAAAACATCCAAAACAGCCAAAGCAGCACAAACAAAAACACATGCGCCCAAAACAGCCACCAGCCGCTGCTTTCCCACAGCCGCATCAACGAAACAATAATTTGGAAAAGGTCAAAGACAAACAACTGCTTGACCAACTCACACGGGCAAAAATGCCGCAACAGCATATAAAAATAAACACCCACCCCCACGCTGATCCACAGCAGGTGGCGTCGGAAAGGATGTTTATAGAAATTCCACAAGCGTCGGAACACGTCGTCTCCCTACCACGGCATAAACAAACACCCAGCCAAACCGCGCTCGCGAGGCATGGCTTAGGGCTCTCTTCATTGTATAACAAAATTGCGCAGAACGGTAGGTGAATTTTTCCAAACCGCCCAAAGGCAGCGGCTTGGGCAAAATCGCACTCCCAAACCCGGCCTTGGAGTATACTTACAAAAAACGTCCCGAGGTGTGCCATGCCAACCGATGACCTGAAACAAGCCCAAAACCGCTGGGAAAAAGAGATCTTAGAGCCTGCTCTGCGCCGCTTTCCCGAGCGCAAAGCGGAATTCACCACTTCCTCGGGCATTCCGGTGCCCCGCTTGC
>CAYLRJ010000118.1:0-7915 GCA_964386185.1 uncultured Anaerolineaceae bacterium
AATGGCTGGACGCCGCGCCTCTCACCATCCCTGCCAAGGAACACCGCCCGGCCTACGGCTTCGACGGCGACTACTTCTCCAAGCCCAGCGCCGAAGAGGTGTTTTTCAAGGTCTATCGCATGTTCCACGAAATCAACCCGCGACGCTATCCCCTCTTCTTCTAAGGCAAAAAGCCCCCGCGGCGTTCCCAGGACGCCTTGGGGGCTAAAAGGCCCAAAAACAATAGAGGCTCAATCAGAGGCTCAATCCAATCGGGCGGCCAAATAGGGCACCAACATCTCGCTTTTCGAAAGGCCCCCATGCCGCCCCAAGAGGTGGTTCTTCTTATCCGCCCACCAGAGATACGCATTACCGCGCGGCAACGCCATCCAGTCGCCGACCCGATTGAGCAAATCGGGGTGAATTTTTCCCGGTCCGAGCAGCCCCTCGGCCACCGCCTGCACACTGGGGAGCAGGCGGAAGGACTCAGGCCAGGTTTCGTCAAAATAGGCCAACATGGCCTCTTCTCGCCGCGGGCGAGCATAGAGATACATCAGGCGGTTTTCCCCGCAAGGGTGCAGATGCAGCGTATCTGCCAAGCGCGGATGATTGCTCAAGTAATAGTCAGGGTTGTCTGGGGTGAGCAGGTGGCCGTGGTCGGCGGTGATGAGAAGGGCTGTTTTGTGGCGCGTTTCGGGGGTGAGCGCGCTCAGAAAATACCGTTCCAGCGCCCAGCCAAAGGCATGCACCTCGGCCAACACACGGGGGTCGTGAGGGCCAAAGTGATGCTCCAGGCCATCCACGGCGCCCCAGTAAACCCAGAGAAACCGCTTGCCCGGCGGGTCGGCGGTCAGGGCTTCCCGCACGTCAAACCACAATTGTGCGAGGGTGCTAAAAGCATGGACTTCTGCCTCGCGAAACAGCATCCGCGAGAGGCCCGAATGGCTGATGGTGAAATGCTGAAAAGCCATACTACGCACGCCATAGCGCGCCAAGTGTTCACCCAAGGTTGGCATAGGGAGGAAGGTTTCGGGCTGAAAGCCGGTTTTTTCCAACGAGCCCATGCCGTGCCGAAAGCCTGAAGGTTGGTGAAAAATCATGTTGGCCACCATGCCATAGGCCTTGAGCCAGACCTCATAACCGACCACACCATGCTCGGCTGGGCTGCAGCCCGTCCACAGGGTGGTGAGCGCCGTTGCGGTCGTGCTGGGCACCACCGAGGTGAGGGGCGCCAACACGCCCTCTTCGGCCAAGCGGAGCCAGCCGGGCAACAAGCCTGCTTCCAGGGCCTGGCGCAGCAGGTCCCAACGCAGGCCATCCACCAACACCAGAATCACGCGCTCGACCTCGCCCAAGGGGTTGACCAAGCGGCGTTCCAGCGGGGGATGGGCGCCCAAGGTCGGCACCCCCAACAAACGGCACACCGTGGCCGGCAGGTTCAGAACGCTCAAGCCATTGTAAGCAGGCGGCATTTCTTCAGCATCCCATGGCACAGCGCGCAGCCGTGGGGCCTCTAACATGGGCCACACTTCAGCCGTCAAATCAGGCATGGGGAACTCCTCTCCAAGGTTCAGGGGTTATAATAACCCCATCGGGAATTGCTCGCTGCCACATCTTTCTCGGAGGGCTGTATGCTTGAGAAGTTGCGCACCGCGTGGAACAGCAAACGCGGGCGTCAATGGCGGGAATATCTTACCGCATATTTGATGCTCGCACCATCGCTTTTTCTCATTTTCCTGTTTGGGATCTTTCCGGTCTTGTTTGCAGTGTATGTCAGCCTCCACCGTTGGCGCATTCGCATGGGGAAATTTGTTGGGCTGAAGAATTACATCCGCGCCATTGACAGTTTGGCCTTTGTGTTGTTTTTTGCCGTTGCTGCGGGCATGTTGTTTGTGGCCTGGCGCGCCTTTCGAAGCCTGCGCGAGAAAGCCCAAGCCACAGGCGACAATCCCTGGCAGTGGCTGCTGCCTGGCGGATTACTGGGGGTAGCAGGGCTGTTGTGGATGCGCTATGGCGTGATTTTGCTTCCGCAAGTGCTGAGCATTGCCGACAAAGCCCTCGGCACCCGCCGCACCGAAAATCAATTCCGCCGCTGGCTCTGGGAAGCCCTCACCGAGCCCCACGTGGTGGCCGCGTTCTGGACTGCCCTGGCGGTCACCGCGCTGGGGTTGGCCGCTTGGTGGGCGCTCCGCCGCTGGCGCCCCGTGGCCGAACATAGCGCCTACACCCTTCAATGGGGGGTGAGCACGTTCTTCTTGGGCGCCAGCATCATCACCGCGGCCTTTACCTATTGGCAACTTCGCCTCGCCATCCAACGGGCAGTCGAAGAAGGGGAAACCGCTACCTTCGGCATCCACACCGTCCTCATTATCACCGGCCTCTTGCTGCTCTACATCGCCTGGAAGTTGTGGCACAGCGCGGTGGACAGCGTCTCTGATAAAGCTTTTGCCCTCAAAGGGCTGGCCGCGCTCTTCCTGTTGACGGCTGGGTGGATTCTCATTGCCGAGCTCCCGCCGGTTATCGCGGCAGGGGACCCAGACTTGTGGCGAGGTTTGGTGGTGACAGTGTATTACGCTTTGGGCACCGTGCCCTTCCAGCTCAGCATTGCGCTGGTGTTGGCCTATCTGCTGTTCCAAAACATCCGAGGGCGGGAATTCTTCCGCGTGCTCTACTTCCTGCCTTACATCACCCCCACTGTAGCCAGCGCCGCGGTGTTCCGCCTGCTGTTTATCGGCCATCCATCCGGTTTGGTCAACCGCTTCTTGCGCTTCTTGGGGCTGCCTTCCCTCAAATGGCTGTGGGAGCCTCGAGGGGTGTTTAGCCTCATCGCCGATGGCTTGGGCATTCACATCCCCTCGTGGGCTGGTGGCCCCAGTTTGGCCCTGGTGGTCATCATCATTTATTCCATTTGGACGTACGTCGGCTACGACACCGTCATCTACTTGGCCGGCTTGGGCAACATCCCCAACGAGCTCAACGAAGCCGCCGCCATTGACGGCGCCAGTCAGTGGCAAATCTTCCGTCACATCACCTTGCCGCTGCTCTCGCCCACCACTTACTTCCTCTCACTCATCGCCATCATCGGTACCTTCAAAGCCTTCAACCACATCTACGTGATGCGAGAGCCCGAGGCCCTCAAAACCGTCAACACTTTTAGCGTGGTCATCTTCGACACGTTCTTTACCGACACGTTCTACGGCTATGCCTCGGCCATGGCCTTTGTGTTGTTTGCCATCATCCTCAGCCTCACCTATGTCAACAACAAGGTGCAAGGCTCCCGCGTGTTTTATCAATAGAGGTGTCCTATGGCTATTACCACGGTGAAGAAAAACAGCCGCAGTTATCGCATCCGCCGGTTTGCGCTGCGCACTTTGATGTACACCGTGCTCATCATCGGCGGCATCATCGCCATCATTCCCTTTTTGTGGATGCTCTCTACTTCGCTGATGACCTTAGGGGAAGCCATCTCCGGGCGCTTCTTGCCAGCCACGCCGCAATGGCACAACTACGTCGTAGCCTGGAAAGAGGCCAACTTCTCGGAATACTTCGTCAATTCGGTGGAAATCACCCTCATCACCTTGGCTGGGGAATTGACCTTCAGCATTCTGGCCGCGTACGCCTTTGCCCGGATGCGCTTTCCTGGGCGCAACCTCATCTTCGGCATTTTGCTGAGCACCATGATGATTCCCGGGATGGTGTTGATGATCCCCAACTTCCTCACGGTAACCTGGCTGGGGCGGGTAGGGCCCATCAAATGGATTAACAATTGGCCTTCGCTCACCATTCCCTTCATGGGGAATGTGTTTAGCATCTTTCTGTTGCGGCAGTTTTTTGCCCAAATTCCCGACGATTTATTCGACGCCGCGCAAATTGACGGGGCTGGGCACTGGCAATTCCTCTGGCAAGTGGTCATTCCCCTTTCCAAGGCGCCGATTTTGGTGAT
Source organism: uncultured Anaerolineaceae bacterium (assembly GCA_964386185.1). GTDB lineage: Bacteria > Chloroflexota > Anaerolineae > Anaerolineales > DRMV01 > DRMV01. Next base: position 3,923 of record CAYLRJ010000118.1, read on the forward strand.
TGCCGTGCTCTCGTTCATTGGCTCGTGGAATGCACTGGCTTGGCCTCTGCTGGTCACCAACGCCCCTGACTGGCGCCCCATTGCTGTTGGGTTGTTCCAATTTGTGGATGAAGCCGGCTCCGAGCTCAACCTTCAAATGGCCGGTGCGGTGATTACCATCATCCCCATTCTCATCCTCTACTTCTTGACGCAAAAGCAATTTACCGAAAGCATTGCCCGCAGCGGGCTCAAAGGCTAAACAGCCGCTCGACGGCTGCCACGCCGCGCCAAAGACGAAAAACACCCCTCTCTGTGCCGCGAGAGGGGTGTTTTGTTGGCATATGGGCTGCGGTTGAAGCCCACGTCTTACTTGCGTGTTTCATCGGAGGTTTGGGTTGCCTTGTCTTCGGGGGCCTTACTGGGCAACGAACGAGCCGAGGAGGTGGCGCCTTGCACCTTCCGAAGGGCCCACTTCGCCAGGCGCCAAGCCGGCCAAGCCACCGCCAGCCCAAACAGGGCGATCAATAGCAGCGTGGGGATGATGTACAACACCACCCAAATCATGATGTTGATGATGCTTCGCACGGTCCGCGTCAAAGCCACCAAGGCCTCTTTGGCCACGCCGGTGGGCTGCCAATTGCCAATCGTCAAGGGATTGGCCGCCGCGCTGGGGGTCAAATCCACCGAGATAGCCGACATGGCTGCCGAGGTTTCCAGATATTTGATGCGCCCTTTCACTTGTTCAATCTCGCCTTGCACTTGGCTGAGTTCCCGATAAACGGAGAGGACGTCTTGGGTGTTGACCGCGTCGTCCATGATGCGCTGAAGTTGTTCGCGGGTGGCTTCCAAGTTGCGCAAACGCGCTTGCAAGTCCACGTATTCCTCGGTCACATCTTGGCCGGAAACCCGACGGTCTACCTGCTGCCCCATCTGAGCAATTTGGGCGACCGCGTCGTCGAATTTTTCGGCCGGCACTCGCACGGTGATGCGGCCATACAACATCGGCACCCCGGTTTGGTCATCCCGCTCTGAGACCTCGGCCGAAACCACAAAACCTCCCATTTCATTGGCCAGGCGGGCAATGTCATCCACGGCTTTGGCAGGGTCATCCACCACCAAGGCGAGATCTGCATTGCGGATGACCAAGCGGCGGGTGTCGTCTGGCATTGGGGCGTCCAACACGCCCCGCGCGGCCCCTGCTGGGGCCATTTCGGCGCTGTCCATCCCCACGGCATTTTCCATCTCCAAGCTTTTGCTTTCCGGCAAAGCCTGCCGCGTGGAAGCCGATGCACACGCTCCCAACAGCAAACCGGCGCCCAACACGCTCAGCACCCCAAACCACCATCGGCGTTTCATCATTTCACCTCCTGGGAAGAACGAATTTTCACCCCTTAGACGCCGTCTTTCCCCAAAAAGTTCCCGCGTGCGCCCTTCCTCTTAGGGCGCGGGCCGCAGCGCGGCCTCGGGGGGCTGGCGCGGGTCGGTCAACAAATCGGGGGGCAAATCCAAAGGCTGATACGGCACCCCCGCGCCGATGGTTCCCGCGGGGATGTAATACAAACGGGTGCGCCCTTGTGGGTCGTTGATATCTTGAAACGCAAAGAACAAATAGGAACCATCAGGGCTCCAGCGGGGGGAAGCATAGCAGCAATGGCTGGTCTGGACGGGCTGAATTTGCTCGCCGTTGTAAGTGCTTCGGCTGTAGAAATACATATCGCCAAAGCCCCCATTGCGCCAATAAAGCGTAAACACAAACTGCTTGTCGCCATCCCAGTCAAACGAAGCGATGCGAGGGATGCGGTCGTACGTGGTCAAGGGGAAGCGATGCCCTGGGAAGACGTGCTGACGATACACCTCATGGCGGCTACAAACCGGCCGCAAAATTTCAATCTGATCGCCCACGCGCCCATCTATGGGCACGGTCACCCGCGCGGCCAAGAGGCTGCCATCGCTCGACCACAGCACCTCATGCACGGTGTCGCCAGAAAAATGCGCGCACAACTCGGGCAGCCGCCGCAGCGCGTCGGGGTCGCGGGCCTCGTTCAAGCGGGCAAGGTCATAAGGGGCAATGTAGAGCTCATTATCCAACACAATCGCCACCTGCTTGCCATCGGGCGAGACCCGAAACGCATCCAATGTTTCTACGCCGGCAAAGCAAATCAAAGGCCGCGCTTGGTCGTGTGCCACCGAATAGACAAACACACACTTTCCGCTCAGGTAAAGCAGTTGGTCGTGCGAAAGCCACTGCAAATTCCGCTTTTCGCCCCCGTCGAGCGTGGCCTGTTTGAGATGGCTGCCATCGGGATACATCAACCACAACGCATTCCGCACCACCAAAGCAATCAAATCAGCCCCGCCCACGGGTTGGCCGGCAAACACCGGCACGGGCGTTGCCGAGGGCAACGGCGTAGGCGAGGGGGGTGCGGTGGGCGAAGGGGGTGTGGTAGGCGTGGGCGAGGGCGCCGGCGTGGGAGGCGCGGTGGGCGAAGGGGAAACCACCAACACCAGCGGCGTGGCCGTCGGCGGGATGGGAGTGGGTGAAGGCAAAGGCGCCACGCGCAAGAACCCTGCTTGCCACGCGTAAGCCAAGCCACCCCCCGCGGCCACCAGCAAAGCCAAAACCATGCCCCAAAGCCACCACCGTCGCGCGGGCCTGGCCGCCACGGCTCGGCCCTCTTGCTTGGCCGGCGGCATCACTGCCGTGGGTGCAGACATCGCCTGCTGGGTGGTCTCGTCGGCCAAGGGGCGCCCCTCAACGGCCGCGGCAAAATCCGCAGCCAACGCGCCCGCCGTCGGATAGCGCTCCTCCCGCTCCTTCGCCATAGCCCGGTCAATAATCTTTTGATACACCGGTGGCAGGTCAGGGCGATACGCATCCAACCGCGGCACAGGTTCCTGAAGATGCTTGAGAATAGCCTGCGCGGGCGTTTCCCCTTCGTAGGGCGCGTGGCCCGTCAACATTTGATAAAGCAACGCCCCCAAAGCATACACATCCGAGCGCCCATCCAACGCCTTATCACCGCTAATTTGCTCTGGGCTCATGTAATAGGGGGTACCCACAATCATCGAGCCGGTGAGCGAAGCGCCAGCGCTGTTGAGGCGGGCAATGCCAAAATCCGAAAGATAAGCCGTGCCATATTCGTCGAACAAAATGTTCCCAGGCTTGATATCGCGATGCACAATCCCCCGTTGGTGGGCCGCGTCTAATGCAGAGGCCACATTGGTCAAAATCCCCGAAATCTCTTGGGGGTTCAACGGGCCTTGCTTCAACCGATCGCCCAACGTGCCCCCCTTCATCAGGCGCATCACAATGTAAAGGCCCTCATCGAAAGCCCCAAAATCATAAACCGGCACAATGGCCGGATGCTCCAACGAAGCAATAGTGCGCGCCTCACGCTCAAAGCGCTCGCGCGCCTGGGCATCTTCGGCCAGTGCGGCAGGAAGCACCTTCACCGCGACTTCCCGCTGCATCACCGTGTCATAGCCCAAATACACCGAGGCCTGCCCCCCGCGGCCCAACAATTTTCGGATTTCGTAACGCCCAATACGCTCAGGATGCACCGCGCACCTCACAAACCTCGTGCTCGGAACCATCGCCCGCGCCCCGCCACACGGGCATAGTATAAGTATACCTTACCCTTGCGCTCCCCAGCGCGCCCAACCAGCCCAAACCAGCCCCATCAAAGCAAAAAATCTCAAAACCAGCGCGGCACCCCCTGCCTCTATGCTATACTTACCCCCATGAACCGCTACCATCTCGCCGTGGACATCGGTGGCACCCACCTGCGGGCAGCCGTCTTCCCGGTTGGGGAAACCACGCCCGTGCGGCGGGAACGCCGCCGCACCCACAGCGCAGACCATCCCGAAGCCCAACTGGCCGCGCTGCTGCAGGAAATCTGGCCCGCCGAGGGCGAGGTGCTGGGCATTGGCGTGGCCTGCCCCGGCCCGCTGGACCCGCGCCGCGGGGTGGTGTTTGCCACCCCCAACATTCCGGCCTGGCGCGACTTCCCCTTG
>CAYLRJ010000119.1:0-4529 GCA_964386185.1 uncultured Anaerolineaceae bacterium
AATTCGCAATTCCTTATTCGCAATTCCCGCGCGCCCGCCCTCACCCCCCTGGTTCCCCCTTCTCCCAAGGGGCGAAGGGGGAACAGGGCGAGGCACGCCTCGCCCCTACACAAAAAATCGGCGGAAATCGGCGTCAATCGGTGGATTTATCTGCGTCCATCTGCGTTCTCTTCACCACCGCCCCAAACTCACCCCCGCCCCCAGCCCGCAATTCGCAATTCCTCATTCGCAATTTCCCGCGCGCCCGCCCTCATCCCCCCTGGTTCCCTCTTCTCCCAGAGGGCGAAGGGGGAGCAGGGCAAGGCACGCCTCGCCCCTACACAAAAAAATCGGCGAAAATCGGTGCCAATCGGTGGACCCATCTGCGTTCATCTTTCCGCATCTGCGTTCATCTGCGTTCTCCAGCGGGCGAGGGGGGATAGGGCAAGGCATCGCCTTGCCCCTACAAAAAAAACGGCGAAAATCGGCGTCAATCGGTGGACCCATCTGCGTTCATCTTGCCTCATCTGCGTCCATCTGCGTTCTTCTCACCCGCGCCCTAAAGCCACCCTCGCCACCCGCCCGCAATTCCTCATTCGCAATTCCCGCGCCCGCCCTCATCCCCCTGGTTCCCCCTTCTCCCAGAGGGCGAAGGGGGAGCAGGGCAAGGCATCGCCTTGTCCCTACCTACACAAAAAATCTGCGGTAATCGGTGTCAATCGGTGGACCCATCTGCGTCCATCTGCGTTCTTCTCACCCCCGCCCCAAAATCACCCCCGCCCCCAGCCCGCCATTCGCACTTGAGGGGGTGTTGCATATCCGAGTTTAAGGTTCGGGGGCTATAATTGCAATATGAAACGTCTCACACCGCCAGGCCGTGCGCGTTGGATTGACATCCGCCGTGATTTACCGGGCGTGCTTGCCCTGCTGGAGACCTCGTTTGGTGCCCATCTGGATGCAGATGGGCAGCGGGTGTTCAAGCTTTTGCGGCAGGTGGCTTCTGATCGCCAGGCCCAAAGGTGGTATCAGCGCTATGAGGTGCCTGGTGCGCCGCTTTATGGCTATGTGTGGGAAGACCAAGGGCGTATTGTGGGCAACGTGAGTTTGGTGCGCTTGGCGGGGCGTGGGCCACGGCGTTACCTCATCGTCAACGTGGCAGTAGATCCGGCCTACCGCCGCCTGGGCATTGCTCGCCGCCTGATGGAGCACGCGCTTTCGCACGCTCTGCGGCAGCATGCACAGGAAGTGTGGCTTCAAGTGGAAGAAAACAACCCAGCCGCGATCAACCTTTATCGTCAGTTGGGCTTTGTGGATACCCACATCGTGACCCTCTGGCGCACCGACGCACCTTTGCCCCCTGAAACGCCCACGGTGGTGCCTTCGCCAGAGGTGCGGGTTCGGTCGCGGTTGGTTTCCCGTCGTGAGTGGTTGTTGCAAAAGCAATGGCTGCGGGCCACGTATCCGCCTGCGCTGGCGTGGCACTTGCAGATGCCGCCCGAGAAAGCCCTGGCACCCACTTTGCGAGGGTGGCTTTGGCGCCTCTTCCACCCTCTGACCTATCGGCAATGGGTGGCCTATCGGCAGGGCCGTTTGCGTGCAACCCTGACGCTCTGCCGCCGCTCGTTTGCCGCGAGCGATGAGGTGTTGGTGGCCGCGCCGCCTGACCTGCCCCCTGAAGAGATGGCAGCCCTGGCGCGGCCGTTGCAAACCTCTCAAACTCGGCGCCCCTTGCGGGCCGAGCTGCCCAAAGGCTTTTTGCAACACGCCATGCCCGCGGCTGGTTTCAGCGCCACCCGCCACCTGCTATGGATGCGCTGGCGCCCTCGCCCATAGAGCGCACGGAGCAGCAAAGCAATGGATTGGCCCCTCAAACACGTCCACCCTTGGCATCTGGAACCCGCAGAGGCCGAAGCCTTGCAGCGACAATTGCGCTCAGACGTGCGTTTGTCTCCCTTGGCGTGGGATGCCCTGCAAACTATCGGGGGTGTTGATGTGGGGCTTCACGCAGGCCGTCTGCGGGCTGCGGTGGTGGTTTTGCGGGCTGCAACCGGCCAGTTGATTGACCAAGCCATTGCCGAAGTGCCTCTCACCATGCCCTACGTGCCAGGGTTGCTTTCTTTCCGGGAGATTCCGGCCATTTTGCAGGCGTTGCAAGGGCTGCAGGTGCGGCCGGATGTGTTGCTGGTGGATGGGCATGGCATTGCCCACCCCCGCGGCCTGGGCATCGCTGCCCACTTGGGCGTGGTGTTAGACTGGCCAACCGTGGGTGTGGCGAAATCAATTTTGGTGGGCCGCCCTCAAGGCTCCCTGGGTGAAGAAGCGGGCAGCACAGTGCCGTTGGTCTACGAGGGCCAAATCATCGGTATGGGGGTGCGCACCCGCCGACGGGTCAAGCCGGTATGGGTCTCGGTAGGGCATCGCGTGACATTGGACGACGCGGTGCAAGTGGTGCTGCGCTCTGCCCGTGGCTATCGTTTACCCGAACCAACCCGTTTGGCGCACCACTTGGCCTCGGGCAAGCATGGCGACGATTTGGGGCCGCTGTTTCGAGCGGCACGCCCTATGCTACAATGAGGCCGCGCCATCGCCAAGCCGCACAGCGGCTTCCTGAACATGGAGGAGGTTGTCATGCGTATCGTATTCCACGGTGCTGCTCGCACGGTCACAGGTTCACGCCATCTGTTGGAAGTCAATGGCTATCGCATTCTTTTGGATTGCGGGCTGTATCAAGGGCGGCGCAAAGACACATATGAGCGCAACCGCAAATTTGGCTTCGACCCCCGTCAAATCGACGCGGTGTTGCTCTCGCACGCCCACATTGACCACAGCGGCGCACTGCCTTTGCTGGTCAAGGAAGGGTTCGAGGGCCCTGTGTATGCCACTTCGGCCACCGCGCACCTGGCCAACATCATGTTGCTGGATTCCGGCCACATCCAGGAAGCCGACGTCAAATATCTCAACAAAAAACGCCGCCGCAAAGGGCTGGAACCGGTCGAGCCGCTCTACACCATTGAAGACGCAGCCCAAGTGGCTGGGCACTTCGTGGCAGTGCCATATGACTACACGTTTGAAGTGGTGCCAGGCGTGCGAGCCAAATTTGTAGATGCAGGCCACATTTTGGGCTCCGCGGCCATCGCGTTGGATTTGGAAGAAAAAGGCCATAAAGTGCGGCTGTGGTTTTCGGGCGACGTGGGGAGAAAACACATCCCGATTTTGCGCGACCCCGTCTTGCCCGACCACGCCGATTACTTGCTCATGGAATCCACCTACGGCGACAAGCCGCATCGCGACGTTCAGGAAGCCTTCAACGAGCTGCGCGATGTAGTGCGCCGCACGGTGGAACGCGGTGGCAAGGTGATTATTCCGGCCTTTGCCGTTGGCCGCACGCAGGAACTGGTCTATGCCCTGCACCGCATGATTGAGCATGGCGACATCCCCGACATCCCCATCATTGTGGATAGCCCCCTGGCGGTCAACGCCTCTGAAATTTACCATGCTCATCCGGAATGTTACAACAAAGAGGCCTTGCGGATGCTGCACAGCGGCGATGATATTTTGGGGTTTGGCCGGGTCACGTACATTCGCTCGGTGGAAGAATCCAAAGCGTTGAACGATCGTCGTGAGCCCATGGTGATTCTTTCGGCTTCGGGCATGGCCGAAACCGGCCGGATTTTGCACCATTTGAAGAACAACATCGAAAACCCCCGCAATACCGTGGTGATTGTTTCGTGGCAAGCCCCCCACACACTGGGGCGGCGCTTGGCCGACCATGAGCCCGTGGTGCGCATCTTTGGCGAGGAATACGAAGTGCGGGCTGAGGTGGTGACCATCAATGGCTTCTCGGCCCATGCAGGGCGCAATGCGCTGTTGAACTACGCCCTGCGGCTGAAAGGGCAAGCCAAACGCGTGTTCATTGTGCACGGCGAACCGCGGGGCGCAGAGCCCTTGATGGAAGCCCTGAAAGCGCACGGCATGAAAGTATCGTACCCGAATTTGCACGACAGTTTTACCTTTTGAGCCACGCAGCAAGAGGCAATGTTAACGCACATCTAATACAAAGCGTGCTATAATATCTGTGCAAACTCGGGGATGAAAGGCTTCGACGGAGGAGGTGAAGTCCCGGATTGCGAGCCGAGAGGCGCCGAACTCGTAAAATCAGCGCAAAAAATAAGTGCCAACCGCACGAACGTTGCTGCCATGCCCGTGGCTGCGTAAGCAGCACAGGCTGGCGTAACCGCCTCAAAATGAGGCGGCGTCCGCCCACCCCGCTCCCCGGCCGGAGGTGGTGTCGGGCGTGAGAAAGCCGGGGTGCCGCACGGGATGCCGCTTACCGTGCGAAAGAGGCGCTTTCGGGCGCCAGCGGCTGGCTCAGCGAGTCCCCTTGGTCGGTCGTGGGGCCGCTGAGCGAGAACAAACGGCCGACTACGCTCGTAGAAGATCCGAGGGCTGACTCCTCCGGACGCGGGTTCGATTCCCGCCATCTCCACCAAAAGCAATCGGCAGGCTGATGAGCCTGCCGATGTTTTTTTGTCGCGCCCCACCGCGCGCGG
>CAYLRJ010000120.1:0-2833 GCA_964386185.1 uncultured Anaerolineaceae bacterium
AACCGCCCCCGGCTTGGCCGGGGACCGCCCAGCCCACTTTTGCCCGCCGGCCCCGCCGCTGGCCAGCCTGACACCACCTCACCACTGCCTGGGCGCGCATGGGACGCCACGCCCGTGCCGCCAATGCCTCGGCTACGTCCCGATACTTTGCCTGCCGCTCTGTGTTGGCCTACCTGCCCCTTGGAAATGTGCCGCTCTTGTCTCTGGCCTGCCTGTGCCTGGCGGTTTGACCCGCTGCCGCGCCCGCCATGCTGCGCACGGCCAAAATGCAATTTTGTTTTCCTGTCCGTGCCTTCGCCTGCCAGCCCTCCCCGCTTCCTTCAAACCAACCACGCCGCCGCTTGCTTTCGCTCCCTTGCCCCAACGTGTGCATCAGCGGCGGGGGCGGGTTTGGCGGTTTCCCCTTTGCCCACTCTAACCTTGGCTGGCTCGCGGGCTGATTTTGGGAGCGACCAGCCCCCGTCCGCTGCATGTGTGGTTGGGCCGCCGGTTTGAGGGCGGCGCGGATATTCCGCACCGCCCCCTTTACCGCTTCGCAGTTATCTGCCCGGTGTGGGGGTGGCTTCGGCTTTAGCAGGCGCAGGCCCAAGACCTTGCCCGCTCACCGCGCTCCAGGCCTGGTTCATGGTCGCACCGGACAGCGCATCCCACGGCACGCGGGCGCTTTCCTTCAGGATGACGCTTTGCAATTCGCCATCCGCTGCCTTTGCCAGATGTTCAATGAAGGCTTGCAGCACCCCTACCTGTTCGGGGGTGATGACAACCTCTTCTCCTTTTGCTTCCAGGAAGGCCTTCAAGTGGGGCGCCCACAGGTTCAATACCCTCACCGCCTCGGCGCGCAAGGCTGGATCCTCGGACAGGAGTTTCAGCACTTCTGGGCTGTGGGCGTTGTATAGTTCGATGTACCGCTGCCCTTGCGGAGATTGGGTGAGAAAATCCCGCAGCCGGTAGAACAGACCCAGGTCAGGGGTGTTATCGTCTTGTGATTTGAGCCACGTCAACGCACACGGCCCCAAAGTCGGCGTGGGCGTCGGGGTGGGGGTTGGATTCGGCGCAATGTAATACAGCACTCCGGAGACCTGGGCGCTACCACATACGCCCCCGGAACAACGAGAGACCAGCCAGATCAACGGCCCCGGCACGTTGTCCCCTTCAGATCCCATACCCCAATGGGCATCGGGGATGTCTACGGTTTCGCCCCAACTTCCGCTTGCACCATCAGGACCGGGATCATATTTTTCATAAGCCAAATCATACGCATTGAAAGTGCCCACTTCCGGTCCGGAGCGCAGTACCCGAAAGACAGCCCCGGCGAAGGCCTGGGGGCGGCTGTAGGTACCCGACCAGGAGAGGAAGGCCGCCCGGGTGGTGGTGGAAGCGGGGCCGCACCAGTGGAGGGCTTCGTTGCCCTGGGCAACGGAAAGGGAAAAGGCGCATTGGGCCAGGTGCTCCCCGGGTCCGGGGGTCAGGTCCGGCGGGGGTGTGGGAGTGGGCGACGGGGTGGGCGTAGCGGTTGGGGTTGAGGTGGGGGTGGGCGTGGGGGTGGCACAGGGGCCGGGTTCCCACTTAACGGCGTCAAAGTACACTCGCTTGTCTGCTTCTGCAGGGTCTTCAACCAAATCGCGCAGGATCACTGCTGCTGAGCCCGGCTCAAAGTGAAAACTGCCCAGGCAGTACCAGAAATCCCCACTGCCTGTGCCCCCCTGATTCCGTTGATCTACAAGCACCGTTTCCCGTACTCCGTTGCCGTAGATGTAGTAGTGGGCTTGGGAGGTATTCCCGACATCCTGAGGCCAGGTTGCGTAGATGGCATATTGCCCGGCTTCGCTCTCGGTAAAAAAAGTGCCCCAGATACCCCAAATTTGCCCGGAATCATTGGTGCGCGTGGTGTGCCACCAGGAGTCCCCCTGGTACCCACGGGCATCATACTGCCAGCGATAGGCTTCATCCAGGGGATGAAACAATTCTGCTTGGGCTTCACCGTCCTCGGCAATCCGGTCCCCTTGCCAGAGCCAGCGGCTGCCGCTTTGCCACAAGCCCTGATCGTAGCCTTCCAGTGGATCGGGCCCCTCCCCCCACCAACCGAAAGGTTCGATGTAGTCCCACTGAAGTTCGTTCTCCAGATTACCCGCCACTATACTTAGATGGAGATGAGATGGCAAATCGCCGGTCGTATCAGGGAAGATAGGGCATTGGACAGGGTCCTGAACATTCGATGCAAAACCCAACACCGTTCCATTTGTCGAGGAAAGTGGATAGACCCGCTGACCCTGAGTAACCTGTATATCCCGCATGTGCATGTATTGTGTCAGGATGTTCAGAGAGTCGTGATAGACTAATACTTCGCCGCACAAGGGATCAGGCTCTCTGAAGATTACCCCCTCCGCTACCGGGTAGATAGGTACGCCATCCATGTCGTAATCAATGCCCTGGTGACTGGAATATGTCGATACTCCGGCTATTACAAACGGAAAAACCCTCCCATCAAAGCGATATAATTGGTCGTCAGGATCCCGCCACAGCGGCCAATAATGGTCAATGAAACTGCGGACGGGATATCGCGCAGAGGCAGGTGCTTCAAAAGGACGCTCCATAAACGGTATCAGCCCATCGGGGACACCCTGCTGCTGAACGCTTTGGGATCGCAAGGGAATGGCGGGATCAACACCGAAGATTCGTGTGTACGCAGTGCGCCATTCCTGCAATTTCTGCACATCCCCCTTGAAGTAGCGGTAGAGAGCATAGGTAGCGGCATTGCCTACTTGAGGGTACTGACGGCGCACTTCCGGGTTGACCAGAAAGGCTGCATAATCCTCTGTCATACGGACGCCGG
>CAYLRJ010000121.1:0-17384 GCA_964386185.1 uncultured Anaerolineaceae bacterium
TTTGCCTGTGTGTACCGCGGCTTGGAACAAACGCCCCAAAACCGCGCGCACCGTGCCCTGCCCGCGGGCGAGTTCCCACGCGCGGGTGACCTGGCCTAAAATTTGCGGTTCGCCCAGCACCAATGAATCCAGCCCGCTGGCCACACGAAAGAGATGCCTCACCGCTTCTTGATCGCGGTAACGATACAGGGCCGAGGCAAAGGCGTCGTAAGGCACGCCTTTGACGTCTGCAAGAAAGCCTTCCAACGCTGGGAAGGCTTCGTAAGGTGCTACAGCATAAATTTCCGTGCGGTTGCAAGTCGAAAGGATGACCATCTCCGCGATGTCGGTCGGACGGCTGCCGTTGGTGCCACACCCCAAGCGAGCCAGAGCCGCGCGGACATCTTCCTCAGAAAAGGCCAAACGTTCCCGCAGCGCGACATCCGCGGTGCGATGGTTGAGACCAATACAGTGAATCACGGGCACCGATGAACCTCTCTCAACGGGAGTGAGTGCAACGCTTTGGTTACTATACCCCCCTCTTGGGCTTCAGGCCACACAACTACACTCAACCTTAGATAAAGGCTCGATTAAAAAAGGCGAGCCTGTGCGCGGCTCGCCTTTTTAAGACAAAAGTTGTCAGGATTTAAGGATGGGCAAAGTCTGCGGTGAAGTAGCCTCCGTAGGGGCTTCCAGGGACGTAGACGTAGCCGATGCCCACGTCTACGTAGGCCGGGTTCAACATGTTTTCGCGATGGGCATCACTGGCCATCCAGGCGTTGAAAGCCGCGGTGGGGGAGTTGTAAGTGCCACTTCCGGCGTAGATGTTTTCCGCGGCGGCGGAGAAGGTGTAGCCAAAGGCCAAGATGCGGTCGAAGGGGCTGGAGCCATCGGAGCCGGTGTGGGAGAAAAAGCCGTTGCAGCCCATATCTTGGCTATGGGCGCGCGCCGCGGCCAGGAGGCGCGAATCCATGCTCAAGGGGGCGATGCCGTTGCTTTGGCGCTCTTGGTTGATGAGGTCCAGAAGTTGGGTTTCAAAAGACGCGTTGAGGCTGTAATCACACGCGGCCGAAGTTGGGGTGGGCGGCACCGGGGTCCAGGTTGGGGTAGGAGGCACGGGGGTGGCGGTAGGCGGGGTGGTGGGGGGAGCCGCCGTGGCCGTGGGTGGTAAGGTAGCGGTAGGGCGCACGGGGGTGGCAGTGGGCGCGGGGGGCGAGGTTGGGGAAGGCCGCCACACCACGGTTGGGGTGGGTGGCCGCGGCGTCCATGTCGGGGAAGACGGGCGCGGCGAGGCCGTGGCCGAGGGCGAGGCCATGACCAGCGGGGTTGCAGTGAAGGGCGCGGCCAGGGTGACGGTCGGAGGCATGGTGGGCGCGCCCAGGGTCGCCGTGCCAGGCGCCAAGGGCGTCCACGTGGGCGTGTTCATCCCTGCCTGGGTTGGCACGGCTGGGGTAAGCGGCAAGGGGGTCACCGGCATGGTGCAGGCAGCCAGCACCATGGCCGCCAGCACGGCCACAAAGATCCAACGTTTGGTCAGCATGGTTCCCTCCCAAAGGGGCTTAGGGGTTATCGGCGAACGGAACAATGCGGCCCTGTTCCAGATGCCAAACCGTGCTCTGGCGGACAAAATCCGAAGCAAACAGCGACAAGTCGGTCGTGGTCAGCAAAACCTGTTCGCTTTGGACCAGGTGACGCTGTAAATCGTCGCGGCGCTCGGCGTCTAACTCGGCCAAAATTTCGTCCAAAAGCAGCACAGGCCGACGGCCAGTACGCTTTTGCAGCCATTGGGCTTCGGCCAGCTTCAGCGAAAGCATCACGGTTCGCACTTGGCCGCGAGAGCCATACATGCCCAGATCCAGTTTGCCATCCAGGAAACGGAAATCGTCCCGATGAGGGCCAAGGGTGGTCACCCCACGGGCTATTGCTTCTCCCCGCTGGCGCAGAAGCGCCTCCCGCAAGCCTGTTTGCAATGTTGCTTCAGGCAGCCGAGCCAAGGTTGCGTTGTCGGGCTGCAGCAGTTGTCCTTCCAGAGGGTTGTAGGATGGGAGGTAATGCAAACGAAGGTTTTCTTGCTTGCGGGTCAATTCCCAGTGTACCACACGCGCGAGGCGTTCCCACTCATAGAGCGCTTTGGCACGATGGGAAATCAGTACTGCCCCCAGCTGGGCTAATTGCTCATCCCAAAAATCCAATTGGGCCGGGTCTCCCCCCTGCTCGGCCAACATTTTGAGCAAGGCGTTGCGCCGGGTCAAGGTTTGGTTATAGGCGGCCAAGGAGCGAGCATAGGCCGGTTCCACCTGCGAGAGGGCCTGGTTGAGATAGCGCCGCCGCAATTCGGGCGCGCCAGTGACGATTTGGGTCATCTGCGGCAGGAACAACACCGCATTAAACACCCCCAAAGCGTCGGTCAATTTTTTCTTGACGCCATCCACCACGACTTCGCGCCGCAAACGCACGCTTCCGTTGCCGTTGGGTTCCAAGATGAGGCGCACTTCCATGGTGCGGGTGCGGGTTTCGCCTTCGCGCTGGAACTCGGCCACAATCCGCCCTACCGCGGGGTAGCCCCACTGTTGTGCGTCAAAATTGACCAGTTCCCGATCGTGGCGAGCATGAAAGGAAGCAAAGGTCGCGAGGTAATACACCGCTTCTAAGAGGTTGGTTTTCCCCTGGGCGTTGGCCCCCACCAGCAGCAGCACTCCTGAAGGGAGGTCCTCATCCAAGCGAATGTAGTTTCGGAAGTTTTGCAGCGCGAGTCGTCGTAAGTGCATGGTCGTTTAAGCAAATGCTGCCACGGGAGCCCCATGGCAGCGTCGGCGTTTTGGGGGAAGCGTCGTAGGTCAGACGCGGTCCATCTCTGCGGCCAATTCGGGCGACACCCGTTCGACCCGCAGCGCGCGATCCGTAAACAGCACACCGTTGAGGTGGTCAATTTCATGCTGGAAGATGCGCGCCAACCAGCCGTAAGGGCGCAGGCGGAAAGGCTTGCCGTGACGGTCATAGCCGCGCACTTCAATGGCGTAGGCCCGTTCCACATCGCCAATGATGCCCGGAATCGAAAGGCAGCCTTCGGTGCCGATTTCCGTTTCTTTGGAAACCGCGACGATCTCCGGGTTCACCACGGCATACAAACGATGCGGGATGCCCTCTTCTTCATCGCCGTATTCCACCACAATCACCCGCTGCGAAACATTCACCTGTGGCGCAGCCAAGCCCACGCCAGGTGCATCGCGCATGGTGTCAATCATGTCGTCAATGAGTTTTTGCAATGCTGGGCCAAAATCTCGCACTTTGGTCGCCCGACGCCGTAGCACGGGATGTGGCACAGTGACAATTTCCCGAACGGCCATTGGGAAACCTCCTCTGTTACGATGCCAATATTATACCTCATTTCGGTAGGGCGGGCTGTTTTCGCCTGAGCCTTCTTGGGTAATCCGATGATAGACTTCCAACCATTCCAAAAGCCGTTCTTTTTCCTGCTGTTCTTCGGCTGCGCGGCGTTGACGACGGCGGTTTTCAATGTAGCGGAAGATGTCTTGCTGCACTCGGTCGGGCTGACTCACCCCTTCAAACACCATGGTGGTCGTGCCCACGCGAATGTGGACATTGCCAAAGTTCAACAACCACCCCCAGATGCCTACGCGCTCATAGGTCATGTTTTCGATGCTTTCCAGGGGCGCGGCTTGTTTGTCTTCGGTGCCCAATGGCTTGCGGTACACGTCTACGATGTGTTCTGGGGTGAGCTGATAGACGTCGTTTCGCCAATCCCAAATGCGATACAGGCTCATTCCGATCAAAACCAGCATGCCCAAGACCAAAACCGCGACCCAGATGCGCTGTTCCTTAGCCCACCACGCGCCCAACAGCCGCTGCCCCCAATCGTCTCCGCCCCAGGCCAACAGCACCCACAGGAGCAACCCCACCCAAATGTACCAGCTCCGCCGCACCAAGAGGAACCAGTGTTTCCGATAGGTGATGATGCCGTTTTCCTCGATGCGTTGGCGCAAAAGGGAATGCAAGCCCGCCATGAAGCGAGGGGGACGCGAGGTTTTGCTTTGTTGCGACCCGCTCACGTCAGAGGTCTGCTCGCCCGCGGTCAGACCCAGGCGCGAGCGAATGGCCTGGGCGATGGCTTCCCGTTCCTGGCGCTGCGAACGGCTGCGCGTGCGCTGCCAATATTCTTCAATCAGAGCGGCAACCATTTCAACATATGGCACCGCTTCGATGACGATTTTGCCTCCGTAAGTGCGCACTTCCACGTCGCCGTATCCTACCATGCGGCCGGTCAAATCCGTGCGCACGTTGATGGCCATGATGGCGTGCAAGGGGGCCTCGTTGCGGCTTTCGTACAAAAACAGCACTTGGTTTACCCACACGATGCGATTTTGGGTCACCAAGCAATAATCATTGCTCCAATCAATGTAGAGCCACAAGGCTGCGAGGGCTACAATTCCCAACCCAATCGCGCCCAAGACGCCCAGGATTTTCACATCCATGATGGCAGCCCCCAAAAACAAGAAGGCCACGACGGTCAAGGGCAGCGCGAGCACGACCATCTGCAACCACAAAGTCATGGGATGGCGCTTGAGGAAGAGGTACACCACTTCATCGGCCGGCAACCACTTTGGGCGGCGGCGACGAGCACGATGGCGGCTGTCGCGCACCAAACGCAATGCCTGGCCCATCTGGGGGTAAACCTCAATGGCTTGGACAACAGCCTCGGTTGGCCAGCAATAAGCCACGCCATCGCTAAGCGCACGGATGGTGTAAAGGCAGCGGGGGTATGGCTCTTCGGAGAGCACAACGTCTTCCCCAAAATAATCTCGGCTCTCCAAACGCCCCACGAGGGTTTCTTCCCCCTCTTCGGGGCCAGGCTGATAGAGGGCCACCCATCCCTTCCGGATGAAACACAGCCCTTGCCCCGGCCCGCCAGCCTGCACGAGCAAATCGTCTCGGTGGAATTCGCGCGCTTCCATCTGCGCCAAAAATTCAGCCAGCACGTCATCTGACAGGTCGCGGAACAGATGAATGTGCCGAATCCACTCTAAATTTTCAGGCCGGGGGGCAACCATCATTCAAAACCTTTGGCGACATCGGATGTTAGAAGAATTTTAGCACGAATTCAGGGTGCAAGGGCTATGCCACGCGAGGGATTTTGCCCAAGGGCAAAAGCAAAAAGCCACCGTTTTCACGGTGGCTTGGGTTTGCCGAGGGCAACCGCCCAGGTTTAGGCGGTGGGCTCTTCGGGCAATGTGTACCCTTCACGGCGGAGGGCCTTTTTCAGGTCAATGAGCGATTTGCTCCCAAAGCCGTCAATCTCCAACAAGGCCTGGGAACCTTCCGCGGCCAGCTTTTCCAACACCTGGCCTGCGGTGGTCAGGCCGGCTTTGGCCAAAGCGCTCACTGCGCGCTGGCTGAGGCCGAAATCGGAAAGGGGGCGCTCAGGCGAGGTGCGAGCCGCCTTTTTGGCCTCCATTTCCTTTTTATATTGCTCGTAGCGCTGAAGGCGTTTCTTGAAGCGTTCGACCTGGCCTTCAGTGTCCACAATGCGCTGCTCGCCAGTAAAGAAGGGATGGCACTTATAGCAGACGTCGGTATGCACCACCTTAACGGTCGCGCCCGTCGTCCAGGTATTGCCACAAGCGCAAATCACCTTGGCGTCGTAGTAATATTCGGGATGAATGCCCTTTTTCATCGCTGCTTCCTTTCCTCAACCGCAGACGGGCTGCGGGCTTAGTTTTCAGAAAACGGCACCACGCTGACGCGCTTCCGCCCGTCGCGGATGGTTTCGTATTTGACCACGCCGTCAATCAAGGCAAAGAGGGTGTAATCACCACCCACGCCGACGTTGCGGCCGGGCTTGATTTTGGTGCCGCGCTGGCGCACCAAGATGTTCCCCGCGCGCACCACTTCACCACCAAACTTTTTCACGCCCAGGCGCTTCGATTGGCTGTCGCGACCATTGCGGCTGGAGCCGCCACCTTTTTTGTGAGCCATAGTTCAACTCCTCTCCACTCAGGCTTCAATCGCGTCAATGCGCAAACGGGTATATTGCTGACGATGGCCGCGCTTTCGGCGATAGCGCTCGCGAGGAATGTATTTGAACACGATAATCTTGCGGCCTTTGAAGTGTTTCTCCACTGTGGCCTTCACTTTGGCGCCTTCCACCGTGGGGGTGCCCACCGTGATCTGATCGCCATCGGCCACCAACAGCACCTGATCTAATTCGATCTGCGTGCCTTCCGGGTGCGGCAAGCGGTCCACCTCAATGGTGGTGCCAGGCACGGCTTTGTATTGCTTGCCGCCGCTTTCAACGATGGCATACTGCATACGGACCTCCGACTTCACTTCACCGCCGACGCCGCCACCTCGCAGGCCGCACGGCGGGGAAGTTGGGGTGAGGCTGTCATCACAGCCTGTCAACGAACAACACAAAATTTCGCCCCCGCGCGGTGCGCTGGGGCTCGGCAATTATACTGAACAAAGGAAAACATGTCAACGAAAATGCACAAAACCCAACCCACCCCCCGCGCCTCTTCCGCGGGGAACGCCGCCCCACTGCCTCGCCAGGCCACACGATGCCACCGCACGCCCGTGCCCCCTCCCCCACAAAACCACCGCCCCGCCCTCTTGACGAGAAGCGCACTTTCGAGTACCCTTAATTTGCAAGCAGATTCGGTCGTCTCACGGAGGACTTCTCCCGAGGGTAAATTCATGACCGGCCAACGTGATGCAATCCTCCTCTATCATTGTGGTTCAAGCGGGCACTCCCCGATGGGTGCCCGTTTATCTTTTGCATAACGGAGAGACATCGGTATGAGCAAACCCGTAAATGCTTTCCAAATGGCCCAAGAGCAATTCGACCATGTTGCCGATTTGCTGGGCCTCAACGAAGATGTGGCCCAGATGTTGCGCTGGCCCATGCGAGAATTTCGCTTCCAAATTCCGGTCCGCCTCGACAACGGTCACATTCGCACCTTCTTCGGCTACCGAGTGCAACACAACGACGCCCGCGGGCCGGCCAAAGGGGGCATCCGCTTCCACCCTTCCGAAACCATTGACACCATCCGCGCCCTCTCGATGTGGATGACATGGAAAACCGCCGTGGCCGACATCCCCCTGGGCGGCGCCAAAGGTGGTGTGGCTGTGGACCCCGCGACCCTCTCCCGAGGCGAGCTGGAACGCCTCTGCCGCGGCTGGGTGGACCAAATCTGGCGCAACATCGGCCCCCGCATCGACGTCCCCGCGCCCGACGTCGGCACTACCCCCCAAATGATGGGCTGGATGATGGACGAATATTCCAAACTCGTCGGCGAATATACGCCCGGCGTCATCACCGGCAAGCCCGTCGGCGGGGGCGGCTCTTTGGGGCGCGCCGAAGCCACCGGCTTCGGGGTGGTGTATAACATCCGCGAAGCCATGAAACACTTGGGGCTCGATCCCACCCAAACCGTGGCAGCCATCCAGGGCTTTGGCAACGTCGCCCAAAATGCGGCCATCGGGTTCATCGAAATCTTGGGCGGCAAAGTGGCTTGCGTCTCCTATTGGGACCGGGACGACAAACGCGCCTACACCGTCAGCCACCCCGAAGGCATTGACCCCCACTTCCTCAAAAGCATTACCGACCAATATGGCACCATCAACAAAGCCAAAGCCCAAGCCGCAGGTTACATCCTGGAAGATGCCAACGCCTGGATTGCCAAAGACGTGGACGTCCTCATCCCCGCCGCGTTGGAAGGCCAGGTCAACGAAGAAACCGTGCGCCTGATTAGCGACCGCGTCAAAATCTTGGCCGAAGGGGCCAACGGCCCCACCACACCACAGGCCGATGCGACGTTGCAACAGCGCGGCATCTTCGTCATCCCCGACTTCCTCTGCAACGCCGGCGGGGTCACCGTTTCGTACTTCGAAAGCGTCCAAAACGACATGAACTTTTATTGGACCCGAGAAGAAGTGCTCGAACGCCTTGACAAAAAGATGACCCAAGCCTTCCAGGCTGTGCTCCAAATGTCACTGGACGAAAAAGTGTACACCCGCGACGCGGCCTACATGGTGGCCATTGACCGGGTGGTCAAGGCCATGGAAATGCGGGGTTGGATTTAGGTCAAAACGCCGCTTGTGTTGACAAGCGGCGTTTTCCCTTCTTCCCGACCTTTGGTTCGCACACCCTTTCGGAAAGGAGGAACCTATGTCCAAACACAACCCCTTTGCCATCGCACAAGCCCAGTTAGACGAAGCCGCGGAAAAATTGGGGCTCGATGCAGCGACCCACGAAATGCTCCGCTGGCCCATGCGCGAAATCCACGTCACCTTCCCAGTCCGCATGGATGATGGCTCGGTGCAAATCTTCCACGGCTTCCGTGTCCAATACAACAACTCGCGAGGCCCGACGAAGGGCGGCATCCGCTTCCACCCCGAAGAAACCATTGACACCGTGCGGGCCTTGGCCGCCTGGATGACATGGAAAACCGCGGTGGTAGACATTCCTTTAGGCGGCGCGAAAGGCGGCGTGATTTGCGACCCCCGCAAACTCTCCAACGCCGAGCTGGAACGCCTCGCCCGGGCTTACATCCGCGCCATCGGCACCGCGCTGCTGGGGCTGGAAAAGGACGTCCCCGCGCCCGATGTATACACCAACCCCCAAATCATGGCCTGGATGATGGATGAGTTTTCCGTCATGCAGGGCTACAACGAATTTGGCATGATCACGGGCAAACCCATCCCCCTGGGGGGCTCTCAAGGCCGCGGTGACGCCACAGCCCGCGGCGGGATGTACACCCTGCGCGAGGCAGCCAAAGTGTTGGGGATGAACCTCGACGGCGCAGCCACCGCCATCCAGGGCTATGGCAACGCGGGGTCCTTTGCCCACCTGTTGGGTGAGCAAATGTTCAACCTCAAGGTCGTCGCGGTTTCCGACTCCAAAGGCGGCATCTACAACCCCAAAGGCCTGGATTACCAAGCCGTGATGGCCCACAAGAAGGAAACAGGCTCGGTCATCAACTTCCCCGGCGCAGACAACATCACCAACGAAGAGCTGCTGGAACTGGACGTGCCCGTGCTGGTGCCCGCCGCGCTGGAAGACCAAATCACCGAAGACAACGCCGACCGCATCAAAGCCAAAATCATCGTCGAATTGGCCAATGGCCCGACCACGCCCGAAGCCGACCGCATCTTGCACGAGAAGGGGGCTTATGTCATCCCCGATTTCTTGTGCAACGCCGGCGGGGTGACGGTTTCCTACTTCGAGATGGTGCAAAACGCATACGACTATTATTGGGACTTGGAAACCGTCCACGAGCGGCTGGACAAGAAGATGACCGCGGCCTTCCACGCCGTCCACGAAATGGCCCAAAAGGAAAAGGTCCACAATCGGCTGGCTGCCTACATGGTTGCCGTGGCTCGGGTGGCCGAAGCGATGAAACTGCGCGGCTGGGTCTAAAGGTTTCACAGGCAAACCAAGCGCAAAACGGCGGGCCAATGCCCGCCGTTTTGTTTTCCAGCGTTGTCTTGAGGCCGCCCTTGCCTGCGGCGCTTGGGTCAAACCTGCCGCAGCCGCTGCACAAACCGCGCCATGCGGTTGAGGGCCTCTTCGATTTTTTCCTCAGCCGTGGCATAAGAGCAGCGCACAAAGCCTGCCCCTGCTTCGCCAAACGCCGAGCCCGGCACCACGGCCACTTGCTCTTCTTCCAGCAGCCGCCACGCGAACGTGTCGTCGTCAATGCCGGTGCTGCGGATATCTGGGAAGGCATAAAAAGCACCCTGAGGCTCAACCGTGGGGAGGCCGATGTTGCGCAAGCCTTCCACAATCAAGCGCCGACGGCGGTCGTAGGCCTGCCGCATGGCTTCGACGGCCTCTTCGCCCTCTTTGAGCGCGGTGATCGCCGCCACCTGGGCGGGCGTTGGCGCGGTCATCACAGTGTATTGATGCACCCGCAACATAGCCTGAAGCAAGGGCGCGGGCGCCGCAGCATACCCCAAACGCCAGCCGGTCATGGCGTAATCTTTCGAAAAGCCCCCCAGCAAGATCGTCCGCTCCCACGCGCCTTCCAAAGCCGGGAAGCACACATGCTCCACCCCATACACCAGCCGGTCATAGATTTCGTCGGAAATCACAATCAAATCATGCTCAGCAGCAAAACGGGCCAGGGCCTGCATGGCCTCACGGTCGGCTGCCGCGCCCGTTGGGTTGTGAGGGTAGTTGATGAGAATAGCTTTGGTGCGCGGGCTGAGGTAGCGCGCCAAAATGTCAACGTTGGGCTGGAAATGGTCTTCCGCGCGCAACGGCACCTCAACGGCCACCCCGCCGGCCAACACGACCTCAGGCTGGTAGGAAACGAAACACGGCGTGGGCACCAACACTTCGTCTCCCGGGTCGAGCAGAGCTGTCATGGCCAAATATAGCGCTTCAGATACCCCCACGGTGAAGACAATCTCGCTTCCAGGGTCGTATCGGACGTGGTAACGCGCAGCCAGGTGCTCGGCCAACGCCTCTCGCAAAGCCGTAATGCCCGCGTTGCTGGTGTAGTGGGTGTACCCCTGCTCCAACGCCCGGATGCCAGCCGCTCGGATGACGTCAGGGGTATCGAAATCGGGCTCGCCAATACCCAAGGAAACCACCTCGGGCATCTCGGCAATGATGTCGAAAAACTTGCGGAGCCCCGAAGGCTTGAGGCCCGCGACCCGACGAGAGATTTTGGGCGAGAAATCGGGGTTGACGCTCATACGAGTAACTTCTCCAAGGGGGTATATTCAAGGCCAAACGCCTCGGCTACAGCCGGATAGGTAAGGTAACCGCGATAGGTATTCACACCGCGCGCCAGGGCTGCATTGCGGCGCACGGCTTCTTCAAAGCCCAAATTGGCCAACAAAGTGGCGTAAGGCAAGGTTGCGTTGGAAAGCGCATAGGTAGACGTGCGCGGCACCGCGCCGGGCATGTTGGTCACGCCATAGTGCACCACACCATCCACCAGATAGGTGGGGTTGCTGTGGGTGGTGGGGTGCGAGGTTTCCACACAACCGCCCTGATCAATGGCCACGTCAACGATCACGCTGCCGGGCTTCATGGTAGAAACCATCTCTCGGGTGACCAACCGCGGGGCGCGCGCGCCGTGGATCAACACCGCGCCCACCACCAAATCGGCCACCCGCACCGCATGGGCGATGTTGAGGGGGTTAGAGGCCAAAGTGGTGAGATTGCCGTGGAGGACGTCTTCCAAATAACGCAAGCGGTCAATGTTTTTCTCAATGATGGTGACATGGGCGCCCAACCCCAACGCCATTTTGGCTGCGTTGGTGCCCACCGTACCGCCGCCAATGATGACCACATCGGCCGGGCGCACCCCAGGCACACCGCCCAGCAACTTGCCGCGGCCGCCGTGGGCTTTTTCCAGATAATGTGCGCCAACTTGCACCGCCATCCGCCCTGCTACTTCACTCATCGGCGTCAGCAGCGGCAGGCGGCCATCAGCGAGTTCCACCGTTTCATAGGCAATGGCGTTGACTTTGCGCTTGAGCAACTCGTGCGTCAGTTCCTCTTCGGCCGCTAAATGCAAATAGGTAAACAACAGCAACCCTTCGCGAAGGAATTCATATTCTTCCGGGCGGGGTTCCTTGACCTTGATGACCATTTCCGCCCCTTCCCACACCGCGGCCGCGGTGGGCAAAATTTCCGCGCCAGCCCGGGCGTATTCCTCATCGCTAAACCCGCTGCCCTCACCTGCGCCGGCCTGCACCAACACCCGATGCCCGGCCTCACGCAACATGTGAACACCGCCCGGAGTCATGGCGACCCGATATTCGTTATCTTTGATTTCTTTAGGGATGCCGACAATCATGGAAGGTCCTCCTTGAGGTGGGTGCGTGAAAATTACCTAAACTTTGCCTCAGCTAACAACACATTTGTGGAAGGCGGCCGCGAAAGCCCCAACTGCATTCAGGGCTGCCCCGCGGAAGACACGGCCTCCACCGTCCAGGCTTCCAAACCCTGCTCATAGCGCAACACATAAACGCCCTGGTCAGCGCCTAAAACACGAAACCCCAGCCCAAGGGGGTCCCGCCATTGGGCCAAAACGCGCAACACGTCCACCCGCTGCCCTTCCCAAAGGAAAGCAGTCGGACGCTCAGCATAACGGCTCTCAGAGCGACACCACACTCGGGCTGGAGAGGGGGCGTTCATAAGGTAATTTGGGTATGGTCGCCTAAGTTGAGGTGGAAGGGGCGCCCGTGCACCTGCGCGTGGCGGCCGATGAGCGAAGCCTCCAAGGCAATGTGGGCTACCTGCGCGTCGTCGTCCAAAATCGTATCGCTCAAAACCGCGTGCGACACTTGGCACCCTTTGCCAATCGAAACATAGGGGCCAATCACCGAGGCTTCGATTTGAGCCTCAGGGTGAATATACACCGGCGGCACCAAAGTGATGCCTGGACGCAAGGCCTCTGCGGTGTTGTCGCGGCCCGATTCCAACAAATAGCGGTTGGTTGCCAACAACGCTTCGGGCGTGCCCGCATCCAACCAGGTTCCGACCTCTACGGTGCGCATACGCAGGCCGTTTTCCAGCATAATGTTGATGGCGTCGGCCAGGTAATATTCGCCTTTGGTCTGAATGTCGTTGGCGATTTGGGTTTCGACCGCCGCGGCCACATCACGGCCTTCGGGGAAGTAATAACACCCCACCACCGCGAGATTGTAGCGGTCGTCGTCGGGCTTTTCGATGATGCGTTGCACATAGCCGTTTTCATCGGGCACAACCACCCCAAACCGCCGCGGGTTATCTACCGGCTTGACCCAGGCAATGGCTTCTGCGGGCGGCTCCTGCAAGAAGCCGAAATCGGCTTCCATGATGGTATCCACAAAAATCATCAACATCGGCCCTTCGAGGTAATCGCGGGCCAAATAAAGCGCGTGCGATTGCCCTTTGCGTTCCTTTTGCTCCACAAAGTGGGCTTTGAGATGGGGATAATGCTCAGCGAGATAAGCCGTCACCTGTTCGCCCAAATAGCCGACGATAAATACCAATTCCAACTGCTCTGGCGGCAGCTCGGCAAACATATCCAAGACATGGCCGAGCACTGCCTTGCCCGCTACGCTGACCAAGGGCTTGGGCTTGCTCCAGGTGTGGGGGCGCAGGCGGGTGCCCAGCCCAGCCATTGGGATAACCACAGTCAATTTTTTGCTCATAGGGGGCTCCAAACGTGGAGAGTTGAGAAGCGTTAGTATTTTACCATCGGTTGACCTCAACGCCGACCCGCGCTTGCGCCTCCGGGGCTCTCCAAGGCGAGCTGCCGCGTGGGGAATTCTGTTGGCGTCAACTTTCCCACCAGCGGCCAGTTGAGGTTACAATAAGGTAGAAGGCAAACAACCCGAGGCCCGCACGCCAGCGTCAGGGTGTGGGGCGGCCTGCCATTTCCGGGCCAGCGCGAGCCTGCACGGCGCGGGCCGCGAGCGCGCCAACGCCGGTGTTGCCCGGTGTTGCGCGGGCATCTTCACACCCGCTGGCCGCGGGTTCCCAAAAGCCATTCAGCCCGCAGAAAGAGAGGGCACAGCCATGCGTCTTCGGCAACGGTGGATTTGGTTAGGCGTGATATTGCTCGCGCTGATGGGCGTCTCCACAGTGCATGCGCAAAGCGAGGGTCGGGCGCTGATTTTGCGCCTTGACGGGCCATTGACGCCCGCGATGGTGCAATATTTAGAGCGAGGGCTCCGCACGGCTCAAGCCGAAGGCGACGCGGTGGTGGTCGTGGAACTTGACACCCCGGGCGGCAGCATTGACCTCATGGAACAAATGGTGCAAGCCATCCGCAACAGCTCGGTTCCGGTGGCGGTTTACATTGCGCCGCGCGGGGCAATGGCAGGCAGCGCCGGCACCATCATCACCTTAGCGGGGCACTGGGCCGCCATGGCGCCGGAAACCGCCATTGGCGCGGCCAGCCCGGTCGGCGCCCAAGGCGAAGACCTGGACCAAACGATGGAAGCCAAAACCAAGGCCATTCTCAAAGCCCTGGCCCGCTCGCTGGCCCAACGCCGCGGCCCCGCAGCCGTTGCCGCGGCTGAAAACACCATCGAAAACGCCCAAGCCCTCTCCGCGCAAGAAGCCCTGCGCGTCGGCCTGATTGACACCATTGCTCCTACCACGCAAGACCTGTTGGCCTACCTGGCCGGGCAGCACACTACCACCGCCATCGGCCCGGTCACCCTCCCTGCCCATCTCGAACCGGTGACCTTACGCCCCACTTTGGGCGAATCCCTCTTCCACTGGCTCACCAACCCCAATTTCGTCTTTCTTATGCTGTGGCTGGGCGCGCAAGCCCTCATCATTGCCTTTTGGCATCCGGCCAACTGGCCCGCGTGGTTTGTAGGCATCGCCGCGCTTCTGGTGGCCGCGTATGGGTTGAGCATTCTGCCCGTCAACTGGTTTGGGCTGGGCTTCATGCTGTTGGCTTTTGTGATGTTTGCCCTCGACGTCAAAGCAACGACCCACGGCGCCCTCACCGCGGCCGGCCTCGCGGCCTTCATCTTTGGCGCCCTCACGCTCTTCAATACGCCGCTGGCCCTGCCCCAACAGCGGGTCTCTGTGCCCTTGGTGGTGGCCAGCGGTTTGACCGTCGCCGCGGCCTCAACTTTCGTGGTCGCCTTGGCACTGCGCGCGCAAAAGCAACCCGTCAAAACCGGCCTGGCCCAAGCACAACGGCTGGTCGGCCGCGTAGGATACGCCCGCACCTCACTCACGCCCGGCAAACCAGGCACAGTGCAGGTTGGTGGTGAACTCTGGACGGCCCGCCTCACCGCCGATGCAGCGCCGGTGACCGCGGGGCAGCCAGTTGAGGTTGTCGCGGTGCACGGCGTACACCTCATCGTCCGTCCCCATCAAAGCCCCGCTTCCCCATCCGCGCCCCACGGCAATGGCCCTGTGGTAGAATGAGCCCAACGCCCTCCCCGGAGGAACGCCCATGCCCTACACCCCCACCCGCGACCGAGTCAACCCAACCGCCATTGACACCACCCCCAAGCGCCGCCCGCCGTGGCTGAAAGTCACCGCGCCCGTGGGCGAAACCGTGGCCGAAATTCGCCGTTTGATGCGCGGCCACGCGCTGCACACCGTGTGCGAAGAGGCCATGTGCCCCAACCTGGGCGAATGTTGGGGCGCGGGCACAGCCACCTTCCTGCTGTTGGGCGACGTCTGCACCCGCACCTGCGGCTTTTGCGACGTCAAACACGGCAAACCCCAACCCCTGGATTGGCAAGAAGCCGAACGCGTCGCGCAGGCCGTCAAAATCATGAACCTGCGCCACGCGGTCATCACCAGCGTCACCCGCGACGACCGCCGCGACGGCGGCGCACCGATTTTCGCAATGGTCATCCGCCGCATCCGCGAACTGCTGCCCGGCTGCTCGGTGGAAGTGCTCATCCCCGATTTCAAAGGCCGCATCGAAGCCCTGCGCATCGTGATGGAAGCCCGCCCGGAAATCCTCAACCACAACGTCGAAACCGTGCCGCGGCTTTTCAAAGCCGTGCAGCCGCAAGACAACTACGCCTGGGCCCGCGCCACCTTGGTCAACGCCAAACGCCTCGACCCCGACGTCCTCACCAAATCGGGCCTCATGGTAGGGCTGGGCGAAACCATAGACGAGGTGAAAGCCACCATGCGCGACCTGCGCGCCTGGGGCGTGGACATCCTCACCATCGGCCAATACCTCCAGCCCAGCCGCAAACACCTCCCCATCGCCCGCTATTACACCCCCGAAGAATTCGACGAACTCAAAGCCTACGGCCTGGAAATCGGCTTCAAATGGGTGGAAAGCGGGCCCCTGGTGCGTTCCTCCTACCGCGCGGCCGAGCAAGTGCGCGCCCTGAGCATTGTGCATCGGAAACTGTACGGCAATGGCTGATTCCCGCCGCAAGCGCACCCGCACCCGCACCTTTGGAGCCGGCAACCGTGAAGGCCACGACGCCTCGGCATTCTACGCCCGCCGCTTGTATGCCACGGCGGGCGTGCCCGCGCCCGCGCCGCCGGAAGCCCTGCGAGCCGCAACCATCACCCCGCCCGCAGCCTGGGAAGACCGCCTCGACCGCGTGCATTGCCATTCGTCAGAGCAAATGCCCGAAATCCCCGACAACGCGGTCGGGCTGGCCTTTACGTCGCCGCCCTACAACGTCGGCAAAGATTACGACGACGACCTCGGGCTGGAAGACTACCTCGGGCTGATTGCCCGCGTGGCCCGCGAAGTCTATCGGGTGTTGCTGCCGGGCGGGCGCTACGTGGTCAACATCGCCAACCTGGGGCGCGCCCCCTACATTCCCCTGACCGCGCTCTTTTGGCAAGTGCACCTGGAAATCGGCTTCCTGCCGATGGGCGAAATCATCTGGCAAAAGGCCGAAGGCGCGGGCAACAGCTGCGCCTGGGGCTCGTGGCAGAGCGCCAAAGCGCCGCGGCTGCGCGACGTGCACGAATACCTGCTGGTGATGGCGAAAATGTCGCCCACCCGCCCCGACAAAGGCGAATCGGACATCGGTCGCGACGAATTCCTGGAAGCCACCACGTCGGTCTGGCGCATCCCGCCGGAATCCGCGCGGCGGGTCGGCCATCCGGCGCCGTTTCCCGTAGCCTTGGCCGAGCGGGTCATTCGGCTTTATTCCTACGTCGGCGATGTGGTGCTCGACCCCTTCGCAGGCTCTGGCACCACCCTGGTGGCCGCAGCCCAAAACCACCGCCGCTGGATAGGCTACGACATCGTACCCGAATACTGCGCCCTGGCCGAACGACGCCTCGCCGCCCTCACCCCCTAACCCATACCCACTACCTCATCCCCAACACCCAACCCCTCTCCCCCCATGCCCCCTGCGATTGACACCCCCACCCGAGCAGCCCGTCTGGGCGAACCGTCGTATGTGTGGCGCGCTGGCCAACAGCGCCGCCTCGGCATGATTTTGCGCTGGGCCGAAGGCCGTGAGCGCGGCCGCGTGCTGGAAAACGGCTGCGGCGTGGGCATGTATGTCGAAAAACTGGCCGCCCACGGCGGCACCGTCATCGGGCTGGAATACGACTTCCCCCGCGCCCAAGCAGCCCACGCCCGCAACCCTCACATCGTCAACGCGGCGGGCGAAGCCTTGCCCTTCCCCGAGGCAACCTTCGACCTGATTTTGAGCCACGAGGTCATCGAGCACGTTGCCGACGACGCGGCCGCGGTGCGCGAAATGGTGCGCGCGCTCAAACCCGGCGGCCGCATCGTGCTCTTTTGCCCCAACCGCGGCTACCCCTTCGAAACCCACGGCATCTACTGGCGCGGCCGCTATCGCTTCGGCAACATCCCCCTCGTCAACTACCTGCCGCGCCCCTGGCGAGACAAACTCGCGCCCCACGTCCGCATCTACACCCGCCGCGACCTGGAACGCCTCTTTGCAGGGCTGCCTGT
>CAYLRJ010000122.1:0-3465 GCA_964386185.1 uncultured Anaerolineaceae bacterium
AGGACGCGCAGCACGGTGGCCGGGTTCATGGTGCCCGCGCCCACCTCGGTGTGGTAGGGCTGCCAAATCAGGCAGCCCTGCTCGGCCCAGAAGCGTTGCAGGGCAAAGATGATGGATTGAAAGTCCAGGGGTTGGGGCATGGGAAACTCCACAGTTGGGATGAAAAGCAGCGGGGCTGCTGAGATGGAAAGCAAAATGCATTGACACGCCGTTGGGGCGTGCACGGTGTATTGTACCAAAAGCCAAGGGGCGTGTCAGGCGCCGCGGGCATCTTGCAAAGCCGCGCTGGTGCTGGGCGTGCTGAGATGGCGGGGGCGTATTCGACCGGTTGGAAGCGCAACCCGTTGCGGGAATGAAGGGCAGGCCCCCTTCCCAGAGGAAGAGGGCCTGTGAGCGATTGGGCGGAGTGCGCTTGTTGCGGTTTTTACTCAGGCGCGGCGCTCAACACGCGCGGCCGGCGGCTTTGCCTGGGTTTAGGGCGAGACGAAGACGTTGTATTGCTGAATGTAGTCGCCGGCGGGGTAGTCTTGAAAGCCGTCATTGATGGGTTGCAGGAATGTGGCTCGGATGGTCAGATGGTGTTCGCCCGCAGGCCAATCTTTGAGGACGGCATAAACCAGCCGGCAGACTTGCCCGTTGGGGGTGTAGTCAATGGTGCTGAGTTTGTCGGCCGGTACGGTTTGCCCGTCCAGGGTAAAGGTGAGGCGGATGTGTTGGAAGTTGGCGTTGAGGGTCTCTTTGTCTGCCGCGCACCATCCGTAAGACCAGACGACGGGCTCTTTGGGGTCTTGGAGTGGGACCACGTAAGTCACGGTGCCGGGCTTGTTGAGGTCGGTGTCTTTGGGTTTTTGGCGGGCTTTGCTTTCCAAAAATGCTGCGCCGTTGATGAGGTCGGCTTGGGCTTGGGAAGGCGGCTCTAACTTTGGCGGCCCCGATGGGGTGATGTCCGCGCCCAGCGGCTTCAACAGGGCTTCTTCGGCTGTCTTGAGCACGACATCTTCGTCGCTGAGCACTGTTTCGGGGGTGATGGGCACCCGCAAGGTGGGTTGGACGCCTTGGCCTTCCAAGAAAAGGGAGCCGTCAGGGTTCACGAACCGACCGGTGGGCACTTGGAGCGAGATGTCTTCGGGCATTTTGAATTGCCCACGCGAAACCTCGGCTTCGGTTCCTGCAGTGGGGTATTCGCCCACCACGATGGCTCCGGGCACTTTGCTGAAGCCGTAGGCTTCCAGCTCACACGCGCTATAACAAGCCGGGCCGACCAAAACGGCGATGCGCCCAAAGTGATATTGCTCTTCGTTGGGCAGCACTTTTTCGGGTTCGCCTTCAGGCTCGAATTTGCCGGTCTTGTCGCTGTAATATTCCAACTGCCCCATGACGATTTCTTTGTCGGTAAAGAAACCGGCCAGCCCCAACGGCGCACCGCCAGCGTTGTAGCGCATGTCAATGATGAGGTCGGGCACGTGTTTTTCTTGGAACTGGTCCAGAGCCCGTTGGAAGAGGCGGATGATGAGGTTCAGGTCGTCATAGTTTGAGTTGATGCGGATGTAACCTGTCCCTGAATCCAAAATTTTGTAATCTACGGGCAGGTAGGTTTCTTTGGGGGCGTTGTGATACCAAGAGGTGTATTCGAAACTTTCGTATTCTTTGACCGCGCGCAGGGTCACGGTTTTGGGGGTGGTTGTGTCGGGGTTGATGAAGGTCACGGTGGCCTTGGTGCCCAGAGGGGCTCGGGTTAGATAGCGGACTTGTTGGTAACGCAAGGCCCAGGTGGTGGAAAAAGGCATAGACCACGGCTTCACTTTTTTGATGGCTTCGGAGACGGGTTCCCCGTTGAACCGGGTGACCACCGCGCCGCGTTGCATACCGGCCTGGGCTGCCGGTGTATCTTCGCCGACGTACACCACCATGAAGCGGCCGTCATCTAATTCGCGCAGGGCAAAACCATAGCCGCCGCCGGTTTCTTGGCGGAAGAGTTGATAGCCGTAGTCGGTCATGCTTACGCCCACATGGCCGTCTTTGAATGCCCAGGTGAAATCGCGCAGCGCCAACCAAAAGGCGTCGGGGTCTTTGTTGCGTTGGGCTTCAGCCACGCGCGGGGCAATTTCATCGTAAAGCGCATCCCAGTCGGGTTGTTTGCCCGGAATGCCGTTGAAGGCGTATTCCTTACGCACGATGGCAAACATTTTGTTGAAGGCGTCGAGGTAGGTGTCTTTGGAAAAATCTTTGATGGCGACGTCTTTGGGTTCGTGCAGGGTGAGCTGCGGCTCGGGCTCGCGGATGAACTTGAAGGGGTGCGAGTCGAGGTCCACAATGGTATAGCCTGCGGGGATGGGCGCGACGGGGTCATCTTTGGTAAACAGCAGACCATCGGGGCCAAAATCCGAAGGGAATGCTTGCTGGTCGTCGGGAGCCCAAACCACCAACTTGCCGCCCACGACTTCATCGTTGTTTTCCGAATCGGTCACCGCGGAGGTCAGGTAGGCCGGCCAGCCATACGAGCGATCGTCGCCGACCGAGTAGGGCCCACCGGTGAGATTGGGCCAATAGCTCACCACAAACACCTGGACCCCGCGGTCTTTTTGCCCGTCGTTGTCCACGTCAACGAATTGCCCTTCGGGGCGGGCGGGGAGCTCAATTTCGTACGTCCCGGTCTTCGCGTCAGGGTCCAGATGCAGATACCCCAAAACCTGCGAGGTGACCGGGATTTCCCATTCGCGATCGCGCTTGACAAAACCGTACATATCCACCAGGGCGACGGCGTGTTCGACGTAGTAGGTGGTGATGATGTCGTTGGTGTAGGTGAACGAGCCGGTGATTTTGACCGCGCT
This sequence comes from uncultured Anaerolineaceae bacterium, assembly GCA_964386185.1. Lineage (GTDB taxonomy): Bacteria > Chloroflexota > Anaerolineae > Anaerolineales > DRMV01 > DRMV01. The sequence continues at coordinate 2,832 of CAYLRJ010000122.1, forward strand.
CGCAGACGACGAAGGCGCGGCTTGGGCCTCTTGGTGGGTGGTCAAACCGGGAAGGGTCGGCAGCTCTGGCCATTGCTCGGGCAGAGCACCACAAGCCAGGAAGAGCAACCCAATCCAACCCAGCACAAGCCCTCGCACCAGGTGGTGTTTTGTCAATTTGCGTGTTTTCATCGTGTCCTCCTTTGCAGGACCAGCCATCCTCATGCTGCTCATCGCGCGATGGGCAGGGGGCAAGATGGCAAAATTATACCCCCACCGCCCAGAAGCGTTTATAATACCTTTCTGGGATGGCAAGATGGGTTGGAACGCAGCCCATCAGGTTGGCAAGTGGCTGGCCAGGCGCAGCGCCTTGGTGCATTATGGTTTCAAGCGTCTGGAAACAGCCCTGTTGCCCATCTGGCTTTGCGGCTTCGGCCGCCATTTCTTCTTTTGGGAGCTCATGTGGACGATTTGCTCATCACCACCCTGCCCAACGGCCTGACCGTTTTCCTCAAAGAAATTCACACCGCGCCCATCATCAGCCATTGGGTGTGGTATCGCGTGGGTTCGCGTGACGAAATCCCCGGCATCACGGGCATCAGCCATTGGGTGGAACACATGCAGTTCAAAGGCACCCCGCGCTTCCCCGCGGGGG
>CAYLRJ010000123.1:0-14068 GCA_964386185.1 uncultured Anaerolineaceae bacterium
CCCTCATCCCCCTCTGTCCCCCTTCTCCCAAAGGGCGAAGGGGGAGCGCCCTCACCCCAGCCCTCTCCCAGAGGGAGAGGGAGAACCATCGGGCTTTAGGGCATCCCCTTCCCTTATCTGCGCCCATCCCTTCCCATCTGCGTTCTTCCGCGGGCGAAGGGGGAGCAGAGCAAGGCACGCCTAGCCCCTACACAAAAAAATCGGCGCAAATCGGTGTCAATCGGTGGATCCATCTGCGTCCATCTCCCCTCATCTGCGTCCATCTGCGTTCTCCCTCACCCGCGCCCTAAAGTCACCCCCGCCCCCAACCCGCAATTCGCAATTCCTCATTCGCAATTTCCCGCGCCCGCCCTCATCCCCCTGTATCCCCCTTCTCCCAAAGGGCGCAGGGGGCTGGGGCGAGCCACGCCTTGCCCCTACAAAAAAATCGGCGAAAATCGGCGTCAATCGGTGGATTTATCTGCGTCCATCCCCTCTCATCTGCGTGCATCTGCGTTCTCTTCACCACCGCCCCAAAGCCACCCCTGCCCCCAACCCGCAATTCCTAATTCCTCATTCACAATTCCCGCGCCCGCCCTCATCCCCCTGGTTCCCCCTTCTCCCAGAGGGCGAAGGGGGATAGGGCGAGGCACGCCTCGCCCCTACACAAAAAATCGGTGTAATCGGTGTCAATCGGTGGACCCATCTGCTGTGCTGCCTTGTTGTTCCGGTTTTCTGTTGACGACTTTTGCATTTTCTGATATGCTCTTCCGTAAACCTCAACTGGAGCAAGCCATGTCCCAAATGCCGTTGTCTTGCCCGATTTGTGGGGGTGAATTGGCCATTACCGCGTTTCGCTGTCGGTCGTGTGGCACTTCTTTCCAAGGACACTTTGCCTTGCCGCGGGCTTCTTCGGCTTTTGACCGCCTCACGCCCGACCAGCTGCATTTCCTGGAAGTGTTCATCCGCAATGAGGGCAAGTTTTCGCGCATGGAAAAGGAAATGGGGCTCTCGTACCCCACCCTGCGGAACCGCCTGCGTGCCATCATCCGGGCGATGGGGTATCAGCCGAGCGGCGAAGGCACAGCCCCCGCGCCCCCTTCCCCTCCCAAGCGTCAGCAGATTTTGGATGCCTTGGAAGCCGGCGAAATCACGGCCGAAGAGGCCGCCCGTTTGCTGCGGGGCGATGAATGAACCATCCGCACCGCCCACCGACGGAATGGCGGCCTTTATCCGATTTTTACGTGCATTCCTCACGCATTGTGCTATAATTGCCCCATGTTGACCATGCGCACGATGACCCACCATCATGGCACTGGTATGACTGCCCCCGCACCGGGTGGTGGGTGATTGCTGTATTGGTCACTTCAGGTTGTGCTTCCCCGCCCCCGGTTACCTGCCGGGGGCGTTGTCTTTGTTGGAAATCTTCATTGAGGTGTTTTGTCTTATGCAACGAACGGATATTCGACTTTCTCTCCCTTCTAAAGGCCGTTTGGGGCAGGCCGCACTGGACTTTTTGGCCGAGGCGGGTTTGCGGGTTGACAAACCCAACCCGCGCCAATACAGCGCAACCATCCCAGCCCTACCGGGCCTGACCGTGCTCTTTCAGCGCGCAGGCGATATTGTGGTGAGCGTCCGTGATGGCAGCGTGGATTTTGGCATCACCGGCATGGACCTGGTGGCCGAGAAACGCGGCGAAAACGGCCAGGTGTTGGTGCTGCACGACGCTTTGGGCTTTGGCCACAGCACCCTCACCTTAGCCGTGCCTGAAGATTGGCCGGTGCATAATCTGGACGATCTGCGGGCGTACGTGGAACATCTGGGGCGGCCATTACGGGTCGCGACCAAGTTCCCCAATCTGACCACGGCTTTTTTGAAACGCCACAAGATTCTCCACCGCCTGATTTGGGCCGAAGGCACCCTGGAGACCGCCCCGGCCATTGGCTACGCCGACATGATTAGCGATTTGGTCTCCAGTGGGCAAACCCTGCGCGACAACCGTTTGCGCCCTTTGAGCGATGGCGCCATTCAACCCTCGCAGGCCGTGTTGATTGCCAACCGGGATGCCTTACAAAATCGTCCCGAAGTGTTGGCCATCGCGCGGCGTTTGTTGGAATACATCGAGGCCCACCTGCGCGCCCAAGAAAACCTATTGGTCATCGCCAACATCCGTGGCGAGAGCCCCGAGGCCATCGTGGAGCGCATTTTCAGCCGTCCGACCATCGGCGGGCTGCAAGGCCCTACCATCAGCCCCGTATATGTGCGCGATGGCAGCCAGTGGTTTGCTGTGACCATTGTGGTGCGTCGCGACCAGCTGCCCGACGCCATCGCCGACCTGCGCGCGATCGGCGGCAGCGGCATCATCGTGACGCCGGTGACGTACATCTTTGAGGAAGAGCCCCCGCGCTATAAAGCCATGTTAGAAGCCCTGGGCAAGCGAGCGCCTGGCAAATGAGGAGGAAGCCCCAATGTTACGCATCTATGACCCTGCAACGGCCCAGCGCACCATCTTGCGCCGCACCCCCCCGGATGAATTCCCAGTCAGCGAACGGGTCAAACAAGGCATTGCACAGATTTTTGGCGAGCCGCTCACCGCAGAGGAAGCCGTCGCGCGCATTTTGCGCGACGTCCGGCAGCGGGGCGATGCGGCTTTGCGGGAATGGACGCACACGTTAGACGGCTTGGATTTGGAAGCCTTTGCCGTGCCGCCGGAAGTCTGGCAACGGGCGCTGGATGGGCTTCCCTCAGCCGAGCGCCGCGCGCTGGAAGCCGCGGCCGCGCGCATTCGGGCGTTTCACGAGCGCCAGCCGCTCACTTCGTGGATTGCCCAAGATTTGGGCGGCACCGTCGGCCAGCTGATTCGTCCCATTCCGCGGGTGGGGCTTTATGTGCCGGGAGGCACCGCACCATTGCCTTCAACGGTGCTCATGTCGGCCATTCCCGCGCGGGTGGCGGGGGTGCCTTCGGTGGTCGTGGCCACGCCGCCCCATCGCGACAACCCGCCCGAGTTTGGCTACGTCAACCCTGCGATTTTGGCGGCTTGCGCCCTGGCCGAGGTGGACGCGGTGTACACCCTGGGCGGCGCTCAAGCCATCGCGGCCTTGGCCTACGGCACCGAAAGCGTGCCGGCCGTAGATAAAATTTTCGGCCCCGGAAACCTCTTTGTGACCCTGGCCAAACGGCGGGTGTTTGGTGTGGTGGGCATTGACGGGTTGGCTGGGCCTACCGAAACCATGATCATCGCCGACGCCCACGCCAACCCAGCCTGGGTAGCAGCCGACCTGCTGGCGCAGGCCGAGCATGACTTCCTGGCCTCAGCCATTTTGCTCACGCCTTCTCGGGCGCTGGCCGAAGCCGTGCAAGCCGAAGTGGCCAAGCAGGCCGCAGCCCGCAGCCGTGCTGAAGTGATTGCCGCGTCGTTGGCCCATCGCGGCGGCATTGTGTTGACCCGCGACTTGGACGAAGCCGTTGCCTTGGCCAACGCCTACGCGCCCGAGCATTTGGCGCTCTCGGTGAGCGAGCCGTGGCGGCTGGCCGAGCGCATTGTCAACGCCGGCGGCATCTTTTTGGGCGAACATTCCTACGAGGTGCTGGGCGATTACGTCGCTGGCCCCAGCCACGTCATGCCCACGGGAGGTTCCGCCCGGTTTGCTTCCCCCTTGAACCTGTGGGATTTCGTGAAAATCGTCAGCCTGGTGGCTTTGGACCCGGCCACGGCCGCCGACCTGGCTGCAACCGCCGCCACCATCGCCGATGCCGAAGGCCTGGACGCCCACGCCTACGCCGCGCGTGTGCGCCAGGCGTGAGCTTTGGCTGCCCGCGTTGGCGCTAATGCCCCTTCCCGTGAGGACGACCTTATGACCACCGTCGCTTTGTCTCCCCGAGCCCACTTAGAGGCCTTGCCGCCCTATACGCCGGTGTTGCCCTTTGACGTGCGCGCCGCCCAGTTGGGGCGTGCCCCCGAAGCCATCGTCAAACTCGACGCCAACGAAAACCCCTACGGCCCTTCGCCCTTGGCGCGGCGTGCCCTGGCCGACTTGCGTTACGCCCACATTTACCCCGACCCCGAAAGCCGCGCCCTGCGGCACGATTTGGCCGCCTTCACCGGGGTGGCGCCCGAGCATTTATTGGTCGGAGCAGGGGCCGACGAACTCCTCGACTTGCTCATGCGGGTGATGCTGGAACCTGGCGATGCCATCCTCACCTGCCCCCCGACCTTCGGCATGTATGCCTTTGACGCGTGCCTCAACGCCGCACGCGTGGTGGAAGTGCCCCGGCGCAGAGACGCAGCGGAGCCTGACGGGCAGTTTTCGCTTGACCTGGAAGCCATCCGCCGCGCAGTCGCCGACCACCAGCCCAAATTGCTTTTCCTCGCCACCCCCAACAACCCTGACGGCTCTTTGCCCTCGCCCGAAGTCATCGAAGCCCTGCTTGCATTGCCCACCTTGGTCGTGTTGGATGAAGCATATATCGAATTCGCCGACGACGACCTGGGCCGCGCCACAAGCCGCATTGCCCAAGTGCCTCAGCGGGATAATCTGGTCGTGCTGCGGACGTTCAGCAAATGGGGTGGCTTGGCCGGCCTGCGGGTGGGGTATGGCGCTTTCCCTGCTTGGCTGATGCCCACGCTATGGAAGGCCAAGCAGCCTTATAACGTCAACGTCGCCGCTCAGGAAGCCGCTCGCGCCACCCTGCGCGACCTGGAAGAGCGCCAGTTGGTGGTGGCCCATTTGCGTTACGAGCGCGAGCGGCTCTTGCAAGCTCTGCAAGAAGTGCCCTATTTGCAGCCTTACCCCAGCCGGGCGAATTTTGTGTTGTGTCGGGTGGTGGGTTTCGACGCGGCCGAATTGCACCGCCGTTTGGCAGAAGACTACGGCATTTTGGTGCGTTACTTTGCCAAACCCGGCCTGGAAGACCACATCCGCATCTCGGTGGGTCGTCCGCAAGACACCGACCATCTGCTGCGCGCCTTGCACGCGCTGGCCGATTGAGCGTTGGCCGGGCCAGGCCGCCAGCCTGTGGGCGGTTGGCCTGCCCCCAACCCTGGCTCGTTTGAGCGCAAATTCCCTTTCAGGAGCCTTACCATGCCTCAGCCTCTCGTCCTCAAATTTGGTGGTACCTCGGTGGGCACGCCAGAAGCCATGCAACAGGCTGCCCGAGTCGTAGCACAGGCCCGCGCGCAACATGGGCCTGTGGTGGTGGTGACCTCAGCCTTGAGCGGCATCACAGACCGCCTCTTGACCGCGACCCGGGCTGCGGCGCAAGATGGGCGCAACGGTCAGACGCGGGCGCAAGCCGCGGAAGCCATTTACGCCGCCCATCAGGCCATTGCTGCGGCTTTGCTCCCGCCGGAACGCCGCGGCCCCGCCCTCGATGCCGTCCGCCAGCGCGTGGAGACTTTCCGCCGTTTGGTGGAGGCCATTGCCGTGTTGGGGGAAGTCACCCCGCGGGCTTACGACGCGGTGGCTTCCTTGGGCGAACGCATGAGCGCCCCCCTCTTGGCCGCGGTGCTGGAAGCCCAAGGCGTGCCGGCGCAGGCTGTGGACGCGGCAGATTTGATTGTCACCGATGCCACATTCCAAAACGCACGCCCCGATTTGGCGGCTTCCACGCCTAAAATGCGTGGGGTGTTGGAACCCTTGTTGGCTCAAGGCATCACCCCAGTGGTGACAGGCTTCATCGGAGCGACCCCCGAAGGCGTGACCACGACCTTGGGGCGCGGCGGCAGCGATTACACTGCGGCTTTGCTGGGTGCGGGGCTGGACGCCGCGGCGGTGTGGATTTACACCGATGTGGATGGCGTGATGAGCGCTGACCCGCGCATCGTGCCCGAAGCCCGCACTTTGCCGCGGCTTTCCTATCGTGAGGTTGCCGAGTTGGCCTATTTTGGCGCCAAGGTGTTGCACCCGAAAACCATCCGCCCTGTGGTAGAGCGGGGCATTCCCCTGCGGGTGCGGAACACGTTCAACCCGGAAGGGCCCGATACCCTGATTGTCGCCGAGGCCGAGCCCACGCCCGGCACCATCAAGGCCGTGACGCTGATTCGCGGGCTGCGCATGATTACGGTGGAGGGGCGGGGGATGCTGGGTGTGCCTGGTGTGGCCGCGCGCACGTTTGCCGCAGTGGCCGCGACCGACACCAGCGTGGTGCTCATCACCCAGGCCTCTTCCGAGCAGAGCATCACGTTTGCCGTGGCCGAAAGCGCGGCCGAGAAGGTCACCCGCGCGTTGGAAGCGGCCTTTGCAGCGGAAATTGCCCGCCGCGATATTGACCGCATCGTGGCAAGCCCGCCCGTGGCCATTGTGACCGTGGTCGGCGCGGGGATGCAACATACCCCTGGTGTGGCCGGGCGTATTTTTACCGCGTTGGGCCGTGCGCCGGTCAACGTCTTGGCTATCGCGCAAGGTTCTTCCGAGGTGGCCGTGAGTTTCGTGGTTGAGGCCGAAAAAGCGGAAGACGCGGTGCGGGCGGTGCATGCCTTGACGGAACAGACCGCGCAGGGGTAGCCCCTGGCCTCGTTGCGGCGCGGTTTGGGCGATTGGTGTGGTGCTTTTGCCGTCCAAACCTTTGCACGCCAGATGGCAAGCCTACGCGTGGCTTGCCAAGCAGGAGAGAGATGGCTGCCTTCTGTGCCCAGGTCGGGGCCGGAGGCAGCGCGCTGGTGCGTTTACCCGTTTTCGTCCCATCCCAACCCCTTCGCGAGGTAGAAAATGTCTGCTCATTCGCCTTTCAACCCCTCTTCAGCCCCTCAACCGCAGCGTGCTATTCCGGTGGCCATTTTGGGCGCAACGGGCACGGTGGGGCAACGGTTTATCAGCCTGCTGGATGGGCACCCGTGGTTTCGGGTCGTTGCCTTGACGGGTTCCGCCCGCCGTCAGGGGATGCGCTATGGCGAGGCTGTCCATTGGTTGTTGCCCAGCCCATTGCCCGCTTGGGCGGCAGAGATGCCCCTTTTGCCAACCCAGCCTGAGAGCCTGCGGGGCGTGGCTTTGGCCTTTTCGGCCCTGCCCAGCGACGTGGCCCGCGACGTTGAGCCTCAATTGGCCGCGCGGGGCATTTGGGTGTGTTCCAATGCCTCGGCTTTTCGGCGGGAGCCCGACGTGCCCATCTTGTTGCCCGAGGTCAACGCCCAACAAGTGGCTGTGTTGCCGCAGCAACAGGCCCGGCGGGGCTGGAAAGCCGGTATTGTGACCAATTCCAACTGCACCAGCAGTGGGCTGACCGTAGCCCTGAAGGCTTTGCACGATGCCTTTGGCCTCAAGGCCGCTTTTGTGGTGTCTATGCAGGCGATTTCGGGGGCGGGTTATCCTGGGGTGGCCTCGTTGGATATTGTGGGCAACGTCATCCCTTACATCGGCGGCGAGGAAGGCAAAGTGGAGTGGGAACCGCGCAAAATGCTGGGCTCGGTGACGTCAGAAGGCATTGCGTTGGCCGACTTCCAAATCTCAGCCCACACCAATCGGGTGCCGGTGGTGGATGGTCACACTGTGGTGGCTTCAGTGGCGTTGGCGCGGCCGCCGCAAAGCGTTGAAGAGGCGATTCAGGTTTTGGAACGTTACCAGCCCCCCGCAATAGCGCGCGATTTGCCCTCGACGCCGCGGCCCGTGATTGTGGTGCGCCGCGAGCCCGATCGTCCTCAGCCCCGCTTGGATGCTTTCACCGGCGGGGGAATGACCACGGTGGTGGGCAGGGTGCGCCCTGATACGATTTGGGATTTGAAGTTTGTGGTCGTTTCTCACAACACTGTGCGCGGTGCTGCAGGAGGCGCGGTTTACAACGCCGAGCTGTTGGTCTCGCAAGGGTGGGTGTCGTAGCAAGCCTTTTGCCGCCCGAGATGCAGCCTTGACTTCCCGCCCCTTGGCCTGCGCCAGGGGCGGGCTGTGTTGGGGCCGTGCGTGGTGATAGGGCCAGGCGCTTTAAAAAGCAGGAACCCGCGCGCCGGTCTTCGCGCGGGTTCCTCGGAGAGGCGTTGCCCCTATGCTGCTACGGCCAGTTCCTCGACCAAGGCGCATTCGTCGCCTGCCAACGTCGCGGTATGTTCGGCGCGGCATTTGGGGCAGGGGGCATTTTGCTTTTTCGAGCCAAAGAGATGGCCGCAGTAAGGGCACTTTTGGATGAAGGGCACTTGTCGGAACTTGATGCGTGCCCCGTGGCAGACGGTGTTGGCGGCGTATTGGTCCCAATAGAAGCGCAGCAGTTTTTCGTCAACGTGGGCGCATTTTGCTGCGACGATGGTGACTTCCAGGATGGGTTTGCCGTGGGCTTTTTCGCAGGCCTGTTGGATGAGGCGTTTGACCAGCAGGGCTTCGTGTTCGGTTTCCATGGTTCACCTCCTTGGGGGTGGGGCGTATTCATAACTCGGATAGGCGTTGGGCGACCCAGCGGTGAATGGCCTCGGCGGCTTGGGGCAGGGCGTCGCGCACGGCGAGGCTCAGCGAGGGGGAGGGGGAGAAGTCGGCGGCGACGATGGCGAGGATGTCTAAGCGGGGGGGCAGGGGGCGCCCCAGGGTGCGGGCGAGGGCGATGGTTTCTGCGGGGCTCCAGCCGTGGGCCGAGGTTGTGCCCGCGGTGAACGAGGGGAGGCGCTCGGCGGTGAGGCAATGCACACTGCCCGCGGGCGCTTGGGCTTGGGCTGCGTCTACCAACAGGGCCGCGCGGGCGCCTTGGAGCGCATCCAGCAGCGCCAATTCGGGCGCTTCCAAAAGGTGGACGCGCACGGCGGGGTGCCGTGCTTGCGCGGGGTAGCGTTGTTGCCAGAGGCGCACGGCTTCCAGGCCTGCGGCGTCGTCGCCGCGCAGGGGTTGCCCCAAGCCACACACCACGATGGTCATGTGCGTTCTACCTCCAGCCGCAGGAAGTGGGTGGCGCAGGAAATGCAAGGGTCGTAGGCCCGCACCAGATGTTCGCAGCGCAGGGTGGCTTCTTCCAGGGGCAGGTCGAGGATGTGGGGCGCCAGCAGGCGCAGGTCGTCTTCCATGCGGGCCAGGTTTTGGGCGGTGGGTGGCACCAGGCGGGCTTCTTGCACCAGCCCTTGCGCGTCAAGCCGATAGCGGTGGTAGAGCAGCCCGCGCGGGGCTTCGGTGCCCGCGGCGCCTTCGCCTGCGCGGGGGTGAATTTCGGGTTTGCTCGGCCCTTGCGGGTGCCACGTTTGCGCGATTTCCAGCGCCACGGCATAGGCATGGACGGTTTCTATCGCCCGCGCCAGAAGGGCTTTGTAAGGGTTGTGGATTGGCGGCACAAAGCCGACTTCTTCGGCAATTTGCCGCGCTGCGGGGTGAAGTTGCTCAAAGTTGAGGTTGAAGCGGGCCAGCGGCCCGACCATGTAGTGGTTGCCGTCAACGGTTCGGCTGTGGAGGGCGTTGGAGTGCGGGACATGATATTCCAGATAGCGGGTCTCAAAGTCTTCTTCGCTCAGGTCGCCCGCGACGGAGGAACGGATTACGCCTTCCAGGATGCCGTATTCTTGGGGGTGGTGGAGGGCGACGAATTCGTAATCAATTTCCAGGTGGGGGTAGGGGAGTTCGGCGGCCCAGCGGACGGTTTCGCGCGCGGCTTCTAAGCCCCATGTCAGGTCGGGCACCAGGTCGCGGATGGCTGTTTCGTCGGGCCAGCGGTAGAAGCCGCCCACGGTGGGGTTGACGGGGTGCACTGAGCGTCCGCCGAGCACGGTGAGGATGTGGTTGCCAATGCGTTTCATGCGCAGGCCGCGCTGCACGATGTCTGGTGCGACGCGGGCGAGTTCCAGCGCGCTTTCGTGCCCGGTGAGGTCGGGGGCTTGCAGCAGGTAGATGTGTAAGACGTGGCTTTCGATCCATTCTGCGCAGTAGAGCAGATGTCGCAATTGGCGCACCGCGGGGGTGGCTTGCAGGCCGAGGGCTTTTTCGAGGGCCCGGGCGCTGCTCATTTGGTAGGCGACCGGGCAGATGCCACAGATGCGAGCGGTAATGTCGGGCACTTCTTCATAATGCCGCCCCCGCAAAAACCCTTCGAAAAAGCGTGGGGGCTCGTAGATGTCGAGGCGCACTTCTAACACTTGGTCGTCTTGCACTTTGAGGTAGAGGGCGCCTTCGCCTTCGACGCGGGCCAGGGCGTCCACTTGAATGGTGCGTTGGGTCACGGAGCACCTCCGAAGATGGGGTTGAGGGGGTGTGCTCAATCGGCTTGGATGAGACGGTCGGCTGCATCCGCGAATTGGGGCGCGTTGTTGCTGATATGACGCAAAGCCCGGATGACTTCGGCAGGCGCGGCGGTTCGTTGGGCGGTTTCCAGGAAGCCCTCAAAGTTGGCTTCGGGCCAGGGGCCGAAGCAGCCGTAGCAACCTCGCCCCATGCTGGGGCAGATGGCGCCGCAGCCGGCGCGGGTGATGGGCCCTAAGCAGAGTTTCCCTTCGGCGACCATGACGCAGACGTTGCCCCGCCGCTTGCATTCCAGGCAGACGCTGTAGTTGGGCAGGGTGGGGCGTTTGCCGAGGAGCAGGGCGGCTAACACTTGGACGACTTGGTCGCGGTTGACCGGGCAACCCCAGATTTCGTAGTCCACGGTGATGTGTTCGGCAATGGGGGTGGATTCGGCGAGGTATTCGAGGTATTCGGGGTGAGGGTAGACCAAGCGGGCCCACGCGTCGGCGTCGGCAAAGTTGCGCAAGGCCTGGATGCCGCCTGCGCACGCGCAGGTGCCCAAGGCAATCACTGTGCGAGCGTCTTCCCGAATTTGGCGGATGCGGTGGGCTTCTTCGGGGGTGGTGATGGAGCCTTCGACCAGCGCGATGTCATAAGGGCCGGGCTGGGTGCGGCGGGTGGCTTCCAGGAAGTAGGCGATTTCCACCTGCTCGACCAAGGTGAGGAGTTCCTCTTCCAGGTTGAGCAGGGAGAGTTGACAACCATCACACGAAGAGAATTTGTAAACGGCAACAGTGGGTTTGGCGGCCATTAGAGATCCTCCACGTTGAAGAAGGGTGCCAGCGCGTCGAAGCGGAATACGGGGCCGTCGCGGCAGATGAAGAAGGGACCAAACTGACAGTGGCCGCAAAGGCCTTGGCCGCATTTCATGTTGCGTTCCAAGGAGAGGTACATGCGTTCGGGCGGAATGCGGCGGGCCATGCTTTCGTGGACGACGAAGCGCATCATGATTTCTGGGCCGCACGAGAATACCACCGTGCGTTTGGGGTCGGGCCGCAAGCGGTAGAACAGCATGGGCACGACGCCGACTGTGCCGGTCCAGTCGGGGTCGGCGCGGTCCACGGTGAGCAGTATGCGGATGTCGTGGGCGCGCCATGTGTCGTATTCGGCGGTGTAGAGGAGGTCTTTGGGGGTGCGGGCGCCATAGAGCACGATGACTTTGCCAAAGTCGTCTCGGTGGTGGAGGACGTGGTAGATCACCGGCCGCAGGGGGGCCAGGCCGATGCCGCCGGCCACGATGAGGAGGTCTTGCCCACGGCAGTGGTCGAGGGGCCAGGGGGTGCCAAAGGGGCCGCGCAGCCCAACGCGGTCGCCGGGCTGGAGGCGCATCAGCGCCCGGCTGACGTTGCCCACCGCGCGCACGGTGTGACGGATGCGCTCGGGTTCGTCAGGGTCGGAGCTCACCGAAATGGCGGCTTCACCGATGCCGGGCAGAGAGAGCATGTTGAACTGGCCTGGGCGGAAGCGATAGCACGCCCGGGCAGAGGCGTCTTCCAGGCGCACGGTGAGGGTGGCGATGCCCGGTGTCTCGGGTTGCACATCCAAAACTTCGGCCCAGAGCGGTGCCAGCAGGGTTTCTGGGTGGGCAGTGGCCAGGGTGGAGTGCATTACACACCTCCCGCATGGAGGGCTTGAGTCCGCAAAGTGGCTAACTCGACGGTGATGTCAATGCCTGCGGGGCACCATGTGATGCACCGTCCGCAACCGACGCAGCCCAAGGTGCCAAATTGGCGTTCCCATGAGGCGAATTTGTGGGTCAGCCATTGGCGGTAGCGGGCGCGGATGCTGGGGCGGGCGTTGCCGCCGGCCAGGTAAGAGAGTTGGGGGGAAAGGCATGAATCCCATACCCGGAAGCGCGTCACACGGTCGCCGGCCAGGGTTATTTCGTCTTGAACATCCCAACAGAAGCAGGTGGGGCAAACTTGCGTGCAGTTGCCGCAACTGAGGCAGCGTTGCGCGATGTCGTCCCAGTGGGGGTGTTCCAGATTGGCCAGCAGGGTTTCGGGGAGGTGCTGGGGGTCGGGCAGGGTGCGCCCCATGCGCTGCCGGGCGGCGTCCAGTTGCCGGCGGGCTTGGTTGAGATGAAAGGCACTGGCGGGTTCCCAAGGGAGAGGCTGAAGGTGTTGGCGGCCGATTTCCGAGCCTACCGAGACGAGGAAGACGTCGTCAAGTTCGGTGAGGAGGAGGTCATAGCCTTCCCGAGCTTCGGGGCCTGTTTCCAGAGAGGCGCAGAAACAGGTGTCGCCAGGGCGCAGGCAGTTGACGGCGATGATGAAGAGGTTTTCACGCACGCCGCGATAGTAGGGGTCGGTGAAATCGGCACGCAGGAAGACCTGGTCTTGGATTTGGATGGCGGCCAGTTCGCACGGACGCACGCCCAGCAGCGCGTAACGCGGAGGAGGGTCATGGGGGGGCGCAGTTTCCCAGGTGCCCTGGTGGTGTTGGAAGTGGAACAGAGCCCGCCGGCGGGGGAAGAGGTAGCGTTTCCAGGTGTCGGGGCCAGGGGTGAGGGCGAAGTAGTAAGGATGGCCGGTGTGTTCCAGGCGGTAGCGCCCGGCATCTTGATGGCTGATGTAGCCTTGGGGGAGGTCGTCTAACGTGGTGATAGGGCCGTATATCAGCGCGCCATCACGGACCTGCGGCCCGTGGGTCTGATACCCGTGGGCGCGCAGGGATTGCAGCAAATCATTCAGGTGGGGTTTGGAAAGCGCTACGGTCGCGCCTAAGGTCAGGTTTTGCTCAGTCATCGCAGCCCTCCTTGGAGGGATGGGCGTACATGTCGAGCAATTGCAGACGGGTGACCAGCAGACGTTGGGCGACGACGTTGGCCAGGCGGCGCATGACGACGTAGCCCAGGCTGGGGTTTTCTTCGCAGCGTTGGAGCAGGGCGGGCGCATCAAGCGCAATCAGGCTACTGGGGAGCACGGCAACCGCGGTGGCGGTGCGGCGCCGTACCACTGGCGTGACGCTGGACCACCCGATGACGTCCAAAGGCTCCGCGGTCATCAGGCGGGTGCGCCCGCGGCCTGGGACGTTGATTTCCAGCGCGACGCGGCCCGTGAGGAGGATGTAAAGGTAATCTTCAGGATCGCCTTCTCGGAAGAGGACCTCATTGGCTTGGGCATCTCGCAGGGTGGCGATTTGCGCCAAGCTGGCAAAGTGGCTGGGCTGAAGGCGTTGGAACCAGGGGATGGTTTGGAGGGCTTGCTCCACGGCCGATGGCGAGGCCGAAGGGGGAGACGCCATAAGAGCCTCCTTTGCAGCAGTGATTGGGCGATGAGCGTTTTAAGTTTCCATCTTTAGGATACTCCAATTGTGCTCAAAAAGCAAGTGCAATTTTTCACTTTTAGGGGGTTATTTAAGTCACAGAGTCAGCAGGGGTGATGCAAGAGGCAAAACGCGCGCTCAAAGCGAAGGCAGGGCAGAGGCGTTTTGTGGGAAAGGCAAAGCGAAAAAAAGGGGGCGTTTCGTATAGCCATCAAAACACTTAAATTACCCCCTATGGAGCCAAAACCACCCCATCGCCCCCGTGGGGCCAAAACCACCCCGTCGCCCCCCGTGGGGCCAAAGCCACCCCATCGCCCCCCGTGGAGCCAAAACCACCCCATCGCCCCCGTGGGGCCAAAGCCACCCCATCGCCCTCGTGGGGGCCAAACCAAGCGAGGGGCTGTGGTTGGGAACGGTGACGGTGCAGCAGGCTGTGGTTGGAGGCAAGCCCGCGGGCGGGTATCCAACCGCGATTGGGCGGGGCTTTCCCCCGCGGCGTCGGCAGCATGGTCAACCTTGGGGGGCGCGGCCCTTGGCCGGCAGGCGTGCGGCTGTGGCGCCTGGGATACACCAGGGGAGGGAGCCAAGTTGATTTTGGCGTTGCCGACGGCGCCAGCGCAGGGGAGAAAGGCAACGAGCCGCCT
>CAYLRJ010000124.1:0-5596 GCA_964386185.1 uncultured Anaerolineaceae bacterium
CGCCGCGAGGGCTTTTTGCAGCGCGGGCACGGTCGAGCCCGGCCCGCTTTCGATGAGCGCGAGGCCGCGCGCGTGGCGGAACAGATAGACGGCAATGGTGTGGGGAACGTTTTGGAAGTTGAGGTCGAGCACTTCGAAACGAAACGTCATGGAAGCCTCCGAGGGGGGAGTCAATGCTGAGGTTTAGAGGGGCAAGCGTACCAACATCCGTCGGACGCGGGGTTCCTCGTGGTAGGGGATGACCTGGAGCACAACGATGCTGATGTCGTCGGTAGGGCGGCCGCGGTCGAGCCGAAGGGCTTCTTGTAAGAGCGCCTCGGCGATGGTTTCGGCCGAAGGCGGTTGGGCTTGCGAGGCGCTGTCTTCTTCGGGCTCGGCGGCCGCATAGAGGCCGTGGAGCAGGGTTTCCAGGTCGAGGTGTTGGCTGTAGCGCGCCCCCGCGTGCACAAGCCCATCGGTGAACATGATGACCGTCATGCCCTCTTCCAGCGGCAGCTCGGTCACCACTGGGCGGGTGCCTCGGTAGAGCCCCACGGGGATGCTTTCCTTATCCAAGTGGAGCAGGCGCCCGCCTGCCCGCACCAGCACAGGGGCTGGGTTGTTGCGGGTGACGACCAGGGTGCGGGTTTGCATGTCTGCAGAGAGGATGTTGAGGGTGGCTTGGACGCGGCCTTGGCGCTCGGTGAACAAGTAGTCGGAAGCCGCTCGTGCCGCCGCCCCATCGCGCACGCCTTCGGCCAACAGGCTGATGACTTTGCGCACCACCATGTTGGAAATCCGCTTCGCGCCCCGGCCCGAACTCTGCCCGTCGGCCAGCACCACCGAAAGCCCGCCATTGGGCCGTTCTACCACTTCCAGGGTGTCGCCGCTTTCCGACGTGGCATATTTTTTGACTTTGGCGACTGCAATTTGCACTTCCATAACTCTATTGTAACCGATGTTAGAATTAGCACGTCGTGAATTGCCCCCCGAGTTGATACGGGCTCGGCTGGTTGCAGGGTTTGCCCCGGGGATATCTTGTTGGAATATTGAGGGCCCATCGCTATGAATCTTGCTGCGTTTTCTTGGTCGAATGTGCGAGATTATGCCTATTTGAGCGTGGGCGCGTTGTTGTTGGCGCTCTCGCTGGATTTGTTTTTGGTGCCCGCGCACCTTGCCAGCGGTGGGGTGAGCGGCTTGGCGCAGATTATCAATTATTACACCGGGTGGCCTATTGGGGGCCTGGTGTTGGCTTTCAATGTGCCGTTGTTTGCGTTGGGGTGGCGGTTTTTGGGTGGCCCCCGCTTTGCCGCCCGCACGGCGTTTACCACGGTGTTGTTTTCGGTGTTGGTGGATGGTTTGGCGCCCCATCTGCCCCCGCAAGGGCTCACCCACGATATGATGCTCAACGTTTTGTATGGCGGCGTGATAGGGGGCCTGGGCGCGGGGCTGATCTATCGAGGGCGAGGCACCAGCGGCGGCACCGATATTTTGGCCCGCATCTTGACCCGTTGGCGGCACATCCCGATTTCGCAAAGCTACCTTTTGTCTGATGCGGTGGTGATGCTGTTGGCGGGTCTGAGTTTTGGTTGGGACCAGGCGCTTTATGCCATTGTGACGCTCTACGTCGCGGGCGTGGCAGCTGAGGCCGTGACCGAGGGTTCCCACGTCGTGCGCACGGCTTTGGTGGTCACCGACCGTCCGGGCGAGGTCGCGGCCAGCATTTTGCAGCACCTGAACCGCGGGGTGACGCTGTTAGACGCGCGAGGAGGTTACACAGGTCGCCGCCGCACCGTGCTTTATTGTGTGTTGACTCGCTCTGAGGTGGGGCCGCTCAAGGCGATTGTGCGAGAGGCTGACCCTCGGGCGTTTATGGTCATTGGCCATGCCGCTGAAGCCTTGGGAGAAGGCTTTCGTTCGTGGTATGATGAAATTTGAGGCGATGAGCAGGCGCTGGCCAGGAAAAGGCCCGCGCCACCCCGTGAAACCCCGTTCGCAATTAGGCTTTTGTGAGGAGGTGACCTATGAAGCGCGGTTTGGCTTTTTGGTTTGGCGTGTTGTTTTTGCTTGTCGCAATGTTGGCGTGGCATGTCCAGCCGGCATATGCCCGCAGCCAAACGGAAGACAAGGTCATCTTTGGGGGCACCTATGTGCTCCCGTCTGGGGAAACCTTGCAGGGGGATTTGCTCGTGCTGGATGGCTCGGCTACCATTGCACAAGGCGCGCAGGTGATGGGCGACGTCTCGGTATTGGGCGGTAAAGTGGTGATTTTTGGCGATGTGGAAGGCGATTTGGTGGTGACGGGTGGCTCGGCGCGCGTGTTGGGTACTGTGGCGGGCGATATGGTGGTGATCGGCGGCATGGTGGATTTAGGCCCTCGCGCGGTCATCCAAGGGGATTTGCGCCACCTCGGCAGTGTGGTCGTGCGTGCTCCTGGGGCCCAGGTGTTGGGGCAGGAAAACGGCTGGGGCGATTGGACCCCCACCTTGCCGTGGCATCGGTTCACGCTTCGCTCGCCGTTGAGCCTCTTGTGGCATTGGATTTGGGTTGGCATCCGCAGTGTCTTCCGGGCGGTGTTGTTGGCGGCTCTGGCCGCACTGTTGGCCCTCTTTGCCGAGCGAGCCACCCGCAAGGTGATGCTCGAGGCCACGACCACCACCTTGGTGGCCGGCGGAGTAGGGCTGCTCACATACGCGCTGCTGCCGGTCGTGTTTGTGGTGTTTGCCATCACGATTGTGCTGCTTCCCTTGGCCTTGATTTTGGTGATTTTGATGGGGGTGGCCGTGCTGTATGGGTGGTTGAGCTTGGGCTGGGTTTTGGGCGATAAGCTCGCCGAAGCCTTCCATCAGCAGTGGCATCCCACCCTGAGCGCGGCGTTGGGGACGTTTTTGTTGACCCTCTTGGCCGATAGCTTGCGCGTGGTGCCTTGCGTGGGCTGGGTGCCGGGCTTTTTGGTTTCTGCGGTTGGTGCGGGGGCGGTCATGCTGGCCGCGTGGGAGGCTTACCAACATCAACATACGCAGCGAAAAGCCGTGTCGGTGGCCGGGCAACTGGCCGAGCCTGCTGCCCCGCCAGCCGAATCGGCACCTCCAGAAGAGGAAGCCTAACCCCGAAAGATCAAGCCCCGACGAGACCGTCGGGGCTTGAGTGTGTTCCCAGGCCGCGGGGTGGCACGGCTGGGGGGCTATTCGGTGGGGGCGGCGCGGCGTTGGAAAAACAAGCGGTAAATAGGCACACCGTGTTCTTGGCACCAGAGCTGGCGGGTGGTGAGCGGCGCGTGGGCGAAGCGAGGGGCTAAGGCGGGGTTGTGAGGTGCGAAAAGGGGCTCGGCTTCGACAATCGTGCGCACAAATTCTGGGTAGCCCTCGACGTCGGTTTCCACCCGCAAAATGCCGCCCGGCTTGAGCTTGCGCGCCAACACTTTGACAAACCAGGGGGCGATGATGCGGCGGGCTTGATGTTTGGGCTTCCACCAGGGATCAGGCATGAGGATGTGGAAGACTTCCACGCTTTCATCAGGCACCACTTCGGGGATGACGACGCGGGCGTCGTTGTCGCTGACCCATAGGTTGGTCAGGCCGCGCCTTTGGGCTCGCTCGTAGATGCGGTGCGCATATTTCCAGCGCACTTCGAAGGCCCAGAAGTGGCGGTCGGGATGCTGTTCGGCCCACGCGACGATGAAGCGCCCGTCCCCGGCGCCGATTTCGATTTCCAGCGGGGCACTGGTGAGGAAATCGTGCAGCCGTTGTTGGTGTGCGGGTGAGGCCAGGCCGTGGCGATACCAGGGCGCGGGTTCGGGGGGCTGGGGATGTTTCCAGCGGGGGCGGCGGGTGGGGTCGCCGCCGATGAGCCCTTTGCCTTTTTGCTCTTGGGCGAGCCAGATTTGGGCCAATTCGCGGGGGTCGAGTTCCAATTTGCCGCGGCCGCGACGGATGGCGCCGCGATGTTTTCGGGGAAGTCGGTCGTGGTTCGTCGTCATGGCGATAGCGGAATGGGGGTTGGGGCTTCAGGTGGGAACGCGCAAGCGGGGCGCGGCCGCGCCCCGCTTTGGGTTGAGCTGAGCATAGGTTTAGTATTCGATGGCGCGGGGCAGACTTTTGGCTTGGGCCACCCATTCTTTGACCATGTCGAGGGTGGGCAGGCGGCGCACCAGCTTTTTGGCATTGTTGACCTCGATGATCTTGGCGTATAAGTTTTCAGGGTTGCGCTGGGCTAACTCGGGTACGGTGTCAACCCCTGCCTCTTCGAGCAAGTCCGCATATTCGGGCCCGATGCCTTTGATGCGGAACAAGTCGGCGTGGTTGACCCATTCCAAAATCAAGGTCTCGCTGATGCCACTGGCTTCGGCCAAGGCTTTGCGCCCTTGGCGGGTGCCGGCCTTTTTGAGCAAATCATTGGTGCTGCGAATGCCCGCAGCACGCAGTTTTTCGGCATAAACCTCGCCGATGCCTTCGATTGCTTCTAATTTGGCCATACGTTTCCTCCATAAAGCGAGAAGTGCCCTCACAGGATAATTGTGAGCGAGATAGTTACAAAATTATAGCACATATCGGATAAAAACAAGTCAGGATACGGAAGCCCAGATGTTGCCCTTTAGGGGGAAGGATGGGCTGCGAGCCTTGCTGTGGGGGGGGCGGTTTCCCTGGCCTGGGCGTCAGGATGGGTTTAGAGGGCCGATGCCGCGCCCACGGTGAGCAAGGCTCCCAGCGCAATGCTGGCTTGCCCCAAATGGTAGAGCACGCGCACCAGCAGGCGGCCGCTGGGCACGGGGCGGATGAAGCGGTTCCAGGCGAGCAGGGCGTCGGAAAGGAAAAAGAGCGTGGCACCGGCGGCAATGGTTAGGGTGCCTTCGCGTGGTAGGTCAGTGCGGAAGGGCAAGAGCAAAGCCGAAACCAACATCAGGCTGATGGCGGTGGTGTAGAGGGCGACGGGTTTGATGAGGGCGGTTTTCCCTTGCGCCCGCAAGGCTGCGGTCAGGTGTTGGTAGAAGCGCCCGGCTGTCAACCCGACGGCGATGGCGATAGCCCCCGTCCACAGGGTGAAGGGGGGCGTGTGGAGGCTAAAAGCCAGCAGATAGGCCACATGGGCGGCCATAAAAGCCGCCAACCCCCAGGTGAATTTTTCTTGAGGCAACATGAGGAAAACGTCGCCCAGCAGGGAGAAAAGCAGCCCCACGGCCACCCACGAGAGCATAGGTTGTGGGCGGGGCAACGTGGAAGCCCCCGACAGCACCGCAATGAGCAGGGCCACAATCACCGCGGGTTTGGTGAAATAGCCTAACCGCCGTCGGGCAAGGGCTACGGCTATCCAATCCCAAATGGCGATGGCCAGGGCCATGCCAATCCATGTGCTCCACATGGTGGTTTAGCCTCCTTGTTGGCGTGAACGTTGGAAAGAAGGCACACGGAACCCAAATTGGCGCAGGGTGCCGGAGTCGTTGCGCCAGTTTTTGCGCACCTTGACGCGCAGGTCCAAAAACACTTTGCGCCCGCTCATGGCCTCGATGGCTTGCCGCGCGGTGGTGCCGATTTGTTTCAGCATGGCGCCGCCTTTGCCAATCACGATGCCTTTTTGCGAGTCGCGTTCCACGAATAGGGTGGCTGCGATGTAGGCGCCG
>CAYLRJ010000125.1:0-20302 GCA_964386185.1 uncultured Anaerolineaceae bacterium
CCAGCATTTCAGCCGCGCTTACATTCGGCACCTCATCGTCACCAAAGAAATGCTGGCCGCGACGCTGCTTTCCATTCACAACCTGCACACGTTGGTGCAACTGGCGCGTGACATGCGGGAAGCCATCCTCGCGGGCCGCTTCGAGGCGTGGGCCCAAGCCCGCCTCGCGGCAGGCTAACCTTGCTCGGCATGGGAGTGTGCCATGACCCTTTTTCAAGCCCTGCTCCTTGGCATTGTCCAAGGCATCACCGAATTTTTGCCCATTTCCAGTTCGGGGCATTTGGTGTTGGTGCCCCATTTGCTGGGGTGGGAAATTCCCGCCAATCAAGCCTTTGTGTTTGACGTTTTGGTCCAAATGGGCACGCTGGTGGCGGTCATCGTCTATTTTTGGGACGATCTCTGGCACATTGGCCGCGGGTTTCTGATTGCACTAACCCACCGCCGCCCGCTGGAAAGCCCAGAAGCCCGCCTGGGGTGGTATCTCATTGTTGCCACCCTGCCGGCTGTGGTTGCCGGCTTGCTCTTCAAAGACGCCATCGAAACCGCCTTTGGCTCACCGCGAGCCGTGGGGTTCTTTCTCTGGGGCACGGCTGCGCTGCTGGTGGTGGGTGAAGCCCTGGGGAAACGCACCCGCAATCTGGCCCAACTACACTGGGCTGACGCCTTGGTTGTGGGGCTGTTTCAGGTGCTGGCGCTCTTCCCGGGCGTCTCGCGCAGCGGGAGCACCATCAGCGGCGGCATGCTGCGCAACTTTGATCGCCCTACAGCAGCCCGTTTTTCGTTTCTGATGTCGGTGCCCGTGATGGTGGGGGCGGGGCTTGTCGCCCTCAAAGACTTGCTCGCCATGCCTACCAGCGCCCAAGTGGCCGCGCCCGTCGCGGTGGGTTTTTTGGCCGCGTTGCTCTCAGGCTATGCGGCCATCCGCTGGCTGCTGCGCTACCTCAGCCAACATAGTTTGTACGTGTTCGCGCTCTATTGTCTGGCCGTGGGCGCGCTGATTTTGTGGACGGTGTAAAATGCGCGATCTGGAAGGCAAAGTCGCCATCGTCACCGGTGCCTCAGGCGGCATCGGCAAAGCCACTGCCCTGGCCTTGGCCCAAGCAGGGATGCACGTCGCGCTGGCCGCCCGCCGCGCAGAGGCGCTCCAAGCCGTGGCAGCCCAAATCGAGGCCCTGGGGCGCCAAGCTCTGGTCGTGCCCACCGACGTCACCGTGCGCGAACAAGTCGAAGCCCTGGTGGCACGCACCCTGGCCCATTTCGGGCGCCTGGATGTGGTCGTGGCCAATGCGGGCTATTATTTCCGCAGCCCGATTCGCGATCTCACCCTCGAAACCCTCGAGCGCTCGCTGGCTGTCAATTTCTACGGCGGGGTTTATCTGGTGTTGGCCGCCCTGCCCCATCTGCTCACGCAAAACAGCGGCCAGATTGTGTTGGTCACTTCTATGGACGGCAAAAAAGGGCTCCCCCCCGACGCGCCTTACGTCGCGGCCAAATTTGCCCTGAGCGGCTTTGGCGATGTCTTGCGGCAGGAGCTCCACGGCACCGGGGTTGGCGCGACGGTGGTCTTCCCCGGGCGGGTTGACACCCCTATGATTGACAATCTACAAGTGCCGTGGATCTCGGCCAAAATTCCCCCCGAAAAGGTGGGGCGCGCGATTGTCAAAGCCATCCAAAAAAACCAAGCCGAGGTCATCGTGCCATTCCAAGCCCGCTTGCTCTATTGGGCCCAATGTTGGGCGCCTCGCCTGGCCGACTGGGCAGTGCGCGTTTTCCATCTGGCAGGCTGGGAAACCCACAGCCCTTCCCAGGGTTAAACCGTCGCTTTTTCGGAGGTCGTTATGCGCGTCATACCTGCCCCTGTCATCCACCCTTGGCTCAAGCCTCAACGGGTTGCGTTTTTGCCTCGCCCTGATGCCACGCCATTGGAACAACACGTCATCCAGGGCCTCCAGGCCGCTTTCCAAGAGCTGGGGCACACCATCTACGGCCAAGCCCCTCGCAGCGATACGAATTTGATTTTCACCACCGCGCCCTTTGGCGTTCCCATCAACTGGCGAGAAGCCTTCATGTTTACTGCGCGGCGGCGTTTTGGCTTGCAAAGCACGCCCACGGTGGTCACGGTGGTGGGCACGACGCCGCAACGCTTTCAGGAAGCCCTCCAAAAATTAGAGGACGCGCTCGCCAAAGAGCCGCCCGACCCCGCAGATTTTGCCTACCCGGGCATGGCGCCTCAAGCCTACCGCACCCTGATTGAACAAGGCCGCCGCGGGGGACCGCTCTTGGCCCTGGAAAGGGTGGTGCAAGCCCAAGCCAAGAGCATTCGGGCTATTTTGGTCGTGGGCGAAGACCAGCCCCAAGAGGCTTACCTCTTCGACCTGGTGGGGGCCTACCCCCGCATCCGGTTTCAAGACGCGGCCACGTTTTACACCGATATTGCCCTGCGCGTCGTGACAGCCGTCAGTGCAGAAGAAATCACCGAACACCAAATCGTGCCGCCGCCCATTCCCGCGTCGGTCTGGCAACAGCTCACCACCCCCAAAGCCATGCTCCAAGCCGGGGTTGCCTTGGGGGAACGCCGCTTCTTCACCCAAATGGTGCGTATCAACGATCTGGTGGCCGTTCCTGCCATTGAGGCCAGCATTTCTGAGCAATACAGCGAAGGGTGCTTTGCCACTTGGGAGCCACAACTGCCCGGGCTCATCGCCACGGTGACCGGCAGCGCCCGCCCGGTCGCTAAAGACGCCCTCACCGAAGACGACTTAGCCGTGATCGTGGGCGTGCGCCCCGACGGCCGCGGCGCGCTGGTGCGCCATGTGGAAGGGCTGCGCAACGACCCGCCTTCTTCCGAAGCCGTGGAACTGTTTGCTATGGACGAGCCGCTGCCCAAAATCCAATGGAAAGGCCACACCGTGCCGGTCATCCGCTCCAAACTGCACGGCCATCGCGGGGTCGCGGCTTATGACCCTACCCAGGTCGAATTTGCCCCCATGAGCACCGCGTATCACCATTACCCCGTCTCGTGTGCAACTCGCGCCCAGGCCGAAGGCATTGTCGAGGCGTTTAGCCGCGCCGAAGCCCTGCGCAACCCCCAAGACCCTCGCCACCTGGTCTTCACCATCATCCCGGGGCATGGGCTGGTGGTGGTTGAAAAATGGCTTCCCGGCAAAGCCCCCTTCCAAGCCATTTGGGAAGCCATGGACAGCGGGGCGCTGCTGATTTCGCCTCGCGTGCCCCAAGGCCCTCACGCTTACCGCCCCGACCCTCAAGGGCGGATGGTCATCCAAGACGAAACGACCCTCCCATGAACCAATCATCTGCTGAGCAAACCACCTACGAGCTCCAACTTGCCACCTGGGCATACGGCGGCGACGTGATGGGGCGCTTGCCCGATGGCCGCGCGGTTTTCGTGCCTTATGCCTTGCCGGGGGAAGAAGTGCGCATTCGGCTGACCGAAGAAAAAGCCCACTATGCCCGTGGGGAAATCGTCACCCTCATCACCCCGGCCGAAGACCGCGTGGCGCCGCGCTGCCCCTTTTACGGCCGCTGTGGCGGGTGCCATTACCAGCACGTGGCGTATGCCACCCAATTGGCCGCCAAGGCTGCGATTGTGAGCGACCAACTGAGCCGCATTGGCGGCTTCGTAGACCCACCCGTCTCGGCCACGGTGCCCTCTCCGCAACCGTGGGCCTACCGCAACCACATTCAACTGCACCTCACCCCGGAAGGGCGCTTGGGCTTCCGGGCTCCTCGCAGTGAGCGCGTGATTCCCGTCGAAGATTGCCTGCTGGCCGCCCAACCTCTGCGCGAGCTGCTGGGCACGCTGGCTTTTGAGCCCGAAAGCGGCATCGAGCGCGTCCACCTGCGGGTGGGAGCCAACGACGAACTGCTGCTCTGGCTGCGCGGCCGCACTCCCAAGCCGCCCGCCTTCGCGGTGGATTTCCCCCTCTCGGCAGTGTACACCAACCCCTGGGGCGAAGCGTTTGTGCTCGCGGGGCGCGGGTTCCTGGTGATGAGCGCCCTGGGGAAACACTTCCGAGTTTCCGCGCCTTCTTTCTTCCAGGTCAATGTGCCCGTGGCCGAGGCCCTGATTCGCGAACTGTTAGATAACCTCCCCTTGACCCCACAAACCACGCTGCTGGAGCTCTACAGTGGGGTGGGGCTTTTCAGCGCCTTCCTGGCGCCGAAAGTGGGCGCGCTCATCGCGGTGGAATCTTCGCCAACGGCGTGCTACGATTTTGAAATCAACTTAGACGCCTACGACCACGTGGCGCTCTACGAAGCACCCGTTGAGGAGACCCTGCCTTACCTCCATCAGACAGGGCTGCGCCCCGACATTGTGGTGTTAGACCCACCCCGCAGTGGCCTGCCGCGCGCGGCCTTGGATGCGCTGGTCGCGCTGGCGCCGCACACGATTGCCTACGTCTCGTGCGACCCTGCCACGCTGGCCCGCGATGGCAAGCGCCTGGCCCGACAGGGCTATCGCTTACGCCGCATCACGCCCTTTGACATGTTCCCTCAAACCTACCACATTGAAACCCTCAGTTTTTGGGAGCGCATTTCTCGCTAAAAATCAGCAAAAAACGTGACAAATTGCCAAAAAACTCATGTCGGTTGTCGCTACCCAAAGGAGCCATCCCTCCTTACAATAAAATAACCGTTTCTTACCCCCTGCCATGCTGACCACACGACAGCAGAGAAAGGTGCAAGAGGGATGGCCTGGGCAAGCATTGTTCACGGAATTGGGCTGGGATTGCCCCTCATGGTGCTCACCGCGCTGTGCGTTTCCTACACGTGGCGGATGGGAAAACTGCACCCCTGGTGGCATGAGCGCGCCTCAGCCTGGAAGCGCTACCGCCAAGGCGTGTTGCTGGCACTGGCCTGGCTCACCCCACTGAGCGGGCTGGTGGTCATGTACCTTCACCCTGCCCTATGGCAAACACCCCAGGGGACATGGTATAGCCCCGCCCTGCCGTGGATGGCCTCTTGGGGGCTGATGGTGCCCATCGCCATCACCACGTGCACTTATTTGATGCACCACATCGAAAAACAAAACCTCACCCCCCGGTGGCTCCAACGGGCGCTTTGGGGGTTGATGAGCATAGCCTTGGGCAATGTGCTTTTGGCAGCCCTGCTGGGAAGCCTCACCGCCCGAGGCGTATTTTGAACATCCTCGAGGGAACGTCATGACCATGCCGTCCCACCATCAGGAATTCCTCGACGGCCCCATTGCCGCTGCGCTGTTAGCCGCTGGTGTTGGCATCTTCCTTTTGGGCGCTGTCACACCTCTTGGCGCCTGGCTGATTTACGCCTATCATGCGCCGGTGCGATGGGTACGCCCTTTGCTCAGCCTCGCCGCGTTTGGCATCTGGGGCAGCGCGTGGTATAGCCTGCATCAGCGTTGGCAAGAGCGGCCGCAACCCGCGCAGCGCATCGTGCTCTACGCGGGCGCCCTTGCCCTCCTCGGTTTGCTTTTGGGTTCACCCTTGTTGACCTGGCTCTACCCCACCCTTCCTTCGCCATAAACCCCAAGGCCGTGGGGCGGGCCTATGTTGTGAAAATCGCGCTTTGCACTTTGTGCCCTCCGGCAAAGTGCGATTTTTTTATTTGTGCCAATTTGCACAACAGCGCATTTCGTGGTAAATTTAGAAGAAAGCGTCAACAACAGCCCTGTTGCGGCTGTTGCTTCGGCATTCCACGGCAAGCGAGGGCACAATGGATAAGAACAAAATCCCCCATGTGGTCGTCAGTCGGCTCCCCATTTACCTGCGGGCACTGGAACATGCACAACAAGAGGGGCTGACGTGCATCTCTTCTCAGGAACTCAGCGAACGGCTTGGCGTTTCCGCAGCGCAAATCCGCAAAGACCTTTCCATGTTTGGGGAATACGGCAAGCAAGGGCGGGGCTATCCGGTGGCTGCCTTGGCCGATGCACTGCGCCGCCACCTCCAGGTTGACAAAGTTTGGGATGTTGTGCTGGTCGGCGTTGGTGATTTGGGGCACGCCTTGGCCCGCTACAAAGGCTTCACCCACCGCGGCTTCCGGATTGCGATGGCTTTCGACCGAGACCCCGAGAAAATCGGCACCCAAGCCGGTGACCTCATTGTGGAAGATATCCGCACCCTGGCCCGACGCGTTCAAGAGGCAGGCATCAAAATCGGGATGATTGCGACCCCGGCTTCGGCTGCGCAGGAAGTCGCGAACATGCTGGTTTTTGCCGGGGTGAAGGCCATTCTCAACTATGCGCCCATTCACTTGACCGTGCCCGAAGATGTGCGGGTGGAATATCTCGACCCCGTCATCCCCTTGCAGCGCATGACCTATTATCTCTAACCGCCCGCCGTCATAGGCCCCTCGGCCCTCGACGAGATGCCGCGTGTTTTGAAACAGGGGAAGGCACGGCGCAAGGCACAACCCAACGCAAACAAAATCACCCCCGCGCAGGCGGGGGTGATGGCGTTCCAAGAGGCAAACAAAGCGAACGGCGTTCAACCCATTAGATGGGCACCAAATGCCGCCGCAAAACCGGCAACTGCTCCAGGCCTCGGGCAGCGCCCAACACCGCAGCGTTGGCTGGGTCGTCCACCAAATAAGCCGGCACACCCAACTCTTTGGTCATCAGCCGATCCAACCCTCGCAGCAAGGCAGTGCCACCGCAGAGGGCGACGCCTCGGTCAATCACGTCGGCCACGAGTTCGGGCGGGGTCTTTTCCATCACCCGCCGCACCGTTTCCACCATTTCGTGCAGGGGGTCTTGCAAGGCTTCGACGATTTCGCTGGTGGTGAGGGTAATCTCACGCGGGAGGCCAGAGACCTGGTCTTGGCCCTGAACCTCCGCGCTCATTTCCTCATCCAAGGGCACGGCCGCGCCGATTTTAAACTTGACCTGTTCGGCGGTGGGCTGCCCCAAAATCAAGCCATATTTTCGGCGCACGTAGGTGATAATGGCCTCGTCCAAATCGCGGCCGCCGCGGCGCAGGGTTTCCGCGGCCACCACGCCATACATCGCAATCACGGCGGCCTGGGTCGTGCCCGCGCCCAAGTTGACAATCATATTGCCTGCGGGGCTGCTGACGGGCAAATCAGCGCCCAAGGCTGAGGCCAGCGGGTTGGGGATGAGGAAGACCTCGCTGCTCCCGGCCTGAAGTGCGGCTTCATGCACAGCCCGACGCTCCACACTGGTGACCCCATAGGGCACGGTAATCATCACCTTGGGGCGAAACAGCCACGATGTGCCCCCGGCCTTGCGCAACAAGATGCGCAGCAACTTTTCGGTCAATTCGTAATAGGCCACCACGCCATTTTGCAATGGCCGAATCACTTCATAGACGTCGGGGGCACGGCCTTCCATTTGCGCGGCTTCCTCGCCGGCAGCAACCATGCGTTGCTCTGCCGCGGCCACCGCGACCAAGGTCGGTTCGTCGAGCAGCACTTGGTCGCCTTCGGCAATTCGGACCCGCTCGGTTCCCAGGTCAATGCCCAGGTTACGGGAAAAAAGTGCCATGAGGGACCTCAGCCCTGATCTTCGGCCGCGCCAGATTGAATTTGCGGGCCGCTCTTAGGGCGGAAACGCCGCACAGCCTCCAGGCGGATGCGTGCACGCTGCAACGCGGCCTGCGCGGCCAGGTGCTCGGCCGTGGAAGGTGGTGTTTTCTTGAGAAGCTCTTCGGCTCGCTTGCGCGCCTCTTCTGCACGTCGGACGTCAATCTCGGTCACGTGCTCCGACGCGTCGGCCAAGATGGTGACCTTGTCGGGGCGCACTTCAATCACGCCACCGGTGACGGTGTAGTAATCTTCCTGCCCCTGACGCACCACCTTGATGATGCCTGGTTTGAGGGTGGAAAGCAGGGGCGCGTGGTTGGCCAAAATGCCCATTTCGCCACTCGCCCCAGGCACGACCACCATATCGGCCTCACCAGACCACACCATGCGATCTTGGGAGACGATTTCGCAATGGATTGGCATAACGCCTCCTACGCGGCTTCTTTGGCCATTTTCTCGGCCTTCTCCACAGCCTCGTCAATGGTGCCGACCATGTAGAAAGCCTGTTCGGGCAGGTCGTCGTGCTTGCCGTCCAAAATTTCACGGAAGCCGCGGACAGTTTCCTTGAGCGAGACATAGCGCCCAGGGATGCCCGTAAACTGCTCGGCTACAAACATGGGCTGGGAGAAGAAGCGTTCGATCTTGCGGGCGCGGCTCACGATGAGTTTGTCGTCTTCGCTCAGTTCTTCCACGCCCAGAATGGCGATGATGTCTTGCAAGTCTTTATAGCGCTGGAGCACTTGCTGCACCTCGCGGGCGGTGCGGTAGTGGTCTTCGCCCACGATGCGCGGGTCGAGGATGCGCGAGGTCGAGGCCAGGGGGTCCACAGCGGGGTAAATACCCTTGGCTGCGATGGAGCGTTCCAGGGCGATGGTTGCATCCAAGTGGGCGAAGGTGACCACCGGGGCAGGGTCGGAATAGTCGTCTGCGGGCACGTACACGGCCTGCATGGATGTGATGGAGCCCTGTTTGGTGGAGGTGATGCGCTCCTGCAGTTCACCCATTTCGGTGGCCAGGGTAGGCTGATAGCCCACTGCCGAGGGCAAACGGCCGAGCAAAGCCGACACTTCTGAGCCGGCCATGGAGAAGCGGAAGATGTTGTCAATGAAGAGCAACACGTCTTTGCCCTGGTCGCGGAAATATTCGGCGATGGTCAAGCCGGTCAAGGCCACCCGCAGGCGCACGCCCGGGGGCTCGTTCATCTGGCCATAGACCATGACCGTATCTTTCATCACGCCCGATTCCAGCATTTCACGGTAAAGCTGGGTGCCTTCGCGGGTGCGCTCGCCCACGCCGGTAAACACCGAGTTCCCTTTGTGCACGGTGGCGATGGTGCGGATGAGTTCCATGATGATCACGGTTTTCCCCACGCCGGCGCCACCGAAGATGCCGGTTTTGCCGCCTTTGGTGAAGGGCGCAATCAAGTCAATGACTTTGAGGCCGGTTTCAAACACTTCAACCGTGGTGGACTGTTCTTCAAAGGCAGGGGCCGGGCGATGGATGGGGTACCGCTGTTTGGCTTCCACGGGGCCGGCCTCATCCACTGGCTCGCCCAAGACGTTGAAGATGCGCCCCAACACGCTTTCGCCCACGGGCACTGAAATCGGCGCGCCTGTAGCCCGCACGGTCATGCCGCGCTTCAGGCCGTCGGTGGCCCCCATGGCCACGCAGCGCACCCAGTTGTTGCCCAAGTGCTTTTGCACTTCCAGCACCAGGGGTTGCTCGTCATCCCGAAGCACTTCGACGGCTTCGTAAATTTCGGGGAGTTGCTCGGCGGGGAATTCCACGTCTACCACGCCGCCTAAAATCTGTACGACTCGGCCGGTTGCTTTCGCCATGCTTGCCTCCAAAATTCTGGTTTATTGCGATTGTTGGGCTGCCGCTTGGGCAGCGGCTTTGCGGGCTTCGGCAGCCATGGCCTGCGCCAAGGCTTCGGCGCCGCCAGCGATGTCCAGCATTTCGCTGGTGATGCTTTGCTGCCGGGCTTTGTTGTATTCCAATTGCAGGGCATCGGCCAGTTCGGTGGCGTTGTCGGTCGCGTTTTTCATGGCCACCATGCGGGCGGCGTGTTCACTGGCCTGAGATTCCAACACGGCATGAAAGACCTGCAATTGGGTAAAACGCGGCACAATTTGGTTCAAAATTTCGGTTTCGTCGGGCTCGTAAATGTAGGAAGCCACCGCTTTGTGCCCTGTGGTGGGTGCAAATGCTTGCACCCGGCTGTCTTCTTCGACTTCCAAGGGCAAGAGTTTTTTCATGGTGGGGTTTTGCCGCAGCATATTGACGAAATCGGTGTAAACCAGGTAGATTTCGTCGGCTTTGCCGTCGAGGAATTCCTCAACCAACAAATGCCCAATTTGCGAGACGTCGGCAAATTTGGGGCGATCGGGAAGGCCGCTGAAGTCGGCCACGATGTGTTTGCCGCGGCGGTGGAGAATTTCGCGCCCTTTGCGCCCGATGGTCACATAATGGACGGGCACGGGGTAATGGTCGAACTTTTTGAACATGAAGCGCAGGACATTGGTGTTGTAGGGCCCAGCCAAGCCGCGGTCGCTGGTGATGATTGCCACGAGGACGTTTTTCACCTCGTCGCGGCGGGTCATCAAGGGGTGCATGTGCTCACGGCCTGGCTGCATGGCGACGTGGGTCAACACTTCCCACGCTTTGGTGGCGTAAGGGCGGCTGGCTTCCACCGTGGCGATCGCCCGCTGCACTTTGCTGGCGCTGACGGCCTGCAAAGCCCGGGTAATTTGGGCGATGCTCTTGACGCTCCGAATGCGGAGTTTGACTTCACGTGCGGTTGCCATAGGCTTTTATCCTAACTCCAACTGGCCATGAATTCTTCCAGCGCGGCTTTGAGTTTTTCTTCGGTTTCGGGGGTAATTTTGCCTTCGCTGATGATGGTGCGCCCAATTTCGGGGTGGGCGGTATCCATGAAGCGCAGCAGGTCTTGTTCCCATTGGCGCATCTTTTCGATGGGGACGCTGTCGGCAAAGCCCCGCGTGGCTGCGTAGATGACGATGATTTGATGCTCTAAGGGCACTGGCGAGTATTGCGGCTGTTTGAGAATCTCTTGGATGCGCAAACCCCGGTTGAGTTGGGCCTGGGTGGCTTTATCCAAGTCGGAGCCAAATTGGGCAAAGGCTGCCAATTCACGGAAGGCGGCCATATCCAGGCGCAGGCGGCCTGCCACTTGTTTCATGGCTTTGGTCTGCGCGTCGCCACCCACGCGGGAGACCGAAATACCGACGTTGATGGCCGGGCGAATGCCCGCGTAGAAGAGGTTGCTTTCCAGGTAAATTTGGCCGTCGGTGATGGAAATCACGTTGGTGGGGATGTAAGCCGAGACGTCGCCCAGCAAGGTTTCGATGATGGGGAGGGCGGTGAGGGAGCCGCCGCTGCCGCGCACTTTGACGACTTTGTAAGCCTCGGGGTTGTCCAGCGCTTTGCGGGCTTCTTCGGCTTGGTGTTCAGCAATGGGGCCGTCGTACACGTTGCCGTCCACGCCGTCTTCGGGTGCGGCCAGGCCATCTTCGCTGGTGTAATCTTGGGGGACGATGACGTACTTGTCGGCTAAACGGGCTGCGCGTTCCAGCAGGCGGGAATGGAGGTAGAAGACGTCGCCAGGGTAGGCTTCGCGGCCCGGGGGGCGGCGCATCAGCAAGGATACTTCGCGGTAGGCCCACGCGTGTTTCGAGAGGTCGTCATAGACGATGAGGGCGTCGCGGCCTTGCTCCATGAATTCTTCCCCGATGGCGCAGCCCGCGTAAGGCGCCAGGTATTGCAGGGCTGCGGGCTCGTCGGCCGAGGCCACGACCACGACGGTGTAATCCATCGCGCCAAATTTTTCCAATGTCGCCACGGTGCGGGCCACTTGGGCTTTTTTCTGGCCAATGGCGACGTAGATGCAGATGACATCCTGGCCTTTTTGGTTGAGGATGGTGTCAATGGCGATGGCGGTTTTACCGGTTTGGCGGTCGCCAATAATCAATTCGCGCTGCCCGCGGCCAATGGGGATCATGGCATCAATGGCTTTGATCCCCGTGAGGAGGGGGGTGTCGACGTCTTTGCGTTCGACAACGCCCGGGGCGATGCGCTCGACGGGGCGGTAGCGCTCAAATTTGATGGGGCCTTTCCCGTCAATGGGTTCACCCAAGGCGTTGACCACACGGCCGATGAGGCCATCGCCCACGGGCACCGAAGCAATGCGGCCTGTGGTATAGACTTTGGTGCCTTCTTCGATTTCGGTGTAGTCGCCCATGATGATGATGCCGACATTGTCCTTCTCCAGGTTGAAGGCAATGCCCATCACGCCGTTTTCGAAGCGCACCAACTCTTGGGAGCGGACGTCAGAAAGGCCGCTGGCACGGGCGATGCCGTCGCCGGCTTCCAGCACGACGCCCATGTCGCGCACTTCCAGACGAGGCTCAAATTCCTCGATCTGCTTTTGTAAATCTTCTACGATTTGTTTGATGGGTTCAGCCATTTCGCCTCCAAGATACTCACCGGGTCAATGCGGCCACCGTCTCGGCATCGAGGCGCTGCAAGACGGCCACCAGCAATTGCACGGCCTGATCAAAGTCGTCACGATGGATGATCGCGCTATGAGAATGGATGTGGCGAGCAGGAACGCTCAACACAATAACGGGCACACCGATGCGGTGCAGTTGGATGGCCGCGCCATCGGTGCCACCCCCTTCGACAAAGGAAATCTGGACATCCACGCCAATGGCCTGCGCGGTTTCCAGGAACAAGTCACGCAGGGCCAAGTTGGGCACCATGCGGCGTTCGTAAATCAAGAGGGAAGGGCCCTGCCCCAGTTTGGCCGGGGCTTGTTCGGCTTTGACGCCGGGCACGTCGCCCGCGATGTCCGATTCCAACACGATGGCGACGTCGGGCTCGACTGCCCACACGCTGGTTTGCGCCCCCCGCAGGCCAATTTCCTCTTGCACGGTGGCCGTAGCGTAAATGGTGTTGGGGTGGGGACGGTCTTGCAGGGCTTGCAAGGCCTGAATCATCATGGCCACGCCCACCCGATCGTCGAAAGCCTTGGAAAGATAGGATTTACCATTGGCTAAAACGACGAAGTCGGCGCGCGGTACCACAGGGTCGCCAGGGCGCACGCCGGCTTCTTCAACTTCGGCCTTAGAGGTGGCACCAATGTCAATGAACATGTCCTTTTTGGGTACCACCTTGCTGCGTTCTTCAGGCGGAAGGATGTGCGGGGGTTTGGCGCCAATCACGCCCACCACGTCGCCTTTTTGGGTCTTGATGATGACCCGCTGGCCCAACAGCACTTGGTCGAACCAGCCTCCCAGGGGGAGGAATTTGATGAAGCCTTCAGGGGTAATGTGTTTGACCATGAAGCCCACCTCGTCCATGTGGGCGGCCAACATCACTTTGGGGGCGGGGGCGGTGCCTTCTTTGCGACAAATGACACTGCCCAAGCGGTCTTCGGAAAGTTGGCCCAGGGGCGCGAGGGCTTCACGAATTAAAGCGCGCACGGGCGCCTCGTATCCCGGGACGCCGTGCGCCTCAGTGAGGGCTTTCAACAACTGTACGGTTTGATCCATGCGATTGCAAAATCCTTGTTATGAGGTCGCGTGCGGGCAAGGCCGACACGGCAAAATTTCCCGCGGCCGTTCCTCCAGCCCTGTGGGAAGCGCTAAAATGATACCCGAAAGCGGGGATATTGTCCAGTTTTCGCGGCTGCGGTTTCTCTATGAAAGAAGAAAACAGCAACGCAGCCCCTGGGGTAGGGGCTGCGTTGGGGAAATGCGCTTATTTGCGGCCTCGCAAACGCGGGTCCAAGATATCGCGCAAGGCGTCACCGACCAGGTTCCAAGCCAACACAAAGAGCACCAATGCCATGCCAGGATAGACCACAATATACCAATAGGTGCCCAAGTCGGTAATCCAGTCGCGGGCGAAGGAAATCAGCTGGCCCCAATCTGCATAGCCAACCTCTGCCCCGACGCCCAAGAAGCTTAGGGCTGCAAAGCTCAACACGTAGGAGCCCATATCCATCGAAGCCACGACCATCGTGGGGTAAATGGCGTTGGGAAGGATGTGTTTGAGCAAGATACGGCGGTCGGTTGCGCCCAACACTTTGGCCGCGAGGACGTATTCCCGCTCTTTAACCGAAAGGATGTCGCTGCGAATGAGGCGCGCGTAGCCCATCCACCCAAACATAATCAATGCAATGGAGGGGGGAATGAGGCTTTTGCCCATCACAGGGGTCAGAATCGCGGAGAGGGTCAACGCTGCCAGCAAGAAGGGGAACGTCATAAAGATGTCGGTAATGCGCATGAGCACCATATCAATGACGCCCCCGTAATAAGCCGAGATCGAGCCAATGAAGATGCCCAGCGTCGCCACCGAAAGGGTGATGATGAGCCCCACTTTGAAAGCCGTGCGGGTGCCCCAAACGACGCCGTAGTAAATATCCCACTGGCCGCTGGCCGTGCCCATGATGTGAACCCAGTGGTCTTTGTGGGTGATAGGCTCCCACCAAAAGGGCAAGGGGGGTTGACGGGTGCGCCAATCGCTGCCCGGCGGCTTAGGGTTGGGGCTATAACCATCGCGGGGGATTTGGTAAGGGTTGCTGTTGGGGCGGGGGGGCGCCAAAACTGGGGCGGCCACCGCAATGACCAGAAAGACCGCCAAGAGGGAAAGCCCCATCAAAGAAAGGGGGTTGGTAAACAGCCCTTTCAGCATGCGATAAAAATCCGGCCCCAACAGACTTTCCAAACGGCTTGGTTCCCGTTGCAACATTTGCAGTTCTACTTCTTGGACTTCCATCATTGCTCCTCGAAGTCAAGATCGGGGTTTGTGCGACAATCCACCCGCCTGGTCACTCCAAGCGCACCCGCGGGTCAATGTAGGCATACATCACATCCACGACCAAGTTAGCCACAATCAAAAGCACACCACTAAAGAGGGTCAACCCCAAAACCGTCACCACATCCAAATTCAACGCGGCGTCGGCAGCGGCCTTCCCCATGCCAGGGTAGTTGAACACCGTTTCGGTAATCACCACCCCATTGAGAAGCCCCACCACCATCATGCCGCCAATGGTCACCACCGGCATCAAGGCGTTGGGCAACGCATGGCGCATAATCACCGTGCGCTCCGAAAGCCCCTTGGCCCGCGCGGTGGTGATGTATTCCTGCCGCAGCACTTCCAGCATCGAGGAACGGGTCACCCGCAATAGCAGCGCCCAGTTGAGGTAGGAAAGGGTCACGATGGGCAAAATGAGGTGTTTGAGGGCGTCCCAGAAAATATCCCACCGCCCGTTGAGGATGGCGTCCACGGTGATCAGGTGTGTGTAGTTGTGAAACTCAGGGGAGCGGATGACCGCATTCGCCCAGTCGGAAATGCGCCCGGGGGGGAACCAATGCAATTGGGCATAGAAAATCATCAGCATCAACAAGCCAAACACAAACGTGGGGAAGGACCACCCCAAGATGCTGAACACCCGTGCCACTTGATCAATCAATTTGTTGTGATTCACGGCTGAGAGCACCCCCAAAATCACGCCGCCCAGAATCACAGGAAGAACACTCCATAATGCCAATTCCAGCGTCGCGGGGAAACGGCGCTTGATGATGTCAATCACCGGTTCAGAAGCTGTGCGCGAATAGCCAAAATTACCAAAGAGGATGCCGCCCTCTCGTTCGCCCGTGGTCGGGTCTTTGACGCCTACCAGCCAGCGCCAATATTGCACGTAAAAAGGCTGATCCAAACCATACTTGCGAATGACCCCTTCCAGCACGCGCTCGTTGCGTGGGATGTCACGGATGTACAACGCGGAGCGTTGGGTCGGTCCTAAAAACTGAAGCATCAGGAAAATCAACACCGTGACGCCAAACAACAACAGCGGAATCATCAACAACCGTCGGACGATGTAATTGAACATCCCGTTTTACCTCCAAGAGGGCGGGGGAACACCCCTGACTGTTGAGGTGTTCCCCGCCCCACAGTGCCTTGGCACTTACTTCTTGATGGAGTAAGCGTAGTAGAACGCGGGAGCGATCGGGTTGTAATACCAACCCTCGACCCACCGCTGTTCGTAATGGCGGCCGGTGGCCACAGCCAGGCGGATGGCCGGGGCGTATTCGTAATCCAACTCGGTCAGTTTCTTGTAGATTTCCGCCCGCTTGGCCGGATCGGTCTCAGCCACGCCTTCGCTTACCAGTTTCTGGAATTGTTCGCGGATGTCGTCGGGCATCTTCTGCCGCGAGGCGTAGGTGCCCACCAGGAAGGGCTGCGCCCAGTTGTGCGGGTCGTGGATGTCTTCAATCCAACCGCTGATGAAGATGGGCACTCGGCTGGCGCGGATGGCCTGCAAGAACGAAGGCCACGGCAAGCCGACGATTTCGATCTGGAATTTCGGGTCAATGTCGGCGAAGTCGGCCTGCAAAATCTGCGCCACGGTCTGGCGGGTGACGTTGCCGGTGTTGTAGGCAATCTGGAAGCGGAAGCCCTTTTCCCAGACTTGCCCATCCCAGGCCTGCTTCAACTCTTCCACGCACTTATCGGGGTTATACGAGTAGTGCGGGCCGTTGGGGTCGTAGCCCAGCATGCCAGGGATGAGGGGCCCGATGTTTTGCACGCCTTCACCGTTCAACGCGTCTTTGATGAAGGCATCCCAGTTGAAGCAGTAGTTGAAGGCCTTGCGGACGTGGATGTCGGAGAAGAAGTCAGGCGGAATGCCATTGCCATCCAGTTTGCCGCTGCCGATGTAGGGGTTGCCGCCATCGGTGTTGATGTTGAAGACGAAGAAGGCGTCGGTGCGGGTCACCGTCGGGTAGCCCTTCCACAACCGCAACGGCTGATCGGGCGTATCGGAAGGCCCACAATCGAAGTCTTGCTTGTCCGCGTTCCAGTTGCAGATTTCGCCCACCAGGCTGTCAGCCTGCACCGCGTTTTGGCGCGGCACAACCGCGAAATCGGCATCGCCAGCCTTCAGCATGGCAAAGCGGGTGCCCCATTCATCCACGCTCTTGATCACAATGGTGGGGATAGAGGGCCCCGTTGGGCCGCCTTCCCAGGCGGGCACGTTTTGCTCTGCGCGCCAGTAGTTGGGGTTGGCTTTGAGGACGATTTCTTCGCCGGGCGTCCAGTGATCCAGGATGTAGGGGCCCGTCCCGTTTTCTTTGTCGCGCAGCGGTGCGGTCTTGGAATCAACACCATAGAAATTCTGCCAGGTGTCGCAGGAGCCGTCCCAGGCGCCCTGTTCGATAGCCCATTTCTTGTCAATGATCGAGCCCCAAGATTGCGCCAGGGTGGCCAAGAAGGGGCCCCAAGGCTGCGAGAGGTGCATGGTCACGGTGCCGGCGTCGTTGTCGTAGGTGATGGCGTTCACCACCTTTTCGCAAGCAGCCTTCAGTTTTTCGGGGTCAGCCGCTTTCAGGGCGTCGGGGTCGTCATCCAAAGCGCCGGTCGGGTCTACCAACTCAGCGATGTCATAGACGCCCGTCCCGAAGAAGGGCTCGGTGAAGAGCCACTGCGGCGACCAGGTGCCGCCCTGCAACAGGCCACGGCGGAAGGTGTAGGCCACATCCTCAGGGGTCAACTCATCGCCATTGTGGAATTTGACGCCCTTGCGGATGTAGAAGGTGTAGGTCTTACCATCGTCGGAGATTTCCCATTTCGTTGCCAGCGAAGGGACGAATTTGGTCGCGTTCGGGCCGTCGTAGGTGACCAGTTGGTCATAGACGTTCATGATGATTTCGTCGCCAGCGCTTTCGTAGTTCCACGCGGGGTCCAGGGTGTCGACGTCTCCGATGGTAGCGACCACCAGCGTATCGGGGTGCGGCGACTTGAATTCCTTCGCCCCTTCCGGCTCAGGGGTCACCTCGACCACCTGGGTGACCACCACGGTGCCACCAGGCTTCTCCACGATTTGCGTCACCACAACGGTTTGAGGCGCGGATTGGCCACAGGCGGCTAAGGCTACTGCGGCGACAATCAACACCGCAAACATCACAAACAACTTGCGTTTCATGCTCCTCCTCCATGAAGAATAGAAAGGATAGGAAAACCACGGTCAGACGCGTTGAAATCCTCTGCCGATATACACCACCTCCTTTCTTCCTGCAAAGCCTCGAAAAGCCTTCTCGGTTAGACCAAATGGCACGCCACCCAATGCCCTGGGGAAACCTCCCGCCATGTGGGCTCTTGTTCCGCACAAAGGTCCTTGGCCAGGGGGCAACGGGTGCGGAAACGGCACCCACTGGGCGGGTTGACCGGGCTGGGGACGTCGCCTTCCAAGACGATGCGTTTGCGTTGGCGCTCTTTTTTGGGGTCAGGAATGGGCACGGCAGAGAGCAAGGCCTGGGTGTAAGGGTGCAGGGGGTTGGAATAGAGTTCGTCTCGGTCTGCCAGTTCGACCACTTTGCCCAGATACATGACCGCGGTCCGGTCGGAAATATGCCGCACCATGCTCAAGTCGTGTGCGATGAAAAGGTAGGTGAGGTTGAAGCGGTCTTGCAGGTCTTCCAACAGGTTCACCACTTGGGCTTGGATGGAAACATCCAGCGCCGAAATGGGCTCATCCAGCACGATGAATTCCGGCTGCAAGGCCAGGGCGCGTGCGATGCCAATGCGCTGACGCTGGCCGCCCGAAAACTCGTGGGGGTAGCGGTTGACCAACGAAGGGCTGAAGCCGACCAGGTTCAAGAGCTCGGCCACACGCTCTTTGCGCTCTTTGGGTGTGCCGATGTTGTGAATTTCAAGGGGCTCTTCGACAATTTTGCCCACTGTCATGCGGGGGTTGAGCGAGGCATACGGATCCTGGAAAATCATCTGCATGTGTCGCCGTTCACGGCGCAATTGAGCGCCCTTGAGTTTGGTGAGGTCTTTTCCTTTGAAATAAACGCTTCCGCTGGTAGGGCGATAGAGCTGCAGCATCGTGCGCCCGGTGGTGGATTTACCGCATCCCGACTCGCCCACCAGCCCCAGGGTTTCACCACGGTAAATATCAAAGGAAACGCCATCCACAGCCCGCACGGCGCCGACTTGTCGCTGAACGAAAATGCCCCGCCGAATCGGGAAATGTTTTTTCAGGTCTTTGACTTGCACAAGCGCTTCTTTACCGTTTTGCTGCTTCATCGCAACTCCCCTGTATCCACGTCGACCCAGCACGCCAGTCGGCGGCCGGGGGCGATTTCTTCCAACGACGGCCGCTGCTCAAAGCAGATGGGCTTGGCATATTTGCAACGGGCCGCAAAGGGGCAGCCTTTCGGTAAGGCAATCAAATCTGGCGGCAGCCCTTCAATGGTCTCCAGCTTTTCACCTGGGCTGCCATCCATACGCGGCAACGAGTTGAGCAGTGCTTTGGTGTAAGGGTGACGCGGATTTTCATACAAGTCGTCAATCAACGCGTCTTCCACAATGAAACCCGCATACATCACAATGACCCGCTCTGCCAAGCCTGCCACCACGCCCAAATCGTGGGTAATCCAAATCAACGACATGCCAATCTCATCTCGCAGGCGCTTCATCAAATCAACAATTTGCGCCTGAATGGTCACATCCAACGCGGTGGTCGGCTCATCGGCAATCAACAGCGCGGGGTTGCAGGCCAACGCCATCGCAATCATCACACGCTGGCGCATCCCCCCGGAGAATTGATGGGGGTAGTCATCCAAACGATTCCGAGCCGCCGGAATGCCCACCATCTCCAAAAGTTCCACCGCCCGCTCGCGAGCCTCTTCCTTATCCATGCCCAAATGCAGCTGCAGAGGCTCAATCATCTGATAGCCAATGGTGAGAACGGGATTGAGGGACGTCAGCGGGTCTTGGAAAATCATCCCAATTTGCGCCCCTCGGATTTTGCGCATTTCCGCCTCGGAAAGGGTGAGCAAATCCGTGCCCTTAAAACGAACACTGCCCGTAATTCGGGCGGGCGGGGAAGGAAGCAAACGCATGATGGAAAGCACCGACACGCTCTTCCCGCAGCCGGATTCTCCCACAATCCCCAGCGTTTCTCCTTCGCTCAACTGGTAGGAAATGCCATTGACGGCATGGACAACCCCCTCTTCCGTCCGAAATTCCGTTCGGAGGTTTTCCACCTCCAGAATCACGTTCCGTGACGCTTCCAAGGCAACCTCCACAAAAGAGCACTTACCCTGGCCACGCGTACCAAGGCTTTTTCAATTTTAGGGGATGACTTCCAAAATGTCAAACTTTTCTTGTTTAAGATTGCCCTGCGACGTGAGCCTTTTACCCAACGTCTTCCTGGCCCTCAAAGACGCAAAAAGCCCCCCGTTGGGAGGCTTTTTGCATCGGCAACAAGCGCAATATGAAGACTACCCTTCATCCAAATCCACCTTCACACCGCCGGCCAGTTTTGCGACCAAATTGTAAATCAGCGCACCCACTGCCAATACAATGGCCAACACCAACGCTTCACCCACAATGCTCAGGATGTACACCACAGCAGCAGCCACAAAACCACCGCCCAAAAACCCTAAGGCATTTGATTGGTCAGGGGCATTTGAGGCCAGCAAGCTGGGCAAGGCCAGCATAGGCAAGAAAATGCCAATGCAGCCCAACACCGCAGTCAACAGCGCACCCCATATACAACCCACTTTACCCGCTGACCACGGATCAATGGAACGAATCTCTTTCCGCATGATTGACCTCCTTCATCAGGAACAGGGCATGGCGTGATTTGACGTTTGTTTCTATCTTACCCGATTTTGGGCAAATTGTCTGCAACATTTCCCTCCCCGCCGGCACAAAGAGCGCAGATGGG
>CAYLRJ010000126.1:0-29998 GCA_964386185.1 uncultured Anaerolineaceae bacterium
CCTGCGCCAAATCATGGAAGACACCATCAACGCCGAACCGCTCGCGCGGCTGCAATACGTTTCCTGCGCCGACCCCGACACCCTGGAAGAACTGCACGGCGAGGTCGAAAAGGCGCTGCTCTCGATGGCCGTGTTTGTGGGTAAAACCCGCCTGATTGACAACATGCTCATCGGCACGGGCAAAGAAACTTTCTGAACGACGCGGTACAATAGCATCAAGCGTGGTCTCATTTTCTGGAGGTTGCTCATGGCTGATTGCATCTTTTGCAAAATCATCGCCGGCGAAATCCCCAGCAAGCAGGTGTATCAAGACGAGCTCGTCACCGCCTTTCACGACATCAACCCCGTAGCGCCTGTGCATGTCCTCATCGTCCCCAACGAGCACATTCCCTCAGTCGCCGAGGTTGAAGCCCAACACGAGGCCATTTTAGGCCACATGTTCACCGTGGCCCGCCAAATTGCCGAGCAGTTGGGCGTGGCCCAAAGCGGCTTTCGGCTGGTGGTCAACACCGGCCGCGATGGCGGCCAAGATGTCTTCCACCTGCACATGCACCTCCTCGGCGGGAAACGGCTGGGGCGCTTGGGCTAACAGCCAGGCAAAAACGCCAAGCCGTGGCTGCTCGCCCTCGCGCACGCGCGTTGGGGCGTCCTATGTTGGTTGTTTTCAAGGAGAGTGACCCATGTCTTCCCCCGAATATGAACGCCGCTATCTGGAGGCGGCCTTTGACGTTCTGCAAGATTACCTGCGTAGCGAAACCCTCTATTGGCCGCTCAACATCAAACAACCTCGTGGAGAGCCGCCTTACCCTCAACTGACCCCCGGCAATGTGCTGCTCTTCATGCGGCGGCTGCAAGCCTCTGAAGCCGACACCACCTTCCAACAGCGGCTGGCTGAGCTCAAAACGCAATGGGGCGCCCACTGGGCCAAAAAGGCCGAGCGTGAAATTCAAGCCCGTCTTCGCCAGTGGGAAGCCTATCTTCAAGAGCCGACCGAGCGCGCGCCTTACTACCGCTACAAAGTGCGCGAGCGGGTCATCGTGCAGTTGCTCAGCGAAGATTTAGGGGACATCCCCGCGGCGGTGGCTTCGCGCGTCGCCCAAGCTGACCATCTCTTGCGGCAAGCCTTTGTGCCCGGTCCTTTTGTGTGGGAAAGCCATCTCCAGCCGCTCTTTCCCGAAGAGGCCTATTGGTTTCTCTACGGGCAAATCAAAGACTGAGGGCGCCCGTCAACGCTGGCGCCACAGCCCACCCCCGAGCCGACACGCCCGCGGCCTCAAACGCCGCGCACATGGCCTCGGCCACGGGGGTGGCATCGTTTAAGTGGGGGGCAAACGCAATCAAGCCAGGCCCAGCCCCCGAAAGGCCAGCCGCCACCGCGCCCGCGGCGCGCGCCGCAGCCAACGCCTGCGCTGCCCCAGGAATCAAAGGCAACCGGTAGGGCTGATGCAAGCGGTCGGCAAAGGCCCGCGCCAACAAATCGGCATCGCCTTGGCGAAACGCCTCCACGACCAACAGGCTGTGGCCAATGTTAAACACTGCATCGGCCAGGGGAACTTGGGCAGGCAGCGCTTCGCGCGAGGCCTCAGTGCTCAACGGCACCTCGGGCACGACCACCGCAATCCACGGGGGTTGCTGCCAGGCTGCGGCCACGGGCAACGGTTGCACCCACCAGCCCTCGCCTTGGGCCACCGCCGCCGTGAGACCGCCATACAGCGAGGGCGCCACATTGTCAGGGTGGCCTTCTAAAGCCGCGGCCAGGGCAAATACCTCGGCCTGGCTCAAGGGCGACCCCAACACAGCATTGGCGCCCAACACGCCCAGCAACACCGCGGTGCCACTGGAGCCCAACCCCGATTGCAGGGGGATGCCGTTTTCGCAATGCACTTGCAAGCCCGGCGGGGGGGTGCGCCCCAGGGCTTTCCAGACTTCACGGGCAGCCCAAAGCACACGATTGCGCAGGTCGGTGGGGAGCCGCCCCGCGCCTTCCCCCTCGATGGTGGCTTGCCAAACGTCACCCCGCACCACAAAATGCGCGGTGTTCCACAAATCCAAGGCCAGGCCCAAAACGTCGAACCCGGGGCCCACGTTGCCCGTCGAGGCCGGCACGCGAACGGTCACGCTGGGGAAGGGCGCATCCATGCTGGGCTCCTTTCACACCACGACGGCTTCCAGCGCGTCTAAGCGCGGGGGCACGGTCACCAATGTGGGGGTCCGCCGCAGGACCGCGTCGGGGTCTTTCAAGCCATGCCCTGTGCAAACGGCAACGATGGTTTTGCCGTGGGGGTCAAACCGCCCAGCCCGAATTTCCGCGGCCAAGCCAGCCAAGCCAGCGGCCGATGCGGGTTCCACCCACAGGCCTTCCACTTCGGCCAAGAGGCGTTGCATCGCCAAAATTTCGTCGTCGCTCACGGCCACGATGCGCCCGCCCGATTGCTGGGCGGCTTCCAGGGCCTGCTCGCCGCGGGCCGGGCGCCCAATGCGAATGGCCGTCGCCACCGTTTCGGGATGGTCCACCGGATGGCCGAGCACCAAGGGCGCTGCGCCTGCGGCCTGCACGCCCAAAAGGTGCGGCAGCCCGGTGCCTTTGGCTTGATGGTATTGCCGAAAGCCCATCCAATAGGCGGTGATGTTGCCGGCATTCCCAACGGGCAAACACAACCAATCGGGGGCGTGGCCCAACGTGTCGCAGATTTCAAAGGCCGCGGTTTTTTGGCCTTCCAGGCGGTAGGGGTTGATGGAATTGACCAAGGCGAGGGGGTGCTTGCGGCTGATTTCCACCACCAGGCGCAAAGCGTCGTCAAAAGAGCCTTCCACTTGAACCACTTGGGCGCCATAGGCCAGGGCGCCGGCCAGTTTGCCCAGGGCCACTTTGCCTTCGGGGATGAGCACCACCGATTTCAGCCCCGCGCGGGCCGCGTAGGCAGCTGCGGAAGCCGCCGTGTTGCCCGTGGATGCGCAAATGACGGCTTTGGCGCCCCGCCCTACGGCCTCGCTGACCGCCGCGGTCATCCCGCGGTCTTTGAACGAGCCCGTGGGGTTCAACCCTTCGTATTTCACCAG
Organism: uncultured Anaerolineaceae bacterium; assembly: GCA_964386185.1. Classification (GTDB taxonomy): domain Bacteria; phylum Chloroflexota; class Anaerolineae; order Anaerolineales; family DRMV01; genus DRMV01. The sequence goes on from CAYLRJ010000126.1 coordinate 3,061, forward strand.
CAGCCGAAATCCGCCGCCCATGTGCTCGGCCAAACGGGGCACCGGCACCAGGGGGGTGTCGCCTTCTAACAGGGAGATGGTCTGGGTGTGCGGCGGGAGATCCAGCCATTCACGATAGCGGGGAATCACACCAGCATAGGGCATAAGGGCCTCCAAAGAAGGGGGTGGAGCCACGCCAACACGCCAACGCTATGGCGTCTGGCGGGTGGCGTCGGCGGCCTTGAGGGCAAAATAAGCATCCATCACCCGGCGCACAATGGGGCCTGCGGTGACTGCGCCTTCCCCACCATTATAGACAAACGCCACCACTGCAATCTCGGGGTCGTCGTAGGGGGCGTAGGCCACCGTCCAGGCGTGGGTGGGCCAATCGCCACGGCGGCAGAGGTTGCGCGCTTGGGCTTTGTTGTCGCAATATTCTGCCGTGCCCGTTTTGCCTGCCACGGGGATGGGGAAGCCTTGGAAGACTTTGTGCAGCGTCCCGTGCAGGCCGTCGGTGACGGCCATGCGCATGCCACGCTGCACTTGCTCAATCACCCAAGGGTCAACGGTTTTGGTTTCGCCGGTCGGTTTGCAGCTGCCAATGCCTGCCGGGTTTTGATAGACTTGGATCAAAGGGTCACGGGTAATATCCCAACGCTCTTCGGGTTGGAAGGGTTGCACCACCTGGCCTTCGGCGTCCACCACTTCATAGAGCACCTTGGGCTTCATCTGCCGGCCGTCGTTGGCGATGGTAGCGGCCGACATCAGCACTTGCAACGGCGTGGCCAAGACATAGCCCTGCCCCACGCTGGCCAAATACGTATCGCCAGTGGACCAGTTTTCGCCGCGGTAGATTCGCTTCCAGGTTGGGTCGGGAATCAGGCCCGCCGCCTCGCCTGGCAGGTCAATGCCCGTGGGCGCGCCATAGCCCAACGCCCGAGCATACGTGCCCAAACGGCAGATGCCCAAGCCCGGGTTGATTTCGTCGTCATAACCGCCACCCAGTTTGTAGAAGCAAACGTTACTGGAATAGGCGATGCAGTGCAAGAAGTCAATTTTGCCAAAGCCGCCTTCTTGCCAGTTGTGGTCGTAAAACTCTTTGCCCTTGCCGGGGTCGTTGGCAAAGTATTTTTCGGTCAGGGTGATGATGCCCGGGGCGTCAATAATTTGGTCTAAGGTTACGACGTGTTCGTTGAGCGCCCCCGTGGCTGTGGTGAGTTTGAAGGTTGAGCCTGGGGGGTGCTCTGCGGAAATCGCATGGTTGAGCAAGGGTTTTTCGGGGTCGGCGACCAATTGCTGGTAATAATAAGCCGGGATGAACCGTGCCATGCGGTTGTTTTCATAGGTAGGATATGAGACCATTGCCAAAATTTCCCCGGTTTTGGGGTTCATGGCGATGACCACACCGTTTTTGGTGCGCGGGCTGCCGTCGGGCATGGGGTAGCGCTGGTTGATGTATTCGATTTGGTTGACCAAAATTTGGTAAGCCGCCTCTTGTAAGCGCGTGTCGAGGGTCAACACCAGGTTGGCGCCTGGTTTGGGCTGCTGAGGCGGCTCCAGGTCGCGGCGGATGTTGCCCGCGACGTCCACTTCCACCACGCGCCGCCCGTTCTGGCCGGCCAATAAATCTTGATACGAGAGTTCCACCCCCGCGTAGCCCACCTTGTCGCGGTTGGGCACCAGCCCTTTGGCTTTGTAATAATCCACCAAGGCCTCTGGCACCGGCCCCAAAAAGCCCACCACGTCGGCCGTGAGATAGCCCGTGGGGTAATCGCGCACTGGCTCAACCTCAATGCCCACGCCCGGCCAATCCACCGCTCGCTCGCGGATGATCATGGCCACATCGCGCGGGATGTCGCACTTGATTTTCACCGGCCGATAGGGGGCAAACGTTTCGCCAAAATTGACAATTTGACGGATGCCCTGCTCAGAGCGGCATGGCACATAGGGGTGCTCTTTGTCCACTGTGCTATAACTGACCGGCACACCCGTCAACTTTGAGAGTTCCCGATAGATTTCGTCAACCTTGCCTGGGTCATCGGGCAGGTAGGCGGGGGTGATGACCAAATTGTAAGCCGCGACGTTGCGCGCCAAAACGATGCCGTTGCGGTCATAAATGGCGCCGCGCGGCGCGGGGATGTTGATTTCCTCAATCCGATTTTCATTGGCCTGCGCGACCCACTCGTCGTAACGCAGGATCTGCAAGTCAAACAAGCGGGCCACAAAAATCAACAACACCAGGCCAATCACGGCGGCCGTGACGTAGAGCCGCCAAGATTCCAAAGGTTCGTGAGCAGGCGTTGGTTCACCGTTCATGGCACGTCCTCCTCGGGGAAGAACCACGCCGTCCACTCATCCATCAAACTATACACCGGCAAAGCGAACAGCAAATCCAGCAACAAGCTGGGGAAGATGACCAAATTGAGCGCGGCGCGAGCATCAATGGGGGTGCCTTGCAAGCGCAAATAGGCAAAAGTCAGGCCCTGAACCCACAAGGAGCCCAACAACACCACAGTGAGATAAGCAAAGATGGAAGTGCGCCACAAGCGCCGGCGTAACATCATGGCAAAGCCGGCCACCAGGCCATAAGCGGCGACAAACAACCACCAGGGCAACGCCGAAACCGTGCCCACCATCAACCCGGCTAACACCGCCCACACCCACGAGGCCGGCGTTTCTTCGTGCATATACCACGCGGCCAGGGTGAGCAACACCAGGTCGGCCGTGCCTTGCAATAAACGAATTTGACTAAACACGGCGCTCTGCAAAGCGGTGGCCAGCGCCAAAACGAGCAACCCCGACAACGAGGCCATCATGGCGTGCCCTCCGCGGGTTTCATCAGAGGCGTGATGTCCACCGGCCGGAAGTTGACAATCACCAACACAATTTGCAAGCGGCGAAAGTCCACCACGGGTTGCACCGCGGCTTCTTGGAACAGGGCATACGAGAGTTTGCGCACGCTCACCACCTGCCCCGCGAGGATGTTGGGCGGGTATCGCCCCCCCAACCCCGAGGTGAGCACCAAATCGCCGGTGTGCAATTGGGCTTCTAATGGCACCATATCCAGCGAGAGCTCGCCCGTCAGGCTCCCGACCAAAACCGCGGTGGTGCCCGAAGGCTGGGTGCGCACGTCTACCGCGGAGTTTGGGTCGGTGATGAGTTGCACTCGGGCCGCGTTGGGCAAAACAGCGTCAATGTGGCCAACCAGGCCCTCGGCACTGACCACGGGCATGCCTACCCGCAGGCCGTCATCCGAGCCGCGGTTGATGATGATGTAGTGCATGAATGGGCTGGGGTCTCGGCCAATCACCTGCGCCGCTTTGTATTCGTTTTGCGGGTGGGCGCGGGCAAAATCCAACAAGGCCGAAAGCAATTCGGCCTCGGCCAATTGCTGTTGCAACGTGACGATTTCGGTTTGCAAGCGGCTTACTTCGGCTTTGAGTTGCTGGTTTTCGGCCCGCAGCGCGGTGACGTCTTTGGGCGCGTTGAGATAATCACGAATTCCTTGATAGGAACGCGCCAACCAACTTTGCACGGCAATCATGGGTTGCGTGCTCAAGCGGGTCAATGGCGTCAGGTATCCCCCCAGTGAAAGGGCCAGCAGGCCTATCACCACCAACGCAATGACCAACGCCCGTAAGGTGCGAGGTGAAAATTTCATCGTCAGGGAAAGGGAACGCCGACCATCAGACCATGCTGGTCATATCAACCAGGAACTGACGGTTGGCGTTGAGGTCTTCCAATACCAGCCCTGCGCCCCGGGCCACGCAGCTTTGGGGGTCTTCGGCCACCCAGGCGCGCAGGTTGAGTTCGTCGGCGATCCGATCGGCCAGCCCCTGGAGCTGAGCGCCACCGCCCGCCAGGGTGACGCCGTTTTCCATCAGGTCGGCGATGATTTCGGCCGGGGCTTCGTCAATGGTGTCTTTGATCGTATCCACAATGGTTTGCACAGGGCCGGCAATGGCTTCGCGAATTTCAATGGACGAGACTTCAACGGCTTCGGGCAAGCCGGTCACCAGGTTGCGGCCCCGCACCACCGCGGTTTTCTCTTCGGGCAGGGGATGGGCAGAGCCAATTTTCATTTTGATTTCCTCGGCCATGCGCTCGCCAATGAGCAGGTTGTATTTGTTGCGGATATATTGCACAATGGCTTCATCCATTTCATCACCGGCAACCCGCAACGAGCGGGCAACCACAGTGCGCCCCATTGAGAGCACGGCCACTTCGGTGGTGCCGCCGCCGATGTCCACAATCATGTGGCCTTGGATGTCGGAAATCGGCAACCCCGCGCCCAACGCGGCCGCGATGGGTTCCTCGATGAGGTGGGCTTCCCGAGCGCCCGCAGCCATTGCCGCATCGTACACCGCGCGCATTTCCACTTCGGTAACGCCCGCCGGCACACCAATCACCACCCGCGGATAGGGCGCAGGCACAATGCTCTGCTCGTGGGCCTTGCCAATCAGGTGTTCCAGCATGGCTTCGGTGATGTCAAATTCCGAAATCACACCATCACGCAAAGGACGAATGACCAAAACATTCGCGGGCGAACGGCCGGCCATCCGTTTCGCGGTTGCACCTACAGCCAAGGGGCGGCGGGTCCGCTTATCAACCGCCACCCAGGAAGGTTCATTAACCACAATGCCTTTGCCGCGAATATAGACCAAAGTGTTCGCGGTGCCCAGGTCAATGCCAATATCCAGGGCGAAAAAACTCAATAGCCAACTGATAGGGTTGAACAAACCGCGGCTCCTGCAAAGGAATCAACCGCTGTAGAAGCGGAAAAATCGCGCCCATTATACCATGCGCGATTTTTGCTCATTCATTTTAGCCTCACTTTGCCCTTCCCCAGCGCGGGCGTTTTGCGCCCTTGGGGCTCTAAAAGCCACGAGCCGCGTGGGCTCACGGCGAGAGAAGCCGCGCAGCGCCGCCTGGCCCCGAGGCCAACACCCGCTGCACGCCCGGCAACGCTTGCAGCCGCCGCTGTACCTCCTCGCTGACCGCACGCGGGCAGAGGACATGGACATTCGGCCCCGCGTCAATGGTGTAGGCCACCGGCAACCCCTCGCGCGTGCGCCAGCGTCGCACCGCCTGCATCACCCGCACCGTCGCCGGCTCCCAATAGAGCAGCGCCGGCGTGGAAGTTTGCATGACCGCGTGCATCATGTGACAATCTAACTCCACGATGTCGGCCAACGCCTCAAAATCGCGCTGCAAAATGGCCTCCCGGCATAGCGCCAGCCGCCGAGGCGCATCGGCAACCCGCACGGCCTGATAAGGGCTGCTCTCGGCCAAACGATGCCCTTGGCTGGACCCCACCGCCTTATGCTCGGTGCTGACCAAGGCGATGCAATCCACCAAATCCCAATGCTCGGGCGGGGCAATGCTCACCGCGTAGGAATCCTCATCGCTGGTGCCGGGGAGCCACTCCACAAACCCAGCCGGCACCGAACGGCTGGCCGAGCCCGAGCCCCAACGCGCCAAGCGGCTCAAAGCCTGCTCAGAGAGGTCCAACCCTGCCGCGGCAGCAGCCGCCACGGCCAGAGCAGCAAAGGCCGACGCAGACGAGGCAATGCCCGCCCCCGTGGGGAAGTTGTTTTCAGAACGGACCTCTGCATATCGCGCTACCCCCGACCACGCTCGGACCAACGAAAGCACGCGGCTGACCCGCGCCAAAGCCGGACCTGTGACCTCCCGCCCCTGCAAAATCAGGCGGTCAGCGCTCAAATCGGGTCGAAAGGCCACCCTCGTGCGGGTGGTCAAGGCCGCTAAATTCATCGAAAGCGAGCCATTGCTGGGCAAACGAGCTTCGTGGTCGCGGTTGCCCCAATATTTGATGAACGCAATGTTAGGATGCGCCTCGGCGGTTGCAATCCATGTACCCATAGGGCAAGTTTACCATGCCTCGGCCAACCTCGAGATGGCCTCGCACCCGTCATCCCCTCGTCAGAGGCCCACGCGGGGGTATAATTTGCCTTGGAGAAACGTCATGCTTCCCCTGAAAATTCCCTGCGGTGCCAACACACCGCACGACGAAGGAGCCTTCCGATGCGCGCTGTGGATATCATAATCAAAAAACGCGACAAACACCCATTGACAACCGAAGAAATCAACTTCTTCATCCAAGGCTACACCCGCGGCGACATTCCCGATTACCAAGCCGCCGCGTGGGCGATGGCCGTTTTGCTCAACGGCATGGACCCGCGCGAAACCACCGACCTCACCTTGGCAATGGCGCATTCCGGCGACGTGCTGGACCTCTCAGGCGTGGTGGACATCGCGTTAGACAAACATTCCACCGGTGGCGTGGGCGACAAGACCACCTTGGTCGTCTTGCCGATGGTAGTCGCCGCCGGCATCCCGGTCGGGAAGATGTCGGGCCGCGGGCTGGGCTTCAGCGGCGGCACGCTGGACAAAATGGAATCCATCCCCGGCTACCGCACCGACCTGACCACCGAAGAATTCCTCACCCAGCTCAAAGAAGTGGGGATTGTGCTCACCGGTCAATCGGCCGATTTGGCCCCCGCAGACGGCAAGCTCTACGCGCTGCGCGACGTGACCGGCACGGTGCCCTCCATCCCCCTGATTGCCTCTTCCATCATGAGCAAGAAAATTGCTGCCGGCGCCCAAGGCATCGTGTTGGATGTCAAAATTGGCTTAGGGGCCTTCATGCAAACGCTGGAAAGCGCCCGCGAATTGGCCGAGCTCATGGTGGCCATTGCTGCCCGGGCTGGACGGCGAGCCATCGCCCTCCTTTCGGACATGAACCAACCCCTGGGCTATGCCGTGGGCAACGCGCTGGAAGTGAAAGAAGCCATCGAAACCCTCCACAACCGGGGGCCGGCCGATTTCCGTGAACACTGCCTCAAAGTGGCCGCCCACATGCTCGTGCTGGGGGGCAAAGCGCAAAACGAGGCCGAAGGCCGGGCTTTGGCCGAGCAAACCCTGCTCGATGGCAGCGCTTGGGACGAATTTCGCAAATTGGTGCAAGCCCAAGGCGGCGATGTGCGCTACGTGGAACAACCCGAACGCCTCCCCACGGCCGCTTTACAAGAGCCCCTCACAGCCCCGCAGAGCGGCTACGTAGCCCAAATTCACGCCCGCTTGGTGGGTGAGGCCGCGGTGGTTTTGGGCGCTGGCCGCGAAAAGAAAGGCGACCCCATTGACCACGCGGTGGGCATTATGGTCCACAAAAAAGTGGGGGAAGCGGTCGAAGCAGGCGAACCCGTCTTCACCATCCATGCCAACGACCCGGCCAAGCTGGCCGAAGCCCGCCAAATGCTCCAGCAAGCCCTGCAAATCAGCGCCACACCAGTGGAACCCCTCCCCCACTTTTACGGCGTCATTGGTGAATGAACGCGCCTTTCGCCATGCGCGCACACCACGTCAAAGGGCCGGCGCAATGCCGGCCCTTTGACATTTGGATGGATGGAGGGGAAAATCGTCCCCAATTATAACGCCATTACATCCCCGCGAGGTACACCACGCCCACCCCGTTGGGGCCGACGTGCACCCCGATGACCGGGCTCACATCGCCAATCAGGGCTTCTACGGGTTGCAGGCGGGTGGTCAATTGCTCCAACAACTGCCGGGCGTCTTCCTCTGCGCCGGTGTGGACGGCCGCGATGCGCACCGGCCGCTGATCGCCCACTCGCTCGACCACGATGTCGGCCATTCGCTGGATGACTTTACGCCGCGTGCGGACTTTTTCCAGCGGCTCCACCCGCCCTCCACGCACTTCCAAAATCGGTTTGATGCGCAGCATCGTTCCAAACCAGCGGCTGGCGCCACCAATGCGGCCGCCGCGATGCAAAAATTCCAGGGTGGGCACCATCAGCAAAAAGCCGCTATGCTCGCGCGCCCGCTCGGCAATGGCTTTGCACTCGGCCAGCGAAGCCCCCTCGGCCGCCGCCCGCGCGGCCATCAGCGCGTGAAAGCCGGTTTCCATCCCCGTCGAAAGCGAATCAACAATCTCAATGTTGTCGGCCCCCAACATCTCTTTGGCTTGTTGCGCCGAGCTCATCGTGCCCGACATTTTGGACGAAATCACCACGGTCAAAATATCGTAACCTTCGTCCAGCAAGGGGCGGAAGACATCCACAAAGTCTTGCGCCGAAGGCTGCGAGCTGGTGGGCAAGGTTTTGGATTCGGAAAGGCGGCGGTAAAAATCTTGCGGCGTGATATCCACGCCATCGCGATAGGCCACACCGTCCCACACCACCCGCAGAGGCACGACGTGGATGTGATATTGCTCGACCAAATCAGCAGGCAAAGAGGCCGTGCTATCGGTTACAACGGCTACGGGGTTACTCATCGGAACACCTCACAAAAGGGAGTCAAAAGCCCAGCGCCCACCCACCGCGACGCTGACCGCGCGGGGCAGGATCACATGCCAGCCATGTAGGCCAACGCCACCGTTCCGGGGCCAACGTGGGTGCCCACCACCGGGCTGACGTCGCTCACCAGGGCTTCTACAGGATGCAGTTGGGCAACGGCTTGGGCCAGCACTTCTTGGGCCAAAGGTTCGGCGTTGGTATGCAAAGCGGCTAAACGGATGGGTGTTTGGCCCTGGGTGCGTTCGGCCACGATTTCGACCATGCGTTTGAGGGCTTTGCGATGCGTGCGCACTTTTTCCAAGGGCTCTACCCGGCCGTTGCGCACTTCCAGCAGGGGTTTAATGCGAAAGGCTGTGCCAAACCAACGGCTGGCGCCGCCAATGCGCCCGCCGCGATGCAAAAATTCCAGGGTGGCCACGGCCAAAATCACGCCAGTATGCGCTTGGGCCTGCTCGGCAATCGCCTTACACTCGGCCAACGACGCGCCTTCGGCCGCCGCCCGAGCCGCCGCCAACACCTGAAAGCCCAATTCCATCGCAGTGGTGCGCGAATCAACCACCTCGATGTTGGCGTCGGGGAAGGCCGCTTTGGCTTGCAGGGCCGCACGGTACGTCCCCGAAAGTTCGCTGGAAATTACCACGGTCAAGATGTCGTAGCCGGCTTCCAGACGCTCGCGGAAAATCTCTTCAAACGAGACCACCGAGGGCTGGGTGCTGGTCGGCAATACTTTGGCCGTTTGCAGACGCTGATAAAACGCTTCGGGGGTGATGTCAATCCCGTCCCGCAGTGTTTCGTCGCCCCACACCAAAATCTGCGGCGCAACACGGATGTCGTACTGCGCCGTCAGTTCCTGCGGAATGTAAGCCGTGCTATCGGTCACCAATGCAACAGGGCGTGGCATTTTCCGCTCCTCAAAAAGGCTACAAACGAAAACCCCCACCGCGCTCAAAAGTCGCGGTGAGGGGACACCTCAAGGCAATGTCAGTTTGTTTGGTTTGCTGTAGGGTCTGAAGGGGTTGGGGAAGGCGGCCAAGCCCAACGGGAGCCCGGCGGGAAGGGGGAAGCCCCGCGCGGGAAGCCAAAGCCTGCCGCGCCCGGATGCCCACCGCCGCCAAACCGTCGTGCGATGGCTGAGACGTCCACTTGGTCCGAATACAAGGTCACAAAAGTATATAGTTGGCCTTGGTGCCAGGCGTCGAAATAGCAATAGGCAAGGGGGTAACCCTTTTGGCGGATGTATTCTCCGATTTCGCCGCGGCCACGCGTGTTGAGGGCCAGGGTGCGGAGGCCTTCGAATTGGACTTCGAAGGCTTTGTCGTCCACCAAGCGGCGCACTTCCCGCAGGCGCTGGGTGTGCAAAATTTCGCCTTTGGCCAACATGCGCTGGAGGAATTCGGGGTCGTCGTCTAAGAGGGGTTGCCAGAGGGCGTCGTTGCACGGCGAGGGGTCATCTTCGGCGTAGAGGGCGGCGTTGAAGGGGCCGGTTTCGGGTTCGGCCCAGCGCCAAATGTCGCGGTCGCCAATCAGCACCACGGCGCGCGGCGGGGGTTGGTGGGGGAAGAAAAACCGCCAAGTCAGCACACAGGCGGCTTCGGTGGTATCGCGCAGGCCAGGCCATCCCAAGCGCTCGGCTTCGGCGGCCATCGCCTCGACGGAGGTTTTGTGGTGGTCAATCCACACAAAGTCGCGGCCCTCGGCCAGGCGGCGCATCACTTCCAAGGGGAGGGAAAAATCAACCACGACCACCCGTTCAGCCTGGGCGACCCAATCCCAAGGGACGGGGTCGCCATAGTTCATTTCATAACAACGGGTGTCGGGGCCATAAAAACGCCGCACAATCGCCGCCGAAGCCCAACCATCGGCGTCGTTGTGATGCAAACACAAGGTGGACATAGGACGCTCCTATCGGGTTGCCCGCAAGCGAAACGGGCTGGCTTCATCTGGCCGGGGTGTCTCCCAGGCGACTTCCACCTGGGTGACGTAGGCCAAAGCGGGGCCGCGCTCCAAGGCTTTGAGCAAGGCTTCAACCGCGGGTTTGGGCCCTTGGGCAACGACTTCGACCGTGCCGTTGATGCGGTTGCGCGCCCAGCCTTTCAACCCTAACCGGCGGGCGGTTTGGAGCACGAAATTCCGAAACCCCACCCCTTGCACCCGGCCATGCACAAAAGCGTGGGCTCGTACTTCTTCAGCGGTGTGCGCGTCCATGCAAACAACCTCCTCCTCAACGCAACATCAGCCACGCCCCCATGCCCAACGATGCTACCAAGACCAACCCCAAAATCAACCACGGCAACATCTTGGTCAGAATGACCGTTGCACGCCGCAGGTTGAAGACATCGGCCTGCCAATCGCGCGCCAGCCGATTGAGGGGTTCGCCCAACACTTGCTCTGCTCCGGCCTCGCAATCCACCCCTTGGGCATAGGTCAAAATCAGGGTGTGGATGGTGTTGCGCCCATAGCGGCGCAACAGGTAGGCCGTAAACGACTCCGATTCTGCATAGGCCAAAAAGGCCCCGGAAGCATCGTTGGGGAAGGTGTGGCACAAAGCCGTGATCGGCAATAGGCGTTCGGTTCTGACAGCCCGGTCAAGGGCTGCGGCATAGTCGGCGTTGGGTGAGAGTTCGGTGTTGGAGGCCAGGCCTTCACTGAGCCACATGGGCAAGCTGCGATACCCTGCATCGCCCGTCAGCTGATAGAGCAGGTAGTGGGCCAGCTCGTGGGGCACCAAGCGGCGGATTTCCATTGGCTGTTGGGGGCCGGGGGGAAGGGCGACATACAACGCGCCTAACGTGGGTGACGCGTGGCCAGCCACCCACTGCTCCGCACCGATGGCCTGCTGCAAAGCGGCCACATCGGCATAGACGTAAATATCCACATGTTCGGGGGTTGGGGCCAACCAAAGCTCTTGGGCTCGGACCAAGCCCATCGCGGCCGCGTCCAATACGGATTGGGCAAAGGCTGCGTCGCCTTCATACCAGTTGACTTGGAACGGGCCGGCTTGCATGGCTTGCCATTGGAAGCGGTTGTCGCTCAAGACGAATGAAAAAGAAGGCGTTGTGTAGGTGGTGCCATCTTTGAGGGTCAGGCGGAACCAATAATACACTCGCGAAAAGGGCGGCAATGGCTTTTGCTGTAAATCGTGGACAAAATAAGCGCTGCCATCGGGCTCTAACGACATTTCGCCCGTATAAGTATGCCCTTGGCGCAGGGCAGGGTGATAAAACAGCATCACCTGCTCTACCGGTGCAGCAGGCTGAAGCCGCACCTGAAAGAGAATTTGCTCGCCAAATGTAAAGGTGACCGAGGGGTGAACTTGCACCACTTCTTGGGCGCGGGCTGTTGAAGCCCGCGGGAAGAGGGCAACCAGCAGCCAGAATGCGACCAGCACCTTCAGCCCATGCCTTTGCGAAACCCAACCTGACGGCCTAAGGCTAAACCTCTTCATCTTCTTCGCCTTCACCACCAAACAGCGCCAGCAGTTCGTCAATGTCTTCTTCGTGGATGAGGTCTTCCAGGTCTTCGGGGCTGAAATCCATCATCATCAAATCGGCCACGTCGTCGGTGAATTCCAAATTCGAGAGGGCATCTTCGAGCAGGGCGGCCTCTTCATCGCTGGCGGCGTTTTCCAAGGCGGCTTCCAAGGCTGCGGCTACTGCTTCACCACCGCCGATTTCCGAAAGCGCCCAAGCCGCGTTGACCCGCACTTCGGGGTTGGTATCTTCCAGCAGGGCCAGCAGGTCATCGGTGACGTCTTTGAGCAGCATTTCTCCTGCGGCGCGGGCGGCCTCGGCCCGCAAGCGGGGGCTTTCGTGGTGCAGGTAATCGCGCACGTCGTCGGCCCAGCGTGCATCGGCCGTGCGCCCCGCAGCAAACAGCGCACTGACGCGCCAATCTTCATCGGGGTGCATGAACGCGTCTTCCAGCCACGGGGCCAAATCAACATTGAGGGAATAGCCCAACACTTCCAACGCTTGCCGCCGCACCAAATCGGGCTGGGAGGGGTCTTCCAAAAAGCCCATGAGGGTCTGCTCAATCTGACGGGTCCAACGCTCGGGGAGTTCCTCCAATGCAGCCAGATACATGTAACTGCCCAACGCGCCCACCGCATTGGCCCGCACTTCAATGTCAGGGTCTTCGCGGGCAATTTGCAAAAAGCGGGGGATGAGGGCATTGTCTTCCTCGACCCACAACAGCCGCACGCCCAAAAAGCGGACATGGGCGTCGGGGTCGTCGAGGGCAATTTCGCCAACGTCACGATAGGAAAGCGTCAAATCGTCTTCGGTGAGCAATTCCAAATCTTCGAGCAGCCCTCGACGGCGCTGCAACGGAATCCGCGGCCAAATTTCGCGCAAACGGGCGGCGTTTTCGGGGGAAAGATTGGCCAAATGGCGGTAATAGGTCGGCGGGAACGGCCGCGATTCGTCTAACAATGCATTGAGCACCTCATCGAAATGAGGCCCTTCAAGTTCCCAAGTTGTCATGGTTGGCTCCTTAGGGAATCCACTCTCGCAGGTTGATGAGCAACAGCAAACCTAACAGTAGCACAAAACCTGCCAAGTTGATCGCGTTGACCACCGAAATCGGCACGCGCTTGCGGCTGATGATTTCAGCCAAGGCCAGGGCGATGCGCCCGCCATCCAAAGCCGGTAAGGGCAGCAAGTTGAACACGCCCAGCGACACTGTCACCATGATGAAAAAGACCAAGGTGTTGACAGGGAAGGCATCTTGAGGGGTTTGCTGAGCGGCCTGCACATCGGCTGCGCGGAATTGTTGGAAGACCTCATACATACCCTTGTAGCCCAAGACTTTGGCTTCGGAATTGGGATGTTTGTTTTTGAGCAGTGTGACCGGCAGCGTGACGACTTGTTTCACGTCTTCCACAGTGGCCCACACCCCCCAACCCACCGCGCCCAGCCAAGAAACCGGCTGGGAAGGGTAACCCATCAAAATGCCAATGGCGCCGGTTTCTGGCGGTGGGTTGCGAGGCGTCAACGTGACGGTCAACGTTTGCTCGCCGCGGGCCAGGGTCATGGTGATGGGCTCGCCCAGATGGGCGTAGATTTCGTCGTGCAGCATGGCCGGGTCGGTGACGGGTTTGCCATTGACGGCCACGATGATGTCGTCGGGCAAAATGCCGGCTTCGGCAGCGGGCGAATTGGGGGCTACATCCACAATCATCACCTTATCGGTCTGCGGCACCCCTTGGTGGGCAAAAATCACCGCGTAAAGCACCACGGCAATAAACAAATTCATCAACGGGCCGGCAATGGCCACCACCAACTGCTTTTTGGGCGGCGCCACAGCCAAAGCATCCACCACTTCGCCTCTCTCTTCATCTATCTCAATCACCTTTGGCCGCACAAAGCCACCCAACGGGATAGCATTGAGGGTAAAACGCGTGCCCCCGGCCTCAAAAAGGGTAACCAAGCGGGGCGGGAACCCAATCCCAAATTCCTCAATTGGAATTCCCATCAGGCGGGCAGCGATGAAGTGGCCAAATTCGTGCAACAAAATCATCACCGCCAAAGCGATAATGAAAATCAACAACGTGGTCATCGTTCAAACTGTCCTTTCCATGCTCGGGGCAATGCTGGAAGTATATGGGGTTGATTATATCGCGGATACACGCCTTTGCCCCACACTGGTAAAGGCACTGGCTTTCCGTTACAATTACGTTGCTTTACAGCCCCATCGGGCTCGAGGAGACCCCATGGAATCAACACGTCTGGCAGGGCGCTACGAACTCCGACATTTGCTTGGCCGAGGCGGCATGGCCCATGTCTATCGGGCTTACGACCGCGTCTTGGAACGCCCGGTCGCCGTCAAGGTGTTGCGGGCAGAATATGCGCGCGACCCCCATTTTCGCGAGCGCTTTCGCCAAGAAGCCACCGCCGTCGCCCGCTTGAGCCATCCCAACATTGTCACTGTGTACGATTTCGGCTACGACGGCGATCAACTGTTCATTGTGATGGAATACGTGCCGGGGCAAACCCTCCGTCATGTTTTGGATGAGCGCGGCCCGCTTTCGACCCAAGAAGCCCTTGCGCTCATGGTGCAAGCATGCGCCGGGCTGGGCTATGCCCATCGGGCTGGGCTGGTACATTGCGACGTCAAACCTCAAAACCTCTTGGTCACCCCCGACGGGCGCCTCAAAGTTACCGACTTCGGCATTGCTCGAGCACGGGCTTCGGCCCGCGCGCAGGAACAAGCCCACGTGGTCTGGGGCTCACCGCAATATTTCTCCCCCGAGCAAGCCGCGGGCAAACCACCCCTGCCCGCTTCGGACGTCTATGCCCTGGGGGTGGTCTTGTATGAAATGCTCACCCGGCGTTTGCCTTTTCTCTCCGACGACCCCGAAGAGTTGGCCCGGATGCACCGCGAAGCCCCGCCCGTGCCCCCCAGCGTGTTCGCTCCTGACATTCCCGAGCGGCTGGAAAAGGTCATCCTCAAAGTGCTTTCCAAAGAGCCATCGGCCCGCTATCGCACAGCCGACCAACTGGGGCGCGTGCTGCTCACCTTCCTGGAACCGACGCCCGAGGCCGTCGCCCCCGCAGGAAGGCAAGCCGCACCGCAACCCAAACCCTCGCCCCCGCCCCCCTCAGCCCCCCCAACACCCCCCCACGACATGGCACCCCCACCCCCGCCCCCACCCAAAGACCCGCTGGACATTGACTGGCCGACCATCTTCCTGGCCATGATCGCCCTGCTTGCCGTTGGTGGGTTGGTGCCGCTCTGGCTCTGGGTGTATCTCCTCTATCACGGAGCGCCATAGGCCCTGTGCTATAATTGCGCTGCTATGGCCTATTTTGCCCCCTCAATTCTTTCTGCCGACCTCACCCGCTTAGGTGAACAAATCCAGGAAGCCGTGGCCGCGGGCGCGGATTGGATTCACGTCGACGTCATGGACGGCCACTTCGTGCCCAACATCACCCTTGGCACCGCAACCGTGGCCGCGGTGCGTCGGGCTACCCATCGGCTGGTGGACGTCCATCTCATGGTCGAACGCCCCGAGCCCTTGTTAGAAGCCTTTGCCCAGGCCGGGGCCGACTCAATCACCGTCCACGTCGAAGCCACCCCCCACATCCACCGCGCACTGCAACGCATCCGCAGCCTGGGCTGCAAAGTTGGGGTTGCCCTCAACCCCGGCACGCCCGCGGAAGCCGTCTTCCCTGTGCTCCACTTGGTGGACGTTGTCTTGGTCATGTCGGTCAACCCCGGCTTCTCAGGGCAAGCCTTTTTGCCCGAAGTGCTCCCCAAAGCCCAACAGCTGCGCCGCCAGTTAGACGCAGTCAACCCCCAAGCCCTTATCCAAATGGATGGCGGTATCAACGCCCAAACCCTGCCGCAAGCCCAAGCCGCGGGGGTGGATGTGTTCGTCGCGGCCAGCGCCATCTTCCGCCACCCCCAAGGCATCACCGCGGGGCTGCACGCCCTGCAACGCGCGGCGGGCCTTTAAAGCGAAAAATCACGGTGCAACACCGTGATTTTATCGCCGGAAAATACGAATAAGCCATCTACCCCTTGGTCTTGACCATGGTCCGCAAGCAGCGCGTGCAAACCGTCTTCCGCACCTTGCGCCCGTTTTCCCAGATGGTGACCTTGTGCAGGTTGGGGCGGAAGGTCCGCGGTGTAGATTTCTTCGACCAGGGGCGATTGCGTCCAAACGTCGTGGTCTTACCACAAATTTCGCACTTCGCCATGATGCCCATCCTTTAGCCGAGATTGCAACACACAAAGAGCCAAGCGGCTTTCCGCAAGGCGCGGGCAATCTTACCACAAAGTGCATCCTCTGACAACGTTTTGGGTTAAAAACTAAGGCAAAAACCGGGGCAGGGTGCGAGGGCATGGCACCATCCCTGGCCTGCGTCCCTTCCCCGTTTGTGCTTCAGACCGGCAACGCGCTGCTGCACACTTCCCCTCAGAGAGGTTACCCATGAACGACGACCGCACTCCCTTGGGCACCATTCGCATTTCGCCACGGGTGATCGCCGCCATCGCTTACCAAGCCGTGCTCAAATCTTACGGTGTTGTGGGGCTGGCCCCCAAGAACCTGATGAGCGGCATCGCGCACACCCTGACCAAAGACCCCACCGAAGGCATCGTGGTGCGCCACGACGAAGATGGCATTGAAATTGACCTGTACATTATTGTGGAATACGGCACCCGCATCACCGCGGTGGCCAACAGCGCGGCCAACTTGGTGCGCTACCATGTCGAGAAAACGGTGGGCCTGCCCGTCAAAGCCGTCAACGTGCACGTGCGAGGGCTGAGGGTGAGCAACGGCGAACCCCGCGCCGAGGCCGAAACACCCCCCGAAGGCAAAAGCAGCAAAGGCAAGAAGAAAAGCGGCAAAAAAGCCAGCCAAAAAGAAACCAAGGATGCGTAGGAGAGCACATGGCAGTTAAAATCACCCCCAACCCAACCCGCCGCCAGGCTTTACTTCGTCGCCCCATCAACGGGCAGGCCCTCAAACGCCTGGTCGAGGCCGCCCTCACCTGGCTGCGAACCAATCAAGAAGTGGTCAACGCCCTCAACGTGTTTCCCGTCCCCGACGGCGACACAGGCACCAACATGGTGCTCACCATGCAAGCCGCGTGGGATGAAATCAAAGACTCCCCCGAAGAACACTTCGGCAAAATGAGCAAGGCCGTGGCCCACGGCGCGCTGATGGGGGCGCGGGGCAATTCTGGGGTCATCCTCTCTCAACTGTGGCGCGGCTTTGCCAAGGGGGTGAGCGAAGCCGAAACCCTCGACGCGGCGACCTTCGTCCAAGGCCTGCTCACAGCCCGCGACACGGCCTACAAAGGCGTCGTGCGCCCCGTGGAAGGCACCATCCTCACCGTCGCCAAAGACGTCGCGGCCGCAGCCGAAGAAGCCCTGGAACATACCGACGACCCCATTGCCATCCTCGAAACCGTGGTGCAAGCCGCCGACGCTTCCGTCGCCCACACCCCCGAACTCCTCCCCGTGCTCAAAGAAGCCGGCGTGGTTGATTCGGGCGGCAAAGGGCTCTTCTTCATCTTCGAAGGCATGCTGCGCCACGTGGATGGCCTGCCCCTCGACCAAGCCCTCACTTCCGTCAAACCTTTGGCCGCCCTCAACTTGGAACACGCCCACGAAGCCATCGAGCCCGGCCAAGATTACGAAGTCGTGCTCGACTTCAAACCCCACCACCCCCTCGACTTGGAAACCTTCTACAGCGACCTGGAAGCCATGGGCACCTCCATCCAAGTCGGGGAAGGCGATGGCATGTATCGCCTTCACATCCACGTCCCCACCGAAAACCGCTACAAACCCATTGACTACGCCATGAGCCTGGGCACGGTCACCAAGGTGCAAATCGAAAACCTCATCGCGCAAATGGAAGAGCAAAACAGCGAAAGCGAAGGCACCCGCTACGAATTGGCCAATGTCGAGCCTGGGCAAATCGCCGTTGTGGCCGTCGCCCCAGGGCCGGGCATCGCCCGGGTGTTTGCCAGCCTGGGGGCAGCCGCCATTGTGGAAGGCGGCCAAACCATGAACCCCAGCACCCAAGACATCCTCCGCGCGTTCGAAAACCTCCCCACCGACAAAATCATCATCCTGCCCAACAACAAAAACGTCATCCTGGCAGCACAACAGGCTCGCGAGGTCACGGTCAAAAAAGTGGCTGTCATCCCCAGCCGCACCGTGCCCCAGGGGCTGGCCGCAATGCTGGCCTTCGACCCCGAAGGCGACCTGGACGAGGTGGTCGCCAACATGGAAGAATCCATGCACGAGGTCGTCAGCGGCGAAGTGACCGTCGCCACCCGCACCGTCGAGCTGGACGGCGTCGCCGTGCAAGAAGGCCAACACATCGCCCTGCTGGATGGCAAACTGGTCTTGGCCGCCGATGGGCTGGACGAGGCCGTGTTGGGCTTGCTCCGCCAAGCCGAAGCCGAAGCCTACGAACTCATCACCCTC
Source organism: uncultured Anaerolineaceae bacterium (assembly GCA_964386185.1). Classification (GTDB taxonomy): domain Bacteria; phylum Chloroflexota; class Anaerolineae; order Anaerolineales; family DRMV01; genus DRMV01. Next base: position 21,315 of record CAYLRJ010000126.1, read on the forward strand.
TTCTATGGCGATGGCCTTTCCAAAGCTGAAGCCCACCGCCTGGCCGACGTCATCCGTGAAGCCTACCCCGAGCAGGAAATCGAGGTGCAATTCGGCGGACAACCCCACTACCCCCTCATCCTTTCGGTGGAGTGATTCATGCGTGGCGTGGGCATTATCACCGACGCATCGGCCCAATTCCTGACCTCGACCTTTTTAGGACACGACCGTGTCCATGTGTTGCCCCTGCATGTCCATTGGCAGGGGCAACAGTTTTCTGCCTCGGAAAAGGGCATCCTCCGAGCGCTCCCCACCAGCCTGCTGCACGAACCAGCCCCACCCTCTTTGCAAATTCCCACCGCGGGCGAAATCGCGCACTTCCTCACAGCCCTCATGCCCTATTACGATGGCTTGCTCTTGCTCCCCATGGGCAACAGCACCACCCCCTTGTTCCAAGCCGCCGTCCAAGCGACGCATCAGCTTCCCAGAGGATACCCCATCTACGTCGTTGATACCCACACGTTTGGCATTGGCTTGGGCTGGCTCGTACAATCGGCCGCCCAAATGGCGGCTTCCGGTGCCACCATTTTCGAAATCCTGAGCCATGTGCGCGATATGGTCAGCCGCATTTACACCACCATGTGCGTCCAATCGTTGACTTACCTCTATCACAGCGGCTTCCTGGACCCCGCGCAAGCCATCATCGGCGAAATGCTCAACCTCTGCCCCATTTTCGTGTTGGAAGAAGGCCGCTTGGCCCCCCTTCACAAAGCCCGTTCGCCCCGCCATTTGCTGGACCTCCTCCAGGAATTCACCAACGAATTCAACGCCCTCCAATCCATTGTCATCACCCATCATCCACAGCACTTTCAACGCGAGGCCAACAACCTGCGGGAACGGCTCGTCAACGATGGGAAGCAACGCCTGGTGCATGTCACCCACACCAACGGCATCACCACAGCCCTGTTTGGCCCGCGCGCGCTCAACCTGTTCATCTTGGCCGCGGCATAAGCGCCCCTACACACAAACCGAGGGGAACACGCCCCAAAGGCCCCTCTCTTCCGTAAAACCAACGCAAACCGTGGGATGTGTCCCACGGTTTGCGTTGACTGAGGGCACGCTGTGGCGCCGTTGCTGCGGCGCGCCAATCACCACACCACCCGAGGCATCCCCGGGCCACCCAAGCGCACCTGGTTGGGGTCTTCCGGCCAGACCCCCGCAATCTTTGCGCCACACTTCGGGCAACGGCCGTCGGCCGTCAGGTGATATTCCTGCAAAATGTAGCCCCAACGCTTGATAAGGAGGGTGTGGCATTGGGGGCAAAAAGTATGCTCATATTCACCCACGTAGCCGGGTAAGTTGCCCGCATACACAAAGTGCAAACCGGCTTCTTGGCCAATTTCGGCCGCGCGGCGCAATGTCTCTACCGAGGTGGGCGGCGGGTCGGTCATCTTGTAGTCGGGGTGGAAGGCCGTCACATGCCAGGGGATGTCGGGCGAAACCGAAGCAATGTAGCGGGCAGCTTCCATGAGCTCTTCCGTGCTGTCGTTATACCCCGGAATCACCAGCGTCACCACCTCAACCCACAAACCCATTTCATAGGCCATGCGGATGGTTTCCAACACCCGATCCAAATTGCCACCCAATTTGTGATATTCGCGCGGGTTCATGGTTTTGAGGTCCACCTTATACCCATCGAGATAAGGGCGAATGAAGGTCAGCGCTTCTCGGGTTGCATGGCCGTTGGAAACGAACACCGTCTTCAAACCGTGCTGTTTGGCCAAGCGGAAAATATCTGCCGCCCACTCGATGGTGATCAAGGGCTCATTGTAAGAAGAGGCAATGGTCGAAGCGCCGGTTTCCAACGCTGCCTGCACGATTTGCTCCGGCGTGACTTGTCGGACATAGCGGCCTGCCAAATCCGAGGCTGGATCCCGCAGGGCTTGCGAGGTCAGCCAATTTTGGCAGAAAGGGCAACGCATGTCACAACCCAACATCCCAAAAGTGAGGGCATCCGACCCTGGCATGAAATGATAAAACGGTTTTTTCTCAATGGGGTCGGCCTGCAAACCTGCCACGTAACCCCACGGCACCATCAATTTGCCATCGCGGTTGAAGCGCACTTTGCACACCCCCCGACGGCCTGGCTTGATGACGCATCGGTGTCCACAAGCCAAACAACGCACGCTTCCGTCGTCCAGCTTTTCATAGAGTTTCCCTTCGACGGTCATGCTATCCAGTAAATCGGCGAGGGTCATTCGCATGGTGACCTCCTCGAGCTCTGAATTTTCCCTCGAACCTTCTCTAATTTCATTATACCCATCCCACCAACACAAAAACCCGCGCCATCGGCATTCCCCGCAGCCCCACCTCCCAAACACCCTCCATGCGCCACACCGCATGCGCGCCCCTCCCTGTTTTGCCCCTTGGCGTCCGTTCGGCTTTAGGCTACAATGAGAGCATGGCATGGGATATGATTGGCCACCAATGGGCTGTTAATCTGCTGCAAGGGCACATCCGTCAAGGTGCAGTGCGACACGCCTATCTCTTCACCGGCCCGCGAGGCATCGGGCGGCGCACCCTGGCGCTGCGTTTTGCCCAAGCCTTGGTGTGTGAACAGCCCCCCGCCGTCGGAGAAGCCTGCGGCCAGTGTCGGGCTTGCCGCCAAATCGCCAGCCAGACCTACCCCGACCTGCACATTATCCAACGCGAACCTTCGGCCACCGCCATCAAAGTGGAACAAATCCGCACGCTGGAACGGCAACTCGTCCTTGCCCCACATGGCCCCTATCGCATCGCCCTGTTGCGGAACTTCGAAGAAGCCCACCCCAGCGCGGCCAACGCCCTGCTGAAAACCTTAGAAGAACCGCCGAGCAAGGTGGTGTTGCTGCTGACTGCGGAAAGCGCCGAAGCCCTTTTGCCCACGGTGGTCTCGCGCTGTGAGGTGCTGCGTTTGCGCCCCGTGCCTTTTGAGACCTTGCGCACCGCACTGGAAACCCGCTTTGCCGTGCCCGCATCGCGGGCAGAATTTTTGTCTCACCTCTCGGGTGGGCGGCCGGGCTATGCCTTGCACTTGCATCATCACCCCGAACGCTTGGCCCAACGCACCGAAGCCCTGGACGCCCTGCTGCGTTTGCTCACCGCAGACCGCATCCAGCGCTTTGCCTTTGCCGAGCAGGCCGCGCAAACCCGCGAAGGCTTACAAGCCCTGCTTGCCGAATGGCTCTCGTTTTGGCGCGACGTGCTGGTGCTGACCTCAGGCGCCTCGGTCGCGCTCACCCATGTAGATTACCGCGCCTCTCTGGAAGCCCTGGCCGCCTCGCTGACCTCGGCGCAAGCCCTGGCCGTGGTGCAAGCGCTCACCCAAGCCTTAGACGACCTGGAACACTTCGTCAACACCCGCTTGGTGGCCGAAAACGTGATGCTGACACTTCCCAAAGTGCCTGGAATAGCCTAAAATCTTCCAGGTTGCGCCTTCGCTCGGCCCCAAGCCAAAGGCAAGAGCGCCCCTCGTCACCTCCCCCGTGGGGAACACCGCCGCCGCGGCTTGAACGCCCCCTGATCACCCACATCACCTCCAACACCTCCCATGAAATTCGACGCCTCACTCCCTCCCCTCCCCCTGCAAGACGTGCCCGCGGTAGCCGAAGCCGCGGAAGCCCTGGGTTTCGACGCCATTTGGACCACAGAAACCCAACACAACCCCTTCCTGCCGGCTGCCCTCATTGCCGAACACACCCAGCGCCTGCACTTTGGCACCGCCGTGGCCATTGCTTTTGCCCGCAGCCCTGCCGATTTAGCCTACACCGCGTGGGATTTGGCCGCGGCATCCCAAGGGCGCTTCATCTTGGGCCTGGGCACACAAGTCAAAGCCCACATCACCCGCCGTTTTGGCATGCCCTGGCCTGACTCCGTGGTCGGCAAACTGCGCGAACAAATCTTGGCCATTCGGGCGTTTTGGCGCACCTGGCAACACGGCGAAAAACTCAACTTCCGCGGCGAATATTACAAACTGACCCTGATGTCGCCCTTCTTCAACCCCGGGCCCATTGAACACCCCGAGATTCCCATCTACATCGCGGGGGTCAACACCGGCTTGGCACGGCTGGCCGGCGAAGTGGCCGACGGCTTTTTGGCCCATCCCTTCCACAGCCCTCGCTACTTACGCGAAATCCTCTTACCAGCCATCGCCCAAGGGCAAGAAAAAGCCAAGCGTCCGTCTCGCCCAGCCCTTCAGGTAACCGCCTTTGTGGTGACCGACGAAACCGAAGCAGCGTTTGTGCGGTCGCAAATTGCCTTCTACGCCAGCACACCCTCCTATCGGCGGGTGATGCGGCTGCACGGCTGGGAAGACACCGCCGAACGCCTCTCGGCCCTGGCCGCCCGCGGCAAGTGGGATGACATGCCCGCCTTGATTACCGACGAAATGCTCCAAACCTTCGCCACCGTTGCCCCAGCCGCCGACCTCCCCGCCGCGCTGGAAGCCCGCTACCAAGGCTTGGCCGACCGCTTAGCCCTTTACACACCCTTCGTGCCAGGCCAGAAAGATGCCTTCTGGCAACATCTGATAGCCTATTTCCACGCCTCAGGCTGACCTGGAGTGCGCTATGCTCATTGACGCCCATGAAGACCTTGCCTGGAACATGCTCACCTTTGGCCGCGACTACACCCGTAGCGCGGCCGAAACCCGCCGTTGGGAAGCCGCCAACGGCAGCATCGCGCCCCGCGTCAACGGCCAAACCCTCTTGGGCTACGCCGACTACCTGCGCGGGCAGGTAGGCATCGTGTTCGGCACCCTCTTTGCCGCGCCCAAACGCCGCCAATCTGGCGAGTGGGAAACAAAGTGGCTATACGCCAACGCAGAAGAAGCCCACCGCCTCTATCGCCAAGAATTAGACCTCTACCATCGTCTGACCGAAACCCACCCCGACAAATTCCGCCTGTTGCGCACACGCGACGACCTCAACGCCCACATCGCCGAATGGAAACGCCAACCCCCCGAAGCACCCAAACCCATAGGGCTCGTGGTGCTGATGGAAGGCGCCGAAGGCGTCCGCTCGCCAGAAGAATTGCCCGCCTGGTGGGAAGACGGCGTGCGCATCATCGGCCCAGCCTGGGCCGGCACCCGTTTTTGCGGCGGCACCAACGAACCCGGCCCCCTGACCGAAGAAGGCCGCCGCCTCTTGCAGAAAATGGCGGAAGTCGGCTTCCTGTTAGACCTCAGCCATATGGACCCCGCCGCCGCCCGCGAAGCCTTGGACCTTTACGAAGGGCCTCTCATCGCCAGCCACGCCAACCCCGCAGCCCTGCTGCCCGAGGCCACCAGCAACCGCTTCCTCCCCGACGACGTCATTGACCACCTGGCCGCCCGAGATGGCGTGGTGGGCATCGTGCCTTACAACCGCTTCCTGGATGCCACCTGGCAACCCGGCCACCCGCGGCTACCCTTGACCAAGGTCGTGGAGCATATTGACTACATCTGCCAACGCACCGGCAGCAGCCGCCACGTGGCCATCGGGTCTGATTTCGACGGTGGCTTCGGCGTCGAAGCCGTCCCCGCAGAAATTGATACCATAGCCGACCTGCAAAAACTGGCGCCCCTTTTGGTGGCCCGCGGCTATACCAACGACGACATTGCAGCCATTTTCGCGCATAACTGGCTGCGCAAACTCAAAACGGTGTTGAAATAGCCTATGACCAGCCCCTCTTTTTACATCGCCATCGAAGGTGTCATTGGCGTGGGCAAAACCACCCTCGCCCGCTTGCTCCAGCCTCGGCTCAAGGCCGACGAACTGTTGCTGGAAGTGTTCGAAGAAAACCCCTTTTTGGCCAAATTCTACGAAGACCGCGCTCGCTACGCCTTTCAAACGCAAATTTTCTTCTTGCTCAGCCGCTACCATCAACAACACCGCGCCGTGCCCGGCTTTTTGGAAAGCGGCAAAAGCGTCATTGCCGACTACACCTTCGAAAAAGACGCCCTCTTTGCCCGCATCAACCTGAAAGGCGACGAACTGGAAATGTACTACCGCGTCCATGAGGCGCTGGCCGAAAAAATCCCCCTGCCCGATTTGGTGGTCTATCTGCGGGCAGAACCCGAAGTATTGATGCAACGCATCGCCCTCCGCGACCGCCCCTACGAGCGTAATATGGACCCGGCCTACATCGCCCAATTGCACGCGGCCTACGAAGACCACTTTGCCAACCATCACCACGGCGCACCGGTGCTGACCATTGACACCACCCACATGGATTTCGTCCGTTACGCCGAGCACCTGGAAGAGATAGAACACCGCATTCGCAAAGCGCTGCGGCTTCCCCCCTATCAGCAGCCTTTGCCGCTCTAACGAGGTATAGGAATGCGCTTGACATCCGAAAAATTGCGGCGCTATGCCCAGCAATTTGTGGCACAGCGCAGCCAAGACTTACGCCTCTTGGCCGCTTATTTGAGCGGCTCCCTGTTGCGAGACCGCCCCTTTTTGGGCGGAGCCGCCGATGTAGATTTGGTCCTCATCTACAACGGCGCGCCAGAGCCCGAAAGGGAAATCGTGCCCCTGCCGGGCAATGCCCACCTGGATGTCTATCATCACGATCGTCGCCGCTACGAACCGCCCCGTCGTTTGCGCGTCGCCCCCTTTTGGGGGCCAACCCTCTTTTTGGCAGAACCCCTTTATGACCCCCAACACTTTTTAGATTTCGTCCAAGCCGCGGTGCGCAGCCGCTTTCGGGCACCCGAGATGGCCGCCGCGCGAGCGCGCGGTCTGCTCCAGGCGGCCCGCGAAGCCTGGTTTGGCCTGGAAGACGCGCCTACCCCCCAAGCCGTAGCCGCCTATCTGGAAGTGGTCTTCCAGGCTGCGAACGTCCCGGCCACGCTTTTGGGCTACACCTTTTCACGGCGCCGCGTGCTGTTAGACTTCCCCCTGGCTGCCCAGCGGTGGGGCTATGAAGGGCTGACTGGCCTGCTCTTCCGCCAGGTGGGCGCGCCCCAAACCACGGCCGAAGCCCTGCGCGAGGCTTTACCCTCGTGGGAAGCCGCCTGGTTGGCCGCGGCCGAAGCCGCCCCCACCGACCCCGAACTCGCCCCCGCCCGCCGCCCCTATTACCGGCAAGCCATCGAGGCTTACCTGGCCAGCACAACCCCCGCCCACGCCCTCTACCCCTTGCTCTACACATGGACCCAGGCCGTCTGCAAAGCCCCCGCAGAGCACCAACCGCCCTGGGAAGCATTCCTCAAAGGGCTGGGGCTGACCTCAGAACGCCAAAGCCGCCTGGATGCCTTCTTGGACGCGCTGGAAGAAGCCCTGGAAGACTGGAGCCGCCGGCAAGGCGTGGTGTAAGTGTGTGCCCCCCCGCCCCAACCTAAACCGCCGCCTGCTGCCAAAAGGCATCCGCGTTGACAATGCCAATCGCCACAGCCTCAGGGGGAACCTTGCCCCAAGCACGGCGGTAATACCAGCGCCGCAGCGGGGCACCAAGCCCGAGACTGCCAACCAGGGCAAAGGCCAGGCGGTGGGCTTCGGGCAACACAGTGGGGGGATGAAGCCATAAACCGTGCAGATAACTCCCCAACGCAGCAGCATAACGGTCAGCATCCATGAGATAGCGGCCTCGGAAACGATACGCCGCGGCCCAAACGCGGCGGTGCAACCGGGCATACAGCGGGGCAAACGCGGCATCCGTGGCCAGCCAACGCGCCAAACGCAAGGCCTCTTCGCCAAAGCGTTCAGCCTGGGCTGCGTTCTTCGCATCCGAATGGTAACGGGCAAAAGCCCACACGCGCGGCACGTAGACCATCTCGGCCCGCGCAGCCATTTTCAACCATAGTTTGTGGTCCAACAAAAAGTGAAAGTCGTCATCCAAAAAGCCCACGGCCTCGGCCACATCCCGCCGCATAAAGACCGCGGGTTGAGCCAACATGTGGAAGGTCATCAGCTGCGGCAACCCCCACGGCCCGGCTTTCAGCGTATGGAAGGCGCGGCCAGCCGCATCAATGGAAAGCGCATTCCCATAGACCAAGCCGGCTTGCGGATGGCGCCGAAAAGCCTCCACGGCTTCGCGAACAGCCCAAGGGGCGTAAACATCATCCGAATTCAGCCAGGCCACAATCTCGCCTCGGGCCCGGCGCAGCCCTTTGTTGATGCCGTCGGCTTGCCCCCGGTCGGGCTCCGACACCCACCAAGCCAAGCGTTGGGCATAACGGCGGATGATTGCCACGCTGCCATCGCTGGAACCACCATCCACCACCAGATATTCAATGTGGGGGTAATCTTGCCCCAACACCGAGCGCAGGGTGGTTTCCAGGTAACGGGCTTGATTGAATGAGGGGGTGACGATGCTGACCAAAGGGCGAAACGACATCAGGGCCTTTTCCTCCGTGTGGCGAGGGCTTCGCGCGCGGACAAACCGGGGCGCGCCGCGGGCGGCTTCCTGTTAAAAACCTAACCCTGCCCCGAGGCTCAGGGCAGGGCGAGGCAGGTTAGTAGGCTTTGGCAAAATAAAGCTTGTGTTTTGCAGGCCGCCCACAATAGATGCACTTCTGGCCTTCCGCGCTTTCGCCTTCCAAGGGAATGCAGCGGGTGGTGGCTTTGGTTTCGGCTTTGATGTTGGCTTCGCATTCGGGATCGCCGCACCAGTAGGTGTAAGCCCAGCCGTTTTGGACGATTTCCTTGAATTCGCCATAATCTTTGGGCTCGTGGGTGTGCTCCTGG
>CAYLRJ010000127.1:0-3723 GCA_964386185.1 uncultured Anaerolineaceae bacterium
TCTCGGCCAGGGGGTATCATCGGGTGCTCAAAGTCGCCCGCACCATCGCCGACCTGGAAGCCAGCGAAGCCATCTTGCCCCAACACGTCGCCGAAGCCCTGCAATATCGCCCTCGGCTGTTCGAATTTTGAGCCTGGTTGGCAGCACGGGCTACATGCCTCGGCCTGCACCTCAACCCGCGTGCGGCGCTGAGCCCCTCTCATGGTACAATGTTTTTACACGGGTGAGGGCGCAAGTCGGCATCTCAAGGCACCTCAAAGACAAAACTGCGACCACCTCGGGCACACAACCACGCCCCCTCAAGGCCTAACATCCTCCCACGCCCTAACCCACCTTGCTTCTGCCTCTGTGCGGCGCTCATCTTTCGCCGCATCCGATCCATAGAAGGAGGTCCTTATGTTCCATCGTATCATCATCGTAGGCAACCTGGGGCGCGACCCCGAACTGCGTTACACCCCCAGCGGCACCCCGGTCACCAACTTCCCTGTGGCCGCCAACCGCACCTACACCAATGCCAACGGCGAGCAAATCAAAGAAACGATTTGGTTTCGGGTCTCGGCTTGGGGCAAACTGGCCGAAACCACCAACCAATATCTGCGCCGTGGTTCGCGGGTGTTGGTCGAAGGGCGCCTGGTGGCCGACCAAAACACCGGCGGCCCGCGCATCTGGACCCGCCAAGACGGCTCCCCCGGCGCTTCCTTCGAAGTCCACGCCCTGACGGTGCGCTTCCTGAGCAGCCGTGAAGAAACCGAGGCCCTCTCCCAAAACATGGGTGCTGCAGCACCGGTGGACGATTTGCCCTCCGAAGAAGACGAAATTCCCTTCTAACCTCACCTTCTGACCTACGCCCCGATGAAAGACAACCCCACCCCCCTTCGCCTGCGCGGCACCGAAGAAGCGCCCCTCATCTACACCAACATGGCGCGCATCGGCCATACCCGGGCCGAATTCATCATTGACCTGGCCCGCTTCTTACCGGGAGAAAAAGAAGCCCAAGTGCTGACGCGGGTCGTGATGACCCCCCTGGCGGCCAAACTTTTGCATCGCGCCCTGGGCGAAAGCCTGGCCCGCTACGAAGCCCTCAACGGCGAAATCCCCCTTCAGGGCGGCCCCACCCTGGCCGACATGCTCTTTCGCCCCCCAAAAGACAACCCACCGCCGGAGGCCTAACCCATGCCCTCTTTGGAAACCATCGCCGAAGGCATCCATCGCGACCTGGAAGCCCGCACCGCGGCCCGCGACCGCGCGCTTTCCAACGCCCGCCAACTCATTCGGGCCTGCGCCCACGCCATCCGCGCCGTACACCGCGACGACCACGCCCAGGCCCAAGCCCGCCTCGACGCCGCGCGCGCCTTGGCCGACACCCTCCGCACCGACCTGGCCGACTTCCCCGAACTTTACTACGCGGGCTACACCCAAGACGCACTCAAGGAATTCGCCGAGGCCAGCATCGTCCACGCCCTGACCAACGGCGGTGAACTGCCCACCCCCGAAAGCCTGGGCATCCCCTCCTCGGCCTACATCCGTGGGCTGGCCGAAGCCGTGGGCGAACTGCGCCGCCGCGTGCTGGACCTGCTGCGTCACGGCTACTCGCCCGAAATCGAGCGCCTGCTGGGGCTGATGGACGACATCTACGCCGTGCTGGTCACGATGGACTACCCCGACGCCGTCACCTTAGGCCTCCGTCGCCTCACCGACATCGCCCGCAGCCTGTTAGAACGCACCCGCGGCGATGTCACCCTGGGGCTTCGTCAACAAGTGTTGGAAGACGCCCTCCGCCAACTGGAAGCCCGCCTCACCGACCACCCTGACTAACTGCCATGCGAACCATCCGAGCCTCAGAAATCGGCACTTACCTCTACTGTCATCGCGCCTGGGGCTACGCCCGGCAAGGTCACCGTTCGGTCAACCAGGAAGCCATGCACGCGGGCACCGAATACCACCGCCGCCACGGGCAGGCGGTGTTTTTCGCGACCTTGCTCCGCTTGCTGGGCTGGGCCCTCTTGCTGTTAGCCTTGGTCATTCTCGCTGGATGGTGGGCCTGGAGCCTGAGCGGTGGCTGAACTGCTGCGCTATTTTCTGGGCTTTATCACCCTCGCAGGGCTCATCTTGCTTTGGCTGGGGCACCGCCAACGCAAACGGGCTGGCATCCCGCGGGGCCGCATCGTCTATGCCGACACCGGCCAAGTGCCCCCCAAGCCGTTCTACGACCCCGCGTTAGGCCTGGCCGGACGCCCCGATTACCTGGTCGAACACGGCGATTTGCTCATTCCGGTGGAAATCAAATCGTCTCCCGCACCCCCCGAACCTTACGACAGCCACGTCCTCCAAGTCGCGGCTTATTGCCTCTTGGTCGAACGCCAAACCGACAAACGCGCTCCCTACGGCTGGCTGCGCTACCAAGACCGCCAAATTCGGATTGATTTCACCCCCGAGTTGGAACAACGCCTGTTGGACCTGCTCACCGAAATGCGGCGTGCGGAGCGACGAGGCCTGCCTGAGCGCTCCCATCAATCGCCCGCCCGTTGCCGCGCCTGTGGCTATCGGGCCCTTTGCGACCAACGCCTGGACAAACCTCAAAGAAAGCCGAGAAAACCATGAGCAACGTCTCTCCTCTTCAAGCCAACGCCTTTCGTCGGGTGGTGGTGGCTGCCCACCCCCAGGTCAAAGAAGCCCTGGCCGAAGGCCGCAAAGTGGCTGCCTTTTTGCAAAAACACGGCATTGAAGTTTACGCCGGCACCCTGTACGAAGAAAGCCTCCGCCAGCGGGTGGAACACGGCCAAGCCGACCTGGTCATCGCGCTGGGAGGCGATGGCACCATGCTGCGGGCAGGGCACCTGTGCGCCCCCCACGGCGTGCCCATCCTGGGCATCAACATGGGGCATTTTGGCTTCCTGATTGAAGTCGAGCGCGACGAATGGCCCAACGCCATGCGCCAGCTGCTGCTGGGGGAAGCCTGGCTGGAACGCCGCATGATGCTGGCCGCCGAACTCTGCCGCGCGGGCGAGGTCATCCGCCGTTGGGATGTGGTAAACGAGGTGGTTGTCAGCCGCGGACAATACGTGCGCCCCATCAAGGTAACCGCCTTTGTGGACGACCTGCTCCTGGCCCGCTATGTGGCCGATGGCCTCATCGCAGCCACCCCAACAGGCTCGACCGCCTACGCCCTGGCCGCCGGCGGCCCTATTTTGCCGCCCGAACTCCGCAACATCCTGCTCATGCCTGTGGCGCCGCATCTGTCAGTGGACCGCGCGGTGGTGCTCTCCGAAGGCAGCACCGTGGTGCTGGAAGTCGGCGTCCAACACGAAGCCGTCGTCAGCGTGGATGGCCATGACCCCGTTGCCTTGCAAGACGGCGACCGCATTCACGTGCGCGCGAACAAGTTTTCACTCCAATTCGTCCGCTTCCGAGAACGCGGCTATTTCTACCGCAACCTGACCTCGTACATGAATTGGAACCCCACCGTCGAAAAAGAAAGCCACCGCTAACCCCACAAACCCACCCAACGAAAACAAACGACAGCCTACCCCAAACGGTAGGCTGTCGTCTTTGGTTGGTCGTCAGCAGCGGATGGTTAGGCTTCCAACACCGGCACAAACTCAAACTTCGTCACATCCACCAAGCCCTTGTCCGAAAGCCGCAGCTCGGGAATCACCACCAGCGCCATCAGCGCCAGTTGCATGTTGGGGTTTTGGATGGTGCAGCCGCACTTACGGAAGCCCT
>CAYLRJ010000128.1:0-6219 GCA_964386185.1 uncultured Anaerolineaceae bacterium
GCCTGCCCAGTGCCGGAAGGTTAAGGGGAGGGGTTAGCCGCCTTCGGGCGGCGAAGCTCCGAACCGAAGCCCCGGTGAACGGCGGCCGTAACTATAACGGTCCTAAGGTAGCGAAATTCCTTGTCGGGTAAGTTCCGACCCGCACGAAAGGCTTAACCACCGGAGCACTGTCTCAACGAGGGACCCGGCGAAACTGCACTGTGCGTGAAGATGCGCACTACCCGCAGCAGGACAAAAAGACCCCGTGGAGCTTTACTGCAGCTTGGCATTGAGCTTGGGCATAGTCTGTGTAGGATAGGTGGGAGGCTGAGAAGCCGGGGCGCCAGCCTCGGTGGAGCCGCCGGTGAAATACCACCCTGGCTATGTCTAGGCCCTAACCCCGCGCCGTAATCCGGGCGGGGGACCGTGCCAGGTGGGCAGTTTGACTGGGGCGGTCGCCTCCTAAAAGGTAACGGAGGCGCCCAAAGGTTCCCTCAGGGTGAATGGAAACCACCCGAAGAGTGTAAAGGCATAAGGGAGCTTGACTGCAAGGCCAACGCGCCGAGCAGGGACGAAAGTCGGGCTTAGTGATCCCACGGTACCGTGTGGAAGGGCCGTGGCTTAACGGATAAAAGCTACCCCGGGGATAACAGGCTGGTGAGGCCCAAGAGTTCACATCGACGGCCTCGCTCGGCACCTCGATGTCGGCTCGTCGCATCCTGGGGCTGGACAAGGTCCCAAGGGTTGGGCTGTTCGCCCATTAAAGCGGCACGCGAGCTGGGTTCAGACCGTCGTGAGACAGGTCGGTCTCTATCCGCTGTGGGCGTAAGGGACTTGAGGGGAGCTGCCCCTAGTACGAGAGGACCGGGGTGGACGGACCTCTGGTGTGCCAGTTGTCGCGCCAGCGGCACCGCTGGGTAGCCACGTCCGGCAAGGATAACCGCTGAAAGCATCTAAGCGGGAAGCCTGCCCCAAGATTAGGTCCCTCACCGGGTTAACCGGGTAAGGCCGCAGGAAGACGACCTGCTTGATAGGCGGCAAGTGTAAGCGCAGCAATGCGTTGAGCTTAGCCGTACTAATGGCCGAGGGCTTGCCCCGTGATGCGGAGAACCAGGAACTCTTCGCAGGGCGCTTGCGCACGACAAATACGACCTATTCACGCCGCCCAATGCACTTTTCCACATCTTCGTTTGTGAATAAACCCTCTTGGTGACTGTAGCGGCGGGGGTACACCCGGCAACATCCCGAACCCGGCAGTTAAGCCCGCCAGCGCCGATGGTACTTGGGGGGCGACCCCCTGGGAGAGTAGGTCGTCGCCAAGAGGGTTTTTCGTTTTCTCGCCCACATCCCCACAAGGTTGACAAACCCTAACCTCGCGGTATAATGTGGGCGCCTGTGTTGTGGCCCATTAGCTCAATTGGAAGAGCAGGGGACTCTTAATCCCTTGGTTGCAGGTTCGAGTCCTGCATGGGTCACCTCCCCCTCGGTTGACAGCCGAGGGGTTCTTTGTTTAATCGCCCCTCATCCCCGGCCAACGGCGCAGCATTCCCTCGCCTGGCAGCCCCTAACAAGCCGACCGGCAGCCCGAAAGGCGCCAACCCCTCAACCAACGCGGCTGGGAAATCTGTGCCCCAGCAGCGCTTTAAAACAGCAAAGGCAGCCCGCGAAGGGCTGCCTTGGTGGGCGCGACAGGATTCGAACCTGCAACCAATGGCTTAAAAGGCCACTGCTCTACCGTTGCGCTACGCGCCCACAGCGGCGCTAATTTTATCACGGGCCTCGCATGGCGTCAACGATTTTGCCCAGAGCGTGTTCCAATTTGCCCCCTGCCGCGCGGGCTCCCCTGACCTGCTCGCCCGGAAACCCCGCTTGAAACCCCCGGGAACCAGCCCGGTTCCTTTGACCAATTGCCAACCTTGCGGTATAATGTACGCCCGTATTGCCCCATCCGTTTGGATGGGGAGCGTTTTGTATGCCTACCCTCAGCCCGCTCGAAGGGCTGAAATCCTGTTGCGAGGGAGTACGATGCCGAAACGGACTTACCAACCCAAAATTCGCCGTCGTGTGCGACGGCACGGCTTTCGCGCCCGCATGTCGACGCGCGGTGGGCGGTTGGTGCTGAAGCGCCGCCGCCTGAAGGGACGTCATCGCCTCACGGTGCGCATGAACAACCACGTCAAGCGCATCAATTGGAAGGCCTAAACGCCGGTTGCCCGGTAGGCTTCGGCAATGCCGTGAATCGCAAGTTCCGTCTGAGGAAAAACATTGATTTTCAGCGGGTGCGGCGTGAAGGTAAGGCCTACGCCCACCCGCTGGTTGTGTTGATTGTCAGGCCAAATGGCTTGGCGCAAGTGCGGGTCGGCGTTGCCGCTGGGCGGAGTGTGGGGAAGGCTGTGCAACGCAACAAGGCGAAACGCCGCCTCCGCGAAATCATGCGCCCCCTCATTCCTCAGATTGCTCCCGGATACGACCTCATGCTCATCGCCCGGAAGCCCCTCCCCACGGCAGACTTTGCCGAAGTGCAGCGAGCCGTCTTGACCTTGCTCGGCCGGGCAAATTTGCTCTCGCCTGTCGAGACATCCCTTCCCCCCGATGACGCACCCGCACCCGCATCCACCCCTTGATTTTTCCCTGCGCCCCCCCAACCCACCCTTGCCTCGGTTGGGGGACTTGCCGCGTTCCCCGCGCTACTGGCCGCGTTTGGTGCTGTTGAGCCTCATTCGGCTCTATCAGATGACCCTGGCGAAAACCTTGCCCGCCAACACGTGCCGGTTTTACCCCACATGTTCCCACTATGGCTATGAAGCCATCTACAAATATGGCGCGTTGAAAGGCGGCTGGATGGCCATTTGGCGGGTGCTTCGTTGCAACCCTTTCAACCCTGGCGGGTACGACCCCGTGCCTTAGCCTGCTCAGATGGAGAGAAATTTGAAAAAACGCTGGTTACTCTGGATTTTGTTCTTTGGCCTGGCACTGGGCTTGAGCGCGTGCGGCTCTCGCTTGGGGGCCAACAGTTGGCCGGGCGTGACCGTGGTAGACGATACCATCTACGTGGCCGCAGGGCCTGCCGTAGACGCGTTCCGACTCGCAGATGGCAGCCTCCTGTGGGCCTTTACCGGCGGCGACGTGAGAGACTTCTCGGCCTACGCCGCGCCGGCCTTCTCACCCGACCGGCAGATGATGGTCGTGGGCGATTATGGCGGCCGACTCTATGCTTTGGACCCCCACAACGGCACCCTCAAATGGTCGTTTGAAGGCCCTCAGAGCCATTTCGTCGCCGCACCCTTGGTCACTTCCCAAACCATCTATGCCCCCAACGCCGATGGCACCCTCTACGCCCTGGACCTGCAAGGCAACCTCCGCTGGACGTTCCAAGCCGGCGACCCCTTGTGGGGCACGCCTGTAACCGACGGCCAGCGCCTTTACGTCCCTTCCCTGGGACATGCCCTCTACGCCCTCAACCTCGACGACGGTAGCGTCGTGTGGCAAGTGAAACTGGACGGCGCGTTGGCTTCCCAACCCACATTGGTGGACGGCGTCCTCTACGTGGGCACCTTTGCCAACCAGGTCGTCGCCATTGCTGCGGAAGACGGCCAAAAATTGTGGACAGCCCCGGCTTCTGGCTGGGTTTGGAGCGCGCCGGCCTATGCCGACGGCACCCTCTTTGTCGGCGATTTGGGAGGCCAAATCATGGCCCTGGATGCCAAAACCGGCCAAGAAAAATGGCGCATCAACCAGGGCGGCCCTGTCATTGGCCAGCCCGCCGTTGACGATGGCGCAGTTTATGTCACCACCGAAAACGGCGTGCTCATCGCGTTGACCACCGAAGGCAAGCCCCTCTGGCAATATAATTTTGACGGCAAACTGTACGCAGCCCCGGTTGTCGCCGGCGAAAATTTGTTGGTGGCACCTTATAAGGGCGTGGATTTCTTGGTGGCGATGAACACCGACGGCCAACGCCGTTGGAACTTGACCACCGAGGCCGTCGAGTCGGCTTTGAAAACCCTCCAAGAACAAAAATAGCCTTACGGCTGACCCCTCTAAAGGTGACGGAACACGCTTATGTGGAATACCCTCGTCGTTGACCCCATGCTCAACATCCTGCTGTGGATTTACAACCTGCTGGGGCACAACTTCGGCTTGGCAATTATTGCCTTTACCCTCCTTGTGCGGTTGCTGATGTATCCCCTCACCAAACAGCAACTGCAAGGCGCCGAAGCCATGCAGAAATTGCAGCAGGACCCCCGCTGGAAGAAAATCCAGGAAAAATACAAAAACGACCGCGAAAAACTCGCCCAAGAGCAAATGCGGCTCTATAAAGAACTGGGCGTTAATCCTTTTGCGTCGTGCTTGCCCACGCTGATTCAATTCCCCATCATCATTGGGCTGTATTCGGCGGTCATCAAAGCCCTGGCCCACGCGCCCATCGAACTTATTGACCTCAGCCGCCGCATCTACCCCTTCTTCGACCTCGCCCAACTGATTCCCCTCAACAGCCGCTTCCTGTGGATGGACTTAGGCCGCCCCGAGTCTTTGCACATCCCGGGCATCCCCTTTGGCATCCCGACCTTGGCGATTTTGGTGGGCCTGACCGCGTATGTCCAGTCCAAAATCATGTCGCCCACAGCCAGCAGTGGTGGGCAACAAAACCAGATGATGGGGCAGATGATGAACATCTACATGCCCTTGTTCCTGTTTTACCTCACACTCACTTTCCCGTCGGGTTTAGGGCTGTACTTCCTCACCAGCAACCTGGCCACCATTGCGCAATATGCGTTCATGGGCAAATTGAAGCCAAAGCAAGTGTTCGCGCGAAAGTGAAGGAAGCCCGGCCCTTGGCCCGTCCTGCGGCACTTTACAACAAGAAAGCGAGGCCCATATGCACGAACAAGCACGAACGACTTTGGAAGTCATTGCCCCAACTGTGGACGAGGCCGTAGCAAAAGGTTTAGCCCAATTAGGGCTGCCGTTGGAAGCCGTCGAAGTGGAAATTTTAGACCGTGGTGGACGCGGCTTGTTTGGCTTGTTAGGGCACCGAGATGCGCGGGTGAGGCTGGTGGTCAAGACCCCGGTCGAAGAAGCCCCCGAGCCGCCCCCGGCGGTGTCGCCGCCTGCCGCTCCCCCTCGCCGGAAGCCCGCCCAAGAGCCCTCTCGCTCGCGCCCTCGGGGCCAGCGGGAACCCCGCCGTCGTCGGCGGAAAAGCCGCCCGCGCCACGAAAGCCCCGCGCGGAGCGCCGCCCCCCAGCCCGCAGCCGAAACGCACCCCGCCGCCGCTCAAGCCGACGACGCGGAAATCTTGCGCATCACCCAAGAAACCGTCGCCGAACTGCTGGAAAAGATGGGCATCCAGGCCGAAGTGCAGGCCCATTACGGCGAGGCCGAAAAGGGCCACCGCCCGCCAGTCATGGTGGACATCACCGGCCGTGACTTGAGCATCCTCATCGGTCGGCGGGCTGAGCGCCTCAACGCCTTGCAGTTCATTACCCGCCTCATTGTGGGCAAAGAAGTGGGGCGCACGGTGACCATCATCATTGACGTCGAAAATTACCGCAAACGCCGCGAGCAACAACTGCGGCGGATGGCCAAGCGCCTGGCCGACCAAGCCGTCCGCACCAAGCGGCGCGTGGCGATGGAGCCGATGCCAGCGAACGAACGCCGCATCGTCCACATCGCCTTGCGGGATGACCCCCGGGTGACCACCGAAAGCGTGGGCCGTGAACCGCGCCGCAAAGTCACCATCATCCCTGTCAAACCATCCTCTTAACCTCGAACCGCCTACAGACCCTGGCCCGCGAGGGCGCGCTCGCGGGCCTTTTTAGAGGAAAGACCTCGGCGCCAGCGCCGCACAGTCGAGGCTGGGCGCGCTTGTTGCAGCGCGAGAGCCCCGCCCTGGCAAAATCGTGGCCGAGCGGCGGGCTCGATGGCCCTGCCCCTCACCCCAACCGCAGCGAGCGAAAACTTGACCCTCGCGGCAACCTTTGGTAAAATCTTGCCCGCTTGCCCCCATCGTCTAGTGGCCCAGGACGCAGCCCTCTCAAGGCTGAAACCGGGGTTCAAACCCCCGTGGGGGCACAGAGCGAAAACGGCGGCCTTATGGGCCGCCGTTTTGCGTTTCGCGGTACAATCGGGTTATCTGCAATGCGGGAGGTGAACGATGCCGCGTTTGGGCATTCTCACAGGTGGCGGCGACGCCCCAGGCCTCAACGCCGTGATTCGGGCGGTTGTGCGCTCGGCCAGGTT
>CAYLRJ010000129.1:0-15069 GCA_964386185.1 uncultured Anaerolineaceae bacterium
GGCCTTTTGTGGATGGGCCGCTGTGGCATGATGCCACGGGTTGGGGCCGTGGCTTCGCGCTCGCCGCGCTGAAGCATAGCCAAGCCCCTTGGCGAAGCGATGATACGGCCAAGGGGCTTTCAAAAACTATCAGACTGGGCCTAAAGAGCCATTATTGGTGGTAGGCAATCCACCCCGATACGAAGATGAGGATGGCCAGCCCACCAACGATTAACACCGCGACGCCCAACATCCACGGGGCCCACATCGCGACGGCCAAACTAAGGGGCGTGAGCAGAAAGAAAAATCGGATGCCCAAGCGGATGTTGGTGGGAATGTGGGCTGTGCGCTGGGCCCAAGTCCAGATGCCAAAGCCTATGCTTGCCAAGAGCAGGGCCAAGAACACGCCGAGCCACCAGACGGTTTGGCCAGAAATGCCCCGCACGGGGATGACAAACGCGCCGCAGAGGCTCTGCCGTTGGGGCATCGGATAGCCGCCGAAGACATAGACGCTGGCGAAGACGAAGTAGCGCAGATCGCGGTTTTCGGGCCCGATGGTGCGGCTCCACGCCCAGGTTTCGCCGGGTGCCAGGCGGCGGTGTTCGGTGCGGGTGTCGAGGCCCAGTGGGATGCTAAGCCAAGATTGAATGCCTATGGTCGCGGGGTAAGGGTTGGTGTTGGTGATGGTGGTGCTGATTTGGGCGGTTTCGTCGGCGGCAAGGAAATAAGGGCAGTGCAGGTCAAGGTTTTGGCGGGCCATGAGCGGGAAGCCATAATAAGCGGCCTCGCCGTTGGCCCAAATGAGTAAGGCAGACCAAACGAGCGCTATGCTCATCCCAAAAGCCAGAAGCCCACCTCCGAGCCAGCGCCACGCGCGTGGGGACATCATAACCACTCCTCTCCACTCCTGAAGTAACGACCGATACCCGGCAAGACCTCTTGCCTCTGGTTGGCGGGTGTGCTGGGGATGTTTCTGCTGGCTGAAGCGTTGCCCTTGCCTGGGGGCAGCGGTTGCATGCCGCGAGGTAGCAAAGGGCCTCAGCGCGGTTTCGTCTGGCCAAGGGCGGCAGGTCATGCTTGATGCTTGGCCCTGACGGTTGTCTTGCCCGCAGCAACTATATCTTACCGCAATTTGGCGCGAAATGTTTATGCTTTTTTTATTTGCTTATCCCTTGACAAGAACGGTTTTTAGTCTAAACTTGCCCCTATCAGGAGTTGTCGTATGGAGAGCCTTTTCCGCCAACATGCCTTGGCCGCTTTTTTGAGCGGTCTGAAGCAAAAGAAGGCCCGCAACACCCACGGCCACCGACCGGCCGGCGGGCCTTTGGCGTTTGGCTCCCGCTGCTGAAACCCAAACCCAAGGCAATGATGAACCGCCCTCCGACTGCCGGTCGGAGGGCGGTTTTCGTTTGTCGCAACCCTTTCCCTGTAAGGAGGTGCTTATGTTTAGCCAACCCCGTGTCGCTGTGCTCTATACCCGTTTGCGGATTGAGGAAAAATGGCTGTTCGCGGCTTTAGATGCCCGTGGTGTGGCCTACGACCGTATCAACGATCGGGGCTTGAACTTGTTGTTGACAGACCCCAAAGCGTGGCAGCAATATGATGTGGTCATTGCGCGCAACCTGAGCTATACGCGCATGCTCTACACACTGCGCGTGCTGGATTCTTGGGGCATCCCCACGGTCAACCATGTCAACGTGGTGGAGACATGCGGCGACAAACTGCGGACCACCGCGGCCTTGGCCGCCGCGGGCATCCCGCAGCCCGAGGCCGCGATTGCGTTTACGCCTGAATCTGCCCTGGAGGCGATGGAGCGCTTGGGCTATCCGGTGGTGTTGAAACCCGTGTATGGTTCCTGGGGGCGGTTGTTGGCAAAAATCAACGACCGCGATGCCGCTGAGGCCATTTTAGAACACAAAGCCGCCCTGGGCTCGCCGCTGCATCAAATTTATTACATTCAAGAATACATCCCTAAACCAGGGCGTGACATTCGGGCGTTTGTGATTGGTGACCAGGTTGTCACGGCGATCTATCGTTATGCCGAGCACTGGATTACCAACACCGCGCGGGGAGGGCGGGGCGAGATTTGCCCCATCACCCCTGAGTTGGAACGCCTCTGCCTGGAAGCCGCTGAGGCCGTTGGGGGCGGTGTGTTGGCCCTGGATATCATGGAGCACCCCGACCGCGGCTACCTGGTCAACGAAATCAACCACAGCATGGAATTCCACACCACCGTGCCTCTCACAGGCGTTGACATTCCGGGGATGATTGTTGATTATGCCCTGCAAGTGGCGCGAGGCCGGGTGCAGGTGCCGCCGCTTCCTGCGATGGCGGGGAGGTAAAATGCGGTATACTGAGCCCAACCTAAGGGTTGGGAGGCTTCATGTTGCGACGATGGTTGGCTTGGGATGCGGCCGTGAGCGCGCGGCTGCGCCTTCCCGAGGATGCGCGTTGGCAGCGTGGTGTGGCAGCGCTGTTGGCGCACTCGGGCGACTCATGGTTTTGGCTGGTGGCTTTGGGAGGGGTGGGGAAGGCCGGCCCCGCGGCTTGGCGGGCGCGGGCCTGGTTGGCGTTTGGCGCGGTGTTTGTGACCGCGGCGTTGGTGATGGGGCTCAAATTTGTTTTCCGTCGGCAGCGGCCCAAAGGCACGTGGGGGCAAATCTACCGTTCGACAGACCCGCACTCCTTCCCCTCGGGGCACGCCGCCCGCGGCGCGCTCCTGGCTGTCTTGGCTGGCGGGTTGATTTCGTGGCAGGTGGGCTTGGGGGTGGCTGTGTGGGCGCTCGCGATGGCCGCAGCCAGGGTGGCTATGGGGGTGCATTATCTGAGCGACGTGGTGGTGGGCTTCGTGGTGGGGGTGTTGATGGGTGGGCTGACCCTGACCTTAAAGTAGGCTGCTGGTATAATGAAGGGTATGGACACCAAAGCACAACTTCAACAGGCGCTCAAAGACGCGATGCGCCAGCGAGATGAACTGCGCAAACGGACGATCCGCTCTGCCTTGGCCGCGCTCAAGATGGCCGAGGTAGAGGCCGGCGGTGCGTTGGATGAACAAGCCCAATGGGCTGTGTTGCAAAAGGAAATCAAAATGCGACGCGAAACCATCGAGGGCGCACAGAAAGCCGGCCGAGATGACTTGGTTGTCGAAGCGCAGGCCGAAATCGCGGTCTTGCAGGAATTTCTGCCTCCAGCCCTGGACGAAGCCGCCTTGGAAGCAATGGCCCGAGAGGCCATTGCCGAGGTAGGGGCGACTTCGATGCGCGAAATGGGCAAGGTGATGGCTGTGCTGATGCCGCGAGTGCAAGGCCGCGCAACAGGCGGGCAGGTCAGTCAGGTGGTGCGTCGGCTGTTGCAAAACGGCTGAGGCATTGGCAACCTTATGCGCGAGGTGCTCCCTTCTTCTCCTTTAGCAGCGCGGTCGCGCCCTTCGGCGCGGACGCCCTTGCGCCGCGCGACCAAGTGGCTGTTGGGGCTCATCGTTTTAGCCTTGGCCGCTGGCATCATGTGGCTGAGCACTACCGAAGATAGCTTGGTCTTGCACGCGGGCGAGGTTGCACCGCGCGATATTTTGGCCCCCTATAGCCACACGTTTGAAAGCCAAGTCCTGACCGAAAAAAAGCGGGAAGCCGCCGCGCAGGCGGTTTCCAAAGTGTATGCGCCGCCCGACGCCGACATCGGCCGCCGCCAACTGGAGCGCCTCCGGGCGGCTTTGACCTTCATCACCGCGGTGCGAAACGACCCCTACGCAACGCCTGAAGAAAAATTGCGCGACCTGGCGGCCATTCGGGGGCTCAACCTCTCGCCCGACGAAGCCCGCTACCTGCTCAATTTAGACGAACAACGATGGCAGACCGTCCAGCACGAGGCGCAGCGCGTGCTGGAGACCATGATGCGCGCGCCCATCCGAGAAGACCAACTGGATGAAGCGCGGCGCAACATCCCTGCCTTTATTGACCTGACATTGCCCGAGCGGCAGGCCGTGTTGGTGCAGCGGCTGGTCGAGGCCTTTTTGGCGCCCAACAGCCTCTACAGCCCGGAACTCACCGAGGCCGCGCGGGAACGCGCCCGAGAAGCCGTCCAGCCGGTGATGCGCTCCTATCGGCGGGGTGAAACCATTGTCCAACGGGGCCAAGTGCTCACCGAGGCTGACATCGAGGCGTTGCGAGAATATGGTTTGTTGCAAGGCACAGCCCGTTGGCAGGCCCTCTTGGCGCCGCTGGTGTTGGTGTTGGTTTCCTTTTTGGTGTTAGCGCTTTATTTGCATTATCGCCGCCCCGATTTGTGCAGCAATGCTCGGGAACTCATCCTCATCAGCGTGGCCTTCCTGGTGGCTTTGGCCGGCGCGCGTTTGGTGATGCCCGGACATATTGTTTTGCCTTATCTTTACCCCCTCGCGACGTTCACCTTGCTGTTTTTCTTGCTCTTCCGCGCGGAAACGGCCTTGGTGTTTACAGTGCCTTTGTTGGGCTTGAGCCTCTATAATTTGCCCCACGGGTATGAGTTGATGCTCTACAATGCCTTGGTGGGGGTGGTGGGCATTGTGTTGCTGGGGCGGGCGCAGCGGATGCGCAATTTTTTGGCCACCGGCGCGGGGATGGCGCTGACCGGTGGCGCGGTGTTGCTTGCCACGCGCTTGGCTTCGCCAGCGACCGATTTGATTGGCCTGGTGACCCTCTTGGGCGCAGCGGCCATCAACGGTTTGCTTTCCGCAGCGTTGGCCTTGGTGTTGCATTACTTCCTCGCCCCGATGCTGGGGCAGGTGACCCCCTTGCAATTGCTGGAACTCTCGCGGCCCGACCAACCTTTGTTGCAATTCCTGTTGCGTCAGGCTCCGGGCACATATCAGCATAGTTTGCAAGTGGCCAATTTAGCCGAGCAGGCCGCCAAAGCCGTCCATGCGGACCCTCTCTTGGTGCGGGTGGGCGCGCTCTATCACGATGTCGGTAAGGCCCTCAACCCCCAGTTTTTCATTGAAAACCAGCCCCCGGGCAGCCTCAACCCTCACCAATCCCTCTCCCCCGTCGAAAGCGCGCAAATCATCATCCGCCATGTGACCGACGGCCTGCACTTGGCTCAACAATATCGCTTGCCGCAGCGCCTGCAAGATTTCATCGCCGAGCACCACGGCACCATGTTGACCCGTTACCAATATGCCCGAGCGCTCGAAGAAGCCGGCGGCGACGCGGGCAAGGTGGATCCCGCTGATTTCCGTTACCCAGGCCCGCGCCCCCAAAGCAAGGAAACCGCGCTGGTGATGCTTGCCGATGGCTGCGAGGCTCGCGCACGCGCCGAGCGCCCCCCTGATGAACATGCCCTGCGCCGTTTGGTCCACGATACGATTACCGACCGCATCCGCCAGGGGCAACTGACCGACACCGACCTCACCCTGCGAGACCTCAAAGCCATCGAAGATACATTCGTTTCGACCCTCAAAGGCATTTACCACCCGCGAATCAAATACCCCGAAATCCACGGCCAGCAGACGATTCCGGTTTCCCAGGCCGTTCACGAAGCCCTGCCCCCGCGAGAGACAGCCGATGCCTCAGATTCACTTACAAATTGATGCCCCGTATCAGGCTTTGGTCAATGGTGAGCAGTTGAAAGCCGCGGTGGAAGCCACCTTGCGGCATCAACACGCGCCCCAAGACGCGGCCTTGAGCCTGCGAATCACCTCAGACGAGCCAGTGAGGGCGTTGAATGCCCGTTATCGGGGCGTTGACAAGACGACCGATGTCCTTTCGTTCCCCGATGGCAGCCTCGACCCGGAGAGTGGAGTGCCTTATTTGGGCGATATTGTGATTGCTTACCCCCGAGCCGCGGCCCAAGCCCAGCAGGGCGGCCACCCTGTGGCATGGGAACTATGCTTGTTGACCGTGCACGGGGTGTTGCATTTGTTGGGGCACGACCACGCCACCGCAGAAGAAAAGGCCCTGATGTGGGCTGCCCAACGGGAGATTTTGCAGCGTTTAGGATGTCCCCTCGACCCACCATGAGCAACCTTCGGGCGCGACTCGCGGCTTTCCGATATGCTTTCCAGGGGCTGGAATATTTGTTTCGGAGCCAGCCCAATGCTCGCATCCACGCGGTGGCGACCGCGGGCGTGGTCGCGCTGGGGCTTTGGCTGCACCTTTCCCTGACTGCGTGGGCGCTTTTGGTGTTGGCGATGGGGCTGGTTTGGAGCGCGGAAGCCCTCAACACGGCCATAGAAGCCGCGGTGGATCTCGCCTCGCCGGCAATTCACCCTCGGGCCAAAGCAGCCAAAGACGTGGCCGCGGCAGGGGTGCTGTTGGCAGCGGTGGCCGCGGCTGTGGTAGGGGTGTTGGTGTTGGGCCCGCCTTTTTGGCAGCGGCTGTCATCCCCTTGAGATGGAGAGGAAGGCGCGCATGGCGACCAAGGCTACATCTTCATCAGCGCAGAATGTCGTGCGTTATCGTGCTGCGGGAGGGGTCGTGGTGCACCCTTCGGGGCAGGTGTTGGTCTTAGCGCGCCCCAGCCGTCGCGAGGTGCGCCTTCCCAAGGGGCATCTTGACCCTGGCGAAACGCCTCAGCAAACAGCCAGGCGGGAAATAGACGAAGAAGCCGGCTTCCGGGGCCTCAAACTCTTGGCCGATTTGGGGCAGCAAGAAGTCGAATTTGACTATCAAGGCCGGCATTATCAGCGCGAAGAGCGGTATTTCCTCTTCCTTCGGGAAGGCGCGCAGACCCCCGACCATCCCCCCGAGCCCCAATTTCGCCCGCTGTGGCTCTCGTGGGAAGAGGCAGCCCAGCAGCTCACCTACGCCGCGGAGCGCGAATGGCTGCGTCGTGCCCGCCAGGCGTGGCAAGACGCGTTCCCCCTTGCCTGAGAGGAGTTCACCATGTCGTTGGCCTTTCGTTTTGGAACGGTAGGCACGCCCAAATCTACCCCCAAAAAGCCCGGTGGCAGCGTGGGCGCGATTTTGCGTTTGCGTGAATTGGGGCTGGATGCCTTGGAATTGGGCTGGGTGCGGGCTGTGCGTGTCAGCGAAAAGACCTGCGCCGCAATCAAGGCCGCAGCGCAAGAGCACGACGTGGCGCTGAGCGTACACGCCCCTTACTTCATCAACCTCAATGCCGATGATGAAGAATGGCCGAAATCAAGGCAACGCCTGGTGGATGCCGCGTATTACGGCTTTTTGGCCGGAGCGACCGACATCGTGTTTCACCCTGGCTCGTATTTTGGCCGTCCTCCTGCAGAGGTGCTCCCGCGAGCCATTGCCCGCTTAGCAGGCGTGGTCGAGGAATTGCAAGCCCGCGGGGCAACGGTCACCCTGCGCCCAGAAACGATGGGCAAGGCCGCGGTGATTGGCTCAGTGGAAGACACCTTGCAGATGAGCCAGGCCGTGCCCCACGTGGCCCCGTGTTTGGATTTTGCCCACTTACATGCCCGCCCTGGCGACGGCAGCATGAACACTTACGACGAATGGGCCAAAGTGTTGGAAGCCTATGGCCAGGCCTTGGGCGACGAGGCTTTGAAACATCTGCACATCCACCTTTCGGGTATCGCATACGGTCCCAAAGGGGAACGCCACCACCTCAAATTTGAAGAGGCCGATTTGGATGTGCAGGCCATCTTTCGGGCTCTCAAGGCCTTCGAGGCCGAAGGACGCATTTTGTGCGAAAGCCCGGTCTTGGAAGAGGACGCTTTGTTGCTCAAGCAATGGTGGGAAGCCATTGCGGCTTAATTTGGTTGGAGGAGGTTGTGATGCCTGTACGACATGCCGATGAAGTGCCCTATCAGGAAATTGGCGCGGCAGAGAAAACCTACATCCAGTTTCTCATCCCGCCGGAGGAAGGGCCGCATTTTGCCATGCGGCGGATTACCATGAAACCCGGCGGGGGGATGCCCAAACACACCAACACCGTGGAGCACGAACAGTATGTTTTGCAAGGCCGCGGGGAAGTGGCCATTGGCGACACGGTCTATGAAGTGAAGCCGGGGGATGTCATGTTCATCCCGGCTGGCGTGCCTCACTGGTATCGGAATATCGGCGCAGAGGACTTTGTGTTTTTGTGTTTGGTCCCCAATTTGCCCGATGAAATTCGCGTGTTGGATGATGAGGCATAGACCGCAGGGCTGAGGGCCCAGCGCGCCCGCGCGGGCAGGGGTAGAAGCCAAAAGCAGATGCTGAAGCCAACCATGCGGCTTGGCTTTGCCGACCTTGCTCTGACGCGCGGGCATGGCCTTTGCAGCCCTGGGGGTGATGGGGTTGGTGCTTCGCGCGTTTGGCTTTCCTGTGGGCTACCCTCTTGACGCCCGCGGATAAGCCCGCTACAATTTGAGCAGATTATCGGCCGGGGTGCCTTGCTCCCGGATGGGCAGGCTTAAAGGCGAAGCCGGTGAGAGTCCGGCGCTGTCCCGCAACTGTAACTCACCCCGAAGGCAACTTCGGCGGTGAGAAGCCAGGTCGCCCGCCCCGGTCGGTTTCCACGCCCTCGCGGAAGGGAGTGGGAACGCAAGCGCCCAGGGCGCCTTTGTGTTTCCCTTTCCCCTGTCCGACGGGCAGGGGCTTTTTTGTTCTCCCTCTCCGCGAGCACCCATTCAATCCTTTGTTTCAGGAGGTGCTCGTGTCTCGCAAGGTTTTCTTCCTTACTGTGTTGGCCGTGATGGCGTTGGTGCTGAGCGCGTGTGGGCAGGCCGCAACGCCCACCCCGTCGGCAGCGCCCACACAGGCGCCGACCGAAGTGCCGGCTTCCCCGACCCCTGTGCCGCCGACGCCAACCCCCGTGCCGCCGACGGCTACGCCAACCCCTGAGCCAATCACAGTGACCGATGGCTTGGGAAATACCGTGACTTTGAGCCGGCCAGCCCAGCGGATTGTGGCTTTGGCGCCTTCCATCACCGAAAGCTTGTTTGCCATCGGCGCAGGCGGGCAAATCGTCGCCCGGGATGACAACGCCAAGTTCCCGCCTGAGGCCGAAAAAATCCCCAGCGTGGGCGGCTTGTGGGGTGATTTGCCGCTGGAGGCGATCCTCTCTTACCAACCCGATTTGGTGATCGCGGCGGAGATTATTTCCCCCGACAAGGTCAAGCAAATGCAAGATGCCGGCCTCCAGGTGTTTTGGGTGCCCAACCCCAAAGATTTCGATGGCCTTTACAAAAACCTGCGCGATTTGGCCAAATTGACCGGCCACGAAGCAGAGGCTGAAAAACTCATTGCCCAGTTGCAGGAACGTGTCCAAACGGTGGAAGACGCCTTGGCTGACGTGACCGAAGAGCCTTTGGTGTTTTATGAGCTGGATGGCACCGACCCGGCTAACCCGTGGACGACTGGCCCCAACACGTTCATCTCGAATACCATCAAGATGGCCAAGGGGCGCAACGTGGGCGATGTGCTCGACAAGGCCTGGGCCCAGATTAGCACCGAAGAATTGGTCAAACAAAACCCTGACATCATCCTTCTGGCCGATGCCCCTTATGGGGTCACCCCCGAGTCGGTGGCTCAGCGCCCTGGGTGGGATGCCATCAAAGCCGTGAAAGAAGGCAAGGTCTATCCTTTTGACCCCAATTTGTTGAGCGTCCCTGGCCCGCGGCTGGTGGATGGCCTGGAAACCTTAGCAGTGATGTTGCACCCCGACATTTTCTGCGCCAAAGATTTGACCAAACACCTGGAGCAGAACCTGGTGGGTGCGGTTTGCCAGCCGTAATGTCTTGCTTGTGAGGGGATGAAGCCCCCAAGGCTTCATCCCCCTTTTTGGTGAGGGCTCATGTCGGTGCGATGGTTGCGTGCTCTGGTGCTCAATTTGGTTTTGTTGATGGTAGCCGCGGGGTTGAGCGTGGCAATTGGTGCGGTCAATATTCCCTTGCGTGATGTGGGGCGGTTGTTGTGGGCCGCGCTCAGAAATTTGCCCGCGCCTTCGGATATGCCTTCGTATTATCACACCATTGTTTTTGACCTGCGGCTGCCGCATACTGCCCTGGTGATTTTGGCCGGTTCGGCGTTGGGCAGCAGCGGCGCGGCATATCAAGGGGTGTTTCGCAACCCCTTGGCCGACCCTTATTTGTTGGGTGTAGCCTCGGGCGCAGGCTTGGGCGCGGTGGTGGCGTTGAGTTTGGCTTGGCCGGAAGGGAGCGGGGGGCTGTTCGCGTTGCCTTTGGCCGCGTTTTTGGGTGCTTTGCTCACTGTGGGGCTGGTTTATGCGCTGGCGCGCGTGGACGGCACCGTGCCTACCACGACGTTGATTCTCGCGGGGGTTGCTGTTGGGGCCTTTGCAACGGCTGTTACTTCTTTTTTGATGATGCAATCGGAAGGCACACTGCGCCGAGCAATCACGTATTTGATGGGCGGCGCACCTTTGAATGGATGGGCGCCAGTGGTGGCGATGTTGCCTTATTGGCTGTTGGGGCAGGCTACGCTGTTGGCTTCAGGCCACGCGCTGAATGTGCTCCAATTTGGTGAAGAGCAGGCGCAGCAGTTGGGGGTGCATGCCCAACATGCCAAAACGGTCATTTTGGCCGCGGCTTCGTTGACCACCGCAGCCGCGGTGGCGTTTGCAGGTATTATCGGGTTCATTGGCTTGATCGTGCCTCATTTGGTGCGCTTGCTTTGGGGCGAAGACTACCGTTGGGAGATCCCCCTCTCGCTCTTAGGCGGGGCAACCGCACTCTTGCTTTCGGATTTGTGCGCACGCACCCTTTTGGCGCCTCAAACCTTGCCGGTGGGTATTGTGACGGCTTTGTTTGGCGCGCCTTTCTTCCTGTGGGTGTTGCAACGCACCAAACGGCAGGCCGCATAGTCGGCGTTTGGGAGTGACATCATGGCTGTTTTGGAACTCATCCAACTGTATGCGTGTTATGGAGAGCGGCGCGTGCTGCACGGTGTGGACCTCGCCGTGCAACAAGGCGAAATCGTGGCCCTCACCGGGCCAAATGGCGCGGGTAAGACCACGCTGTTGCGGGTGGTGAGCGGCACCCTGCGCCCGTGTAGCGGCGCGGTGCGGTGGCAAGGGCAAGATTTGTTAGCCCTTTCGCCGCGCGAGCGGGCTCGTATTGTCGCGGTGGTGCCCCAGGCGCGCGCTTTGCCCCCCGCGTTTACCGTAGAGCAGGCCGTCATGCTGGGGCGCACGCCTTACCTCTCTTGGCTGGGGGCTCCCAGCGCGCGTGACCGCGCGGCCGTGCAACAGGCTTTGGAAGAGACCGACTTGGCGCCCTTGGCCTCGCGGCGGCTGGCGCAACTTTCTGGGGGTGAGCAACAGCGGGTGCTGCTGGCGCGAGCCTTGGCCCAGGAAACCCCTGTGTTGCTGTTAGACGAGCCAACAACCCACCTTGATTTGCACCATCAGGCCAACATTTTGCAACTGGTCTCTCGGCTCAGCCGCGAGCGTGGCCTGACCGTGTTGATGGTCATTCACGACCTCAACCTGGCTGCCCGTTTTGCTGACCGGGTGGCGCTGTTGGACCATGGCGCGCTCTTGGCCGTGGATGAGCCGCAGATGGTGTTGACGGCCGACCGCATTGCCGCGGTGTATGACGTGCCGGTGCATATTCTCCACACGCGGCCAGGACGGCCGGTGGTGGTGTTGGCAGAATAGACGGAGGTATTGCGGAGGAGAGCGATGACCCACGCGAAGTTTGTCATTCCCCCTTTTGACCAACGGGCGGCCGAAAAAGCCCGAGCCCGACAGGCGCAGTTGACCAAGCCTGCGGGCAGTTTGGGGCGTTTGGAAACCTTGGCCATTCGGTTGGCAGGCATGACAGGCCGAGTGACACCAGAGATTACACACAAGAGCATCATCGTGATGGCCGCTGATCATGGCGTCACCGTGGAAGGCGTCAGCGCTTACCCCAGCGAAGTGACCGCGCAGATGGTGCGCAACTTTTTGCGGGGTGGTGCGGCCATCAGCGTGTTGGCGCGGTTGACGGGCAGCCGCTTGACCGTGGTGGACGTGGGCGTAGCCGCCGAACTTCCCGATGCCGCGGGTTTGGTGAAGCGCAAAATTGCCCCCGGCACAGGCAACATCGCCAAGGAACCCGCCATGAGCCGCGAGCAAGCCTGGCAGGCCTTGGAAGTTGGCGTGGAGGTCGTGGAGGAAGAAGTGGAGCGAGGGTTGGACATCGTTGTGCTGGGCGAAATGGGCATTGGCAACACCACCGCGGCCGCAGCCGTGGCATGTGCTTTGGGCGGCTTCCAGCCGGAAGACATCGTCGGCCGCGGCACTGGCGTGGACGATGCCGGCTGGCAGCGCAAAGTGCAGGTGGTGCGGCAGGCTCTGCAGCGGGCGCAACCTGACCCCCAAGACCCCATCGGGGTGCTGACCGAAGTCGGGGGGTTGGAGATTGGCGCCCTGGCAGGGGCGATGCTGGCCGCGGCTTCCCATCGGGTGCCTGTTTTGTTGGATGGCTTCATCGCGACCGCCGCCGCGATGCTGGCTGTGGCGCTCGCGCCCACGGCGCGCGATTATTTCATCGCCGCGCATCGCTCAGAAGAGCAAGGGCATGGGCGGATGTTGGACTTTTTGGGCCTTCGCCCACTGCTCGATTTGGGCCTGCGCCTGGGCGAAGGCAGTGGCGCCGCGCTGGCGTTGCCCTTGGTCGAAGCGGCTGCCCAACTCCACGCCTACATGGCGACGTTTGCCGAAGCAGGCGTGGCCGAGCGTGAGGCCTGAGGTGTCGCGGGCGCGGAGGTTGTTTCGGGCTTGGGGCGCAGCGATGCGCTTCCTCACCGTGGTGCCGTGGGGCCGCTGGGATGACACCCAGCCAGAAGATTTGGGCTGCGCGGCGATGCTCTTCCCCTGGGTGGGAGCGTTGCTTGGTTTGGCTGTGGCAGGCGCCCGTCAGGGTATTTTGGCTTTGGGGGGCTCGCCGGCTTTGGCCGCGGCCTTGGCGCTGACCCTTTGGGTGCTGCTGACCGGTGGGCTGCATCTGGATGGCTTGATGGATGCTGCCGATGGCTTGTTGGGCGGCACCACCGCAGCCCAGCGCTTGGAAATTATGCGCGACGAGCGGGTGGGCGCTTTTGGCGCCCTTGCTGCGATGTTGGTGTTGTTGGTAAAATACGTCGCCTTGCAAACGGCCCCTCTGCCTGCTGTGGTCTATGCCCCTGTGCTCGGGCGCTGGACTTTGACCGTCGCGATGGCGGCCTTCCCCTATGCCCGCCCCCAAGGCTTGGGAAGGATGTGGTTTACGCAAGTGGGGTGGAAAACCGCAGGCGTGGCCTCGCTCACTGTGGCTTGGATGGCTTGGGCTCTGGCCTGGCCGGGCGCATGGCTTGTGTGGGGGAGCGCCGCCCTGCTGGCCTGGCTTTTGGCGCTGTGGGCGCTGCGGCGCGTGCCCGGCCTCACCGGCGATTTGTATGGCGCTTTGGCAGAGTTGACCGAAACGGTGGCCTTGGTGCTGAGTATCTGGGCCCCGTAAAAGCCCTGGGAGAGGCCTCATGGCTGTGCCGTTGACATTGATTTTGGGCGGCGCTCGGAGCGGGAAATCGTCTTACGCGTTGCGATTGGCCCAAGCGCAGGCCAAGCAGGTGGTCTTTGTGGCCACCGCCACCGCGGGCGATGCCGATATGGCCGCGCGCATTGCTCGCCATCGAGCAGAGCGCCCCCAAGGGTGGCTTACACGGGAGCACCCGCGCCACGTCGGCGAGGCGCTCTTGGCCCAGCCGCCCCAGGCCGACTTTTTGGTGTTGGACGACCTGACCCTTCTGGTGAGCAACGTGCTCTTGGCAACGGTCGAAGACCAAGACGCGGCCGACCCCGCGGTGCAAACCCAGGCCCAAGAGGCTGTGGCTGCAGAAATCACCACGCTTTTGAAAGCCCAGCAAACTTTGGGCATCCCTTGGGTGGTGGTTTCCAACGAAGTGGGTTGGGGCTTGGTGCCGGTTTCGCCGTTGGGAAGGCTCTATCGCGACGTGTTGGGGTGGGCCAACCGGAAAGTGGCTGAAGCAGCAACCGAGGTGCTGCTGATGGTAGCGGGCATTCCCTTGAAAATCAAATGACGCCCGAGCGGAAGCCCGAGCAAAGGAAATGAATATGAGCCAAGAGATGGATGAAAAAGCCCTGATCGCGTTGCTGCGCGAAGCGTTGGACTTGACCGACGAAGAGGCCCGCAGGCAGTGGTGGAACAACCTGCCGCCGGACATCCGAGCCTTGTTGCTTTCGAAGGTCGAGGCCTACATGGATGCGGCCTTTTCGGCTGCGGCAGATTATCTCTGGGCGGCGCAAAATGTGTTTGAGCCCATGAGCCGCGGGGAAGCGCCGCCGGAACCGTTGCCCAAGGTGCATTTGCCTTTTGGGCCTGCGGACCGGCATGACGAATCGGCCGCGGCGCAGCCCACCCAGCCCGCCGACGAAGATGAAGATACCTCCGCCGACGCGTCCTGAGCCGCTTGCCACGGGGGCGCGGCTTCCCAACAGCGCCCTGCTTTGGACGATGCCCCCCTGCTCAGGCTCAAACGCTGGGCAAACCATTGACGGGAAAAGGGGTTTTTGATAGACTATGCCGCCGTCAAGGCCCTTTCTCGAGATGGCGCGGGCTGGAACCTTGCCGTGGAAGAGTGGTTTTGGTATAATGGCGGGCGCTGGCTCGCTGGCCGACGTAGCTCAATCGGCAGAGCAACCGCCTTGTAAGCGGTCGGTTACGGGTTCAAGTCCCGTCGTCGGCTCTGTGACGGGGGCTGAGAGATCAGCCTCGGTAACAGGTCGATGACGGCTTGACAATCGCATAATTTGGGCAGGTACCCAAGTGGCCAAAGGGGGCTGACTGTAAATCAGCTGGCGTATGCCTACGGGGGTTCGAATCCCTCCCTGCCCACTGGAAGCCCTCATAGCTCAGGTGGCAGAGCACACCCTTGGTAAGGGTGAGGTCATGGGTTCAAGTCCCATTGAGGGCTCTTTTGTTCAAACAAAATACGACCGTTAAGGGGCGAAGCCCCGGTGGGAAATCCCCCAAAAGAGGGGGCGTTTCCCGCCTTTGCATGTAAGATGACCGTAAAGAAGGAGAGAGACCGATGGCGAAGCAGAAATACGAACGCACGAAGCCGCATCTGAATGTGGGTACGATGGGGCACATCGACCATGGGAAGACGACGCTGACGGCAGCGATCACGAAATACTGTGCGCTGCGCGGTTGGGGTC
>CAYLRJ010000130.1:0-20734 GCA_964386185.1 uncultured Anaerolineaceae bacterium
CGCGGCGTGGATGTGCTTGTAATAGGTGGCGTTGTCTTCGCCTTTGATGGCAAAGACCGGAATTTCGAAGAAGGAAACCAACGCCGCGGCGACATCGTCTTGCGTAGAAAGCGGGTTGGAAGCGGTCAGCACCACATCCGCACCACCGGCCTGGAGCGTGCGCATCAGGTTGGCGGTCTCGGTGGTGACGTGTAAGCAAGCCGAAATCCGCACGCCCTTCAGCGGTTTTTCGCGCTCGAAGCGCTCGCGGATGCTGCGCAGCACCGGCATGTCGCGGTCGGCCCATTCGATGCGCAGGCGGCCGCCTTCGGCCAGGGCGAGGTCTTTAACGTCGTATTCACTCATGACAATCTCCGTATTTCGTAGGTAAGGGGTAAGGGAATTAGGAATTGCGAATTGCGAATGGCGAATGGCAAATTGCGAATGGCGGTTTGCCCTTAGGCAAACGCGGCCTGGACCGTTTCGCAGGGCACGTCGTGCCCGAAGATTTCGCAAAAGCGCTTCAGGAAAGCTTTGGGGGTGTAGCGCTGGCCCTGGGTGCCCGAGGCTTCCAGGCAATAGGTAGCGGTCAGCGCGCCGAGGCGTCCGGCTACATTCCAGGGCAGGCCGCGCATGTAACCTTTGAGCAGGCCGCCGCGAAATGCGTCGCCCGCGCCGGTGGGGTCTTCCACATGCTCGGCAGGCGCCACCGGAATCGTGTATTCCTGCCCCTCGGCATAAATGCTCGCGCCTTTGGCGCCGCGGGTCACCACCACCAAGGGAATTTTCGCCAGCAAGTCGGCAGCGCTGTAGCCTGTTTTTTCCTGCAAAAGGGCAAATTCGTACTCATTGACCAGCAGCGCGGCCGCGCCGTCCACGCCTTCCCGCAGCTCTTCGCCGCCCACGCGGGCAATTTGCTGGCTGGGGTCGTACCAGTAAGGCACGCCCAAAGCCCGACATTCTCGGACGTATTTTTCCATCGCAGCCGGGTCATTGGGCGAGATGAACACCAAATCGGGCCGGGGCGACAAGTCGGCAATGGAAAGTTCGGCCGCGTGGGCCATCGCGCCGGGGTAGAAACTGGCAATTTGCGAGAGGGTCTGGTCGGTCGTGACGAAGAACGAAGCCGTGGATTCGTTGGGCACAACTTTGACGGCCGACGTATCCACGCCCACGGCTTCTAAGGCTCGGCGATATTCGGCAAAGTCTTCGCCTACCGTGGCCATAATGGTGGGGTGCTCGCCCAACAAGGCCAAACTGTAGGCGATGTTGGGGGCAATGCCGCCGCGGCGTTTGATGAGCGACGTCACCAAAAAGGAAAGGCTGAGCGAATCTAACTGGTCTGCGAGGATGGCATCTTTGAATTTACCCGGGAAGGTCATCAAATAGTCATAAGCAACCGAGCCTGTAATCACAACTTTCATGGATCACTCCCCTTGCTGGGCACGGCGGACCACATCCGCGAGATGCACCTCAAACGGCGGGCGCACGATGCCTTCTTCGGTGACAATGGCGGTGACCAAACGCGCGGGCGTGACGTCAAAGGCTGGGTTGCGGGCGGTGGCATCAGCCGGCACCACCGGCCGCCCGCGCAATTGAATGGCCAACACCTCTTCAGGGTCACGCTCTTCGATGGGAATCTGCGAGCCGTGGGCGAGGCTCAAATCAATGGTAGAGGTGGGCACCACGGGGTAAAAAGGCACGCCGTTGTCGTAAGCGGCCAAGGCCAGCATGTAGGTGCCGATTTTGTTGGCTACGTCGCCATTGCGGGCCACCCGGTCTGCCCCGACAAAGACCTTTTGGGCTTGCCCCGTGCGCAGGAAGTAGCCTGCTGCGTTGTCGCTGATGATGTCGTAGGGGATGCCGTATTGGGAAAGCTCCCACGCGGTGAGGCGCGCGCCCTGCAGCCGCGGGCGGGTTTCGTCCACCAAGACGTGGATGCGCTTGCCTTGCTCGTGGGCCATGCGGATGACGCCCAACGCGGTGCCCCAATCCACGGTGGCCAACGCGCCGGTGTTGCAATGGTGGATGACCGTATCACCATCTTCAATGAGCGTTGCGCCATATTCGGCCATCCGTTTGTTGATGGCGACGTCTTCGTCGGCAATGCGCTGGGCCTCTTCCAAAACCGCTTGGCGCACATCGTCGGCGCTGCCCTGGGTCTTCCGAGCCGCGGCCAACACGCGGTCCACCGCCCAAGCCAAGTTGACCGCGGTGGGGCGAGCGGCCTTGAGCGCTGGTGCGGCTTCGTTTTCCAAAAAGTCAAGCAAGGTCTGCCGGTCGTTGGTCGCAATCTGACGCGCGGCCAAAGCCATGCCAAAAGCCGCAGCAGCCCCGATGGCTGGCGCGCCTCGAACCACCATCGTTCGGATGGCGTCGGCTGTTTCCTGGTAGGTGTGGCAATAGGCCAAGCGAAACTCACTGGGCAACAGCCGCTGGTCAATGAGTTGTAAGGCTTGTTTTTCAGAAGACCATTCAACAGTACGCATGACTTCCTCGTCACATAGGGAATTGAGCATGAAAAAGACGCCCTCGCCAGAGAGCGCCACCTTGTTCTCTGCTGAAAAGTGTATCACGCCTGGGGCGTTTTTGCAAACCACAAA
Organism: uncultured Anaerolineaceae bacterium; assembly: GCA_964386185.1. Taxonomy (GTDB): domain Bacteria; phylum Chloroflexota; class Anaerolineae; order Anaerolineales; family DRMV01; genus DRMV01. Next base: position 2,583 of record CAYLRJ010000130.1, read on the forward strand.
GAAGGCAAAGGCGGGAACGCCGCCCGCCTTTCCGTCGTGTGAGGTCGCTGCCCTGCCGGCCCGTTTAGATGCGGTCCAGCGCCTGCGCCAAATCAGCCAGCAGGTCGGCGGTGTCTTCGACCCCCAAGGAGAGACGCACCAAATTGTCTGGGATTCCCAACGCCAAGCGCTCTTCGGGCGTCAGGTTGTAATAGGAAGCCAAAGCAGGCAGCGTCACCAAAGATTCCACACCGCCCAGGGAAGCCGCCAAAAGCGGAATTTGCAAGGCGTCCACAAAGCGGGCGGTTTCCTCGAACCCACCGCGCACGGTAAACGAGACCACGCCGCCAAAGCCCTTCATCTGCCGTTGCGCCAAGGCGTGGTCGGGGTGGGAAGGCAAACCAGGGTACCAGACCCGTTCCACCCGCGGATGCGCTTCCAGAAACTCGGCCACAGCCTGGCCGTTGCGGTTGTGTTGGGCGACCCGCAGGCCCAGGGTGCGGAGGCCTCGGGTCAGGGCCGCGGCCGTCTGCGGGGCGCACACACCACCAAACACGCCTATTGCTTCGCGCACTTGCTGCACAACATCTGCCTTGCCAGCCACCACGCCGGCCAGCAAATCATGGTGTCCGCCCAAATATTTGGTGGCCGAATGCACGACCAAATCAATGCCATAGCGCAAAGGGCGCAGATTGAGCGGGGTGGCAAAGGTCGCATCCACCACGGTGGTAATGTTGCGGCTGCGGGCTATCTGAGCGAGGCGTTCCAGGTCGAGGATGCGCAAATAGGGGTTGGTCGGCGTCTCTGCGAAAATCAGCGCGGTTTCAGGGCGCAAAGCGCGGGTCAGGCCTTGGGGGTCTTTCCAATCCACCACGGTGGCGGCAATGTGCCAACGGGGCAGGAAATCGGTCACAAACTGACGGGTGCGGCGATAGACCCCTTCGGTCAACACGACGTGGCTTCCTGCAGGAAGCAGCGCCAGCAAAGTGGTCGTAATAGCGGCCATTCCCGAAGCCAACACCACAGCATCATCGGCGCCTTCCAGCGCGGCCAAACGGCGCTCGGCTTCGCGCACCGTGGGGTTGCCATAACGCCCATATTCCACCTGCTCGGTCGCGCCCCACTGGCGGGCTTCCACAAAGGCTCGCAAGGCCGCGGTTGAGGGGAAGACAGTGGGGGCCGAAGTCACAATGGGCTCGGTCACCGCGCCATACGGGTTGGCGCGGCGGCCGCCATGCACGGCCAGGGTGGAAGGGCCACGGTCGGCCTGCGAAGGGGCAGTGAGCAACGCGGGGTGGGTTTTGACCTCAAACATGGCTACCTCCTGCAAGGAAACAAAAACACCCTCGGCGGCTCTGGCCGAGGGTGTCGGGGGCTGAGGGGGAAGTGGGCTACCCACGCGACGATGGCCCGAGAGCCGCCTTGGGCTTCGGGAAGGCCATCATCATGCCCATCATCGCGTAGCAGTGTTTCATGGCCCTAAGTGTAGTCGCAAAAGCCCAAATTGTCAAGAAAAGTCTGCGCTTGCACGCGATGGAAGCCGACGGGCTGCGCTGTGGCTTTGCCCCTCTCCACCCCAGCGCGGCAGCAGCCGCAATGCCCCCTACGGGGCAGGTTTACAGAAGCGCGCAATCATGTTAGGATTGCTGCGCTCTTCCGGCCGTGCATGCCGCGCCCTGGCCGGTGCATTCCAACCTTTGGGGTCGTGTGATGTCTTCCCAAGCCAAACCTACCTCCCGCAACCAGGCGTTCCGCGTGCGCCTCACCTACGCCAAAACCGAAGCCATGCGTTACACTGGCCATCTGGACGTGCAACGCACGCTGGAGCGCATGTTTCGGCGGGCGGGTTTGCCTTTGTGGCATAGCCAAGGCTATCACCCCCGCCCTAAAATGCACTTGGCCTCAGCCCTCCCCCTGGGCTGCACCGGCGAACACGAGCTGGCCGACTTTTGGCTCACCGAGCCCCTCCCCTTGGATGAGGTCACCCAAGCCCTTCGTCAAGCAGCCCCGCCTGGCATTCGGGTGCTTCAAGTCGAAGCCGTGCCACCCCACGAGCCTGCGCTGCCCAACCAAGTTGTGGCCAGCGAATTCGTAGTCACCTTGCTGGAACCCATCCCCGACCTGGAAGCCCGCGTCGCCCGCCTGCTGGCCGCGCCGCACCTGCCGCGGGAACGCCGCGGCAAACCCTACGACCTCCGGCCGCTCATCGAAGCGCTGGAAATCCTCCCGCCCGATGAGGAAGGGCACAGCCGCTTGCGGATGCGTCTTTCGGCCCGCGAAGGCGCCACCGGCCGCCCCGACGAAGTGCTGGACGCGTTGGGCATCGCGCTGGGAGAGGCGCGCATCCACCGCGTGCGGCAAATTCTCCGCTCGCAGGCTTAAACGGCGAAACCTTGTGGTTTCGCCGTTTGGTTTTTTCGCTCTCAAACTTAAACCAACACAGCCCCCGCGGGGGCTGTGGGTTTGCTGCGGCCGAAGGGCGTTCAAACGCCGTAGGTGATGATTTCATCCTGAGCCAAAGTCTCTTCCAGAAGTGAGGGGATGTCGAGGCGGGCTTCCATCTCCCGCACTCGGTCCAGATGGGCGCGCGTGGCAGGCTTCTTGGCCAGCAGTGCGCAGCCATCCCGATAGGGTTGTTTGGCCAAATCGTAGAAGCCCAGCCGTTCTCCCCAGGTGATGATTTCCTGCTTATCCCACGCCAAGAGGGGGCGAAAGATGGGGAAGCCAGCCAAAGCCTCATTGACCGCCAACATATTTTCCAAGGTTTGGGAAGCTACCTGCCCCAGGCTATCACCCGTGAAAATGGCCTGGCCGCCTTCCTGCTGGGCCAGGGTGGCTGCCGTGCGCGCCATGAAACGGCGGAAAGTGACCACGCGGTAGGGTTGGAATTTGCGTGGCAAGCCGCTCGCCCGAGCATGATAAGGGCGATAGGGCAGATAATGCACTTTAAGCCCCGGGATGTAACGGCCCAATTTGGCAGCCAACTGCCCCACTTTTTGACGATGGGCTTCTTCTGCGGCCGGGAAGACGTGAAAATGCACCAGAGTGATGCGCGCCCCGCGTCGGGCCATGAGATACGTGGCCAAAACCGAATCAATGCCCCCTGAGTAGAGGCCGAAGAGTTTTCCGGCCACGCCCACCGGGAAGCCCTGCGGGCCAGGGTGACGCTCGGAAAACACAAAAGCCGTGCCAGGGGCAATTTCGACGAAAATTTCCACATCGGGCGCGGTGAGATCCACCCCCATGCCCGTGGCCTCGACCACGGCAGCCCCGATGTCGCGGCCAATCTCTTGGGAATTGAAGGGGAAACGCTTGTCTGCGCGGCGCGCGCGAATGGCAAACGTCTTTCCGGGCCCGGCTTGCGCCTGGCCGAGAGCCACCGCGGCCGCGCGAATGGCATCCATTTCGGCCGGAAGCGCCTGTGCCTCAGCCCACCAAGCCACCCCAAAGACGTCGTCAAAAGCCTCTTCCTGGGGGCTCTCGGCCACCAGGCGCCCCATCAGATGGGTTACCTGGGTCACCGCCGGATGTTGGCGGCGGATGTTACGCCGAAGTTGATTGATAAAATCCCGCCGATTGTGGCCTTTGAGGCCAATTTCGCTGCTGTAATGAAGGAGATAGGTCGGCATCTCAACTACCCAATCCCAAAGCGCGCAACAAGAGGTAAAAGCCGGCTGCCACCATGCCGCTGATAGGAATCGTCAGCACCCACGCATAAAGCATGTCACCGGCAATCTGCCAGCGCACTTTGTTGATGCGTTCAGCGGCCCCCGAGCCCATGAGCGAGGAAGTCATGACGTGGGTGGTGCTCACCGGGCCGCCCAAAAGCGAAGCGCCGCCGATGACCAGGGCGCTCCCCACCTGAGAGCTGAAGCCATGCACCGGCCGGATGCGGAACACACGCGCGCCCAGCGTCACAATCAGACGCCAGCCGCCCACGCCCGAGCCCAGGGCCAATGCCCCACCTGAAAGCACCACCACCCAAAAAGGCACTTCAAAGGTGTGCAAATGGCCGCTCACCAGCAACGCCAGCGTCAAGACGCCCATGGTCTTTTGAGAATCGTTCGCGCCGTGGCTCATGGCCAGCCCCAACGCCGTGAACAATTGCCCACGCCGGAAGACTTCCTGAATGCGCGGCGGTGCGTCGTGGAAAACCACAAAGTTGAACTTGGTAATCAAATAACCCGCGGCAAAGCCCAAAAAAGGCGAAATGAACAACGCCAGCAACACGTTTTCTAACCCGCCGAACTTCACCACCCCCACGCCCCGCGCGACGATGGCCGAGCCCAGCAGCCCTCCGACCAGCGCGTGGGAAGAGGACGAAGGGATGCCAAACCACCATGTAATCAAATCCCACACGATGGCACCAATCAAAGCCGCCGCGAGGATGGTAGGCGTAATCGCGCTGCTCTGCAGCAAATCCGCCCCAATGGTTTTGGCAACGGCCGAGCCAAAAATCAGCGGGCCTAAAAATTCCCCTAAAGCCACCCAAAGCAACGCGGTGCGAGGCCGCAACGCCCGGGTCGAAATCAAAGGTGCGGCAATGTTGGCGCTATCGTGAAATCCGTTGAGAAACCCGTACCCCAATCCCAACAACACTACAGCAATGAGCACAAAAACCTCCCAAACCCCAAAAAGCCGATGGCACGCTCCTCGGCACGCTCAACGCGATGTCCGTCAAATGACCAGGGTGGCCATATCCAAGCCAAACAAGGCGACTTGATCGCCGTCTTTGAGTTTGACACACAGGTTCCAGTTATGACACTCTTCGCAATATTGCTGGTAACCCAAGTGTTCGGCCATCTTGTTGTGGGTGGTCAGAAGTTGGCCGTTGAGGAAAATCGTATAGAGTTCATCAATGCCGATGCCAACTTTTTCCAACACGCTTTCCAAGGTTTGCCCTTCTTCAATTTCCACTTCCAAGATGCCTTTGGTGCCAATCACCTTTTGGGGTTTATGCACCTTGCGAAGCTTGCCATATAAGTTGAGCGTTACTTTAGCCATTGGTTTTTTCCTCCTTGCAACCTTACATGATCCATCAACAAAAGCCTCTGTGCGGCTTGCTACCACGCCCAGAAAAAGGCCCACAGCAAAATCATCACCACGCCCAGGCTAAAACGGAGCACAAACGCCCATCCGCAGCCCCACAGATAACCGCGCGCGGCTTGCCAGGCCTCTTGCAAGTTGCGCTTCCGCCAATATTCCACGCCCAGCAACGCGAGCGGAGCGGCTATCAGCCCGCCAACGGGCGGCGCCCAATACGTGCCGGCCAAGCCGGCCACGATGGCCACCACGATGCTATACCACGCAGCCCCGCCTTGATGGGCGCCCTTGGCCGTCAGGACGTTGTCGGCAAACGCGCCAATCAACATCAGCACGGTCAGCACGGCAAAGACCCATCCCCCGCTGCCGCCAAAGCCGACCACCAGCCCATAGCCCAAAGCCGCCAGCCAGATGACGATGATGCCCGGAAAGATTGGAATCACCAACCCCACCAAGCCAACCAGCATGATGAGAAGCGTTGCTAAACGCACCGAAAGATTGAACCACGACATGGTCATCAACAACCCAAGGGGGATTTGAGGATTGATGGATTATACCACCGGCCGTTGGTGTTTGTGCGCACTGTGAACACCCAACAACCCTGCGACACGCCTACGCAGAACGTGGGCGAGAGGCCTTCCTATTCCAAAACGCTTTGCACCGCTTTTGGTCGCGCATCAGCCGCTGCCGCGAACCCAGGGCGGGCTTTCGCGGGCGCCTGCTCGGCGCTTCCGAAACGCGCCGAACTGCCCGCCATGTTATAATGCCCCAAGGTATCCCCAAAACCAACCGTGGCCTTTCTGCGAGCATATCTCTGATGTTGGTCCTCCCCGATTTTTTAGACACCCTCTTTCGGCTGGCCATCCTGATGGTGGCCTTCCCCATCCACGAATTTGCCCACGCGTGGACTGCCACGCAATTTGGCGACAGCACCCCCAAGCGTGCCGGGCGGCTCACCCTCAACCCTTTGGCCCATCTGGATTTGTGGGGAACGCTGCTCTTCCTTTTGACGGGCTTTGGGTGGGCCAAGCCAGTGCCCATCTCGCCGTATGCCCTCCGCACCCGCCGCGCTTACTTTTGGGTGGCCTTTGCAGGCCCGCTGAGCAATTTGCTCTTGGCCGCAGGGGCAGCCCTCCTCTACCGTTTGGCCCAGCCCTTCCTCGTCACCACCAGCATCGGACGCTTTGGGCTTCACTTCCTCGCCGCGGTGGTCTTTTTTGACCTGCTGCTCTTCTTTTTCAACCTGCTACCCATCCCGCCGCTGGATGGCGACAAAGTCGTGGCCGGCTTGTTCCCACGCTTTTGGGCCACGTATCTGGCTCCCCTGCAAAACTACGCCCTCTTGATTTTCTTATTGCTCTTTTTTGTGCTCCCCTATTTTCACATTGACCTGCTCACCTGGCTAATTCTCACGCCCACGACATGGCTCGGCAACCTGCTCTTAGGCTGACCTATCGGATGCGGCAATTTTGGGAAGCGCTCAGGCCGCGCCTTGACCCTCAGGCCCTGGCCGAAGCCCAAACGCTGCTCTCGCCAGGGCTCTGGCGCCTGTTTCAACAAATGCCTCTTTCCGAGCAGGCCCATGCCCTGCGGGTCTTTCGGCGGTTGAAAGCGCGCGGCTGCCACGACCCCGAGGTCTTGACCGCGGCGCTACTCCACGATGTAGGCAAAGCGCTCCAACACCCTCGCTTGTGGGAACGCGTCGCCGTGGTGATTGCGCAACGGTGTTGCCCGCGGCGGGCCTGGGCCTGGGGGGAGGCGCCCCCGCGCGGCTGGCGACGGCCCTTTGTGCTCGCGCGCCAGCATCCCGCCTGGGGCGGTGATTTGGCCGCCCAAGCCGGGGCCTCGCCTCGCGTGGTTGCGCTGATTCAAAAACACCACACCTTTCCCCCCGACGACGAACCGCTGGCTTGGTTGCAATGGGCAGACGCTCAGGAGTAGCCTATGGAAACATGGCAAGAGCAAGCACAACGCATGGTCGAAGAGCAAATCAAAGCCCGCGGCGTGCGCGACCCGCGCGTCTTGGCAGCCATGCAACGCGTACCCAGGCACCTCTTCGTGCCTGAACGTTACCGCGCCCAAGCCTACGACGACTACCCTCTGCCCATTGGCTACGGGCAAACCATTTCACAGCCTTTCATCGTGGCCTACATGACCGAACGGCTTGCGCTTCCCCCTGAGGCCAAAGTGTTGGAAATCGGCACCGGCTCGGGTTATCAAGCCGCGGTGTTGGCCCATCTGGCGCGCGAGGTTCACACCATCGAACGGCTTCCCGAATTGGCCGAGGCCGCGCGGCAGCGCCTGAGAGCCCTGGGCTACGACAATATCCAAGTACACCAAGGCGACGGCAGCCGCGGCCTTCCCGAGCACGCCCCCTATGACGGCATTGTGGTCACCGCGGCCGCGCCCAAGGTGCCCGCTGCTCTGTTGGAACAACTGGCGCCAGGCGGGCGCTTGGTCGTGCCGGTGGGCAGCAGAGGCGCCCAGTATCTGGAAGTCTGGGAAAGGCGCGACGACGGCACTTTCGTGCGTAAGATTTTGGAGCCCGTGGCCTTCGTGCCCCTCATCGGCACCGAAGGGTGGCCCGAAGCCCCAACATGACGAGGACCCGGCCGGTGGGCATGGCACCAGCGTCCACCGCGCCAGGAGGCGCGCCGCGCCGGGCGGCTTCCTTCCTGAGAGGGAAGCCCTCTCGGCTGCGCTCAGGGGGTGGGTGTGAAATAGCCCTTTTGCAAGTCGCTGCGCTGCGCGTGGGTATGGGCTTGAAGAATGCGGAAGAAATCTTCGGGGGTGGCTATTTTGCCCCGCATCTGGTTTTGGTAATCTTGCAAAAAGGCAAAAAAGGCCGCGTCGCCAATTTTTTGCCGCAGGTCTTCCATAAATTCAGCCCCCCGCAGGTAGGTTGCGTTGACATAAGGGCGGAACGTGGCGTAATCGTAAATGCTGCGGTTGATATAACCTTCAGGGTGAAACCAATAGACCCGAAAATTCCACCACAGGTGTGCGTCTTTGGGGTAGTTGTCTTGGTAAAAGAGGCGTTCGCTATATGTGGCCAGGGCTTCATCCAACCAGGGGTGCATGGCCTGGTCGTTGCCCACTTGGTCGTACCACCATTGATGGGAGAGTTCGTGCATCCCCAGCGAGACCAAGTTGTTGAGAATGGTGCCATCATACTGGCGGTAGAAATTGGTACTCAGGAAGACCAAGCCGCTGTATTCCATCCCGTCGGCTGCGTCGGTGGCCACAATGGCCAAATGTTGCCGAGGCAGGGGGCCGTAGTATTTTGAAAACGTGGCCACCGCCTTTCGGGCGTAAGCCGGGAGGGCCTTGCCGCCGGCGGCCAGTTCGGGGAAGTAGTAGCTGGTAATCGTAATGCCCTGGCTCGTGGTTTGGGCCGTGCGAAATTCGGGGCTAATGGAAAAGGCAAAGGTGCGGGCTGCTTGCAGGCGGTAGTGTCCGTCGTCTGCAGGCCACGCGCTGGCCGCGATTTTTGTTTCTGGCGGTGCGTCTTTCACCTGCAGGGTGACGTCAAAATCTGCCGCGGGGTAAGCCAAATGGTCGCCAAACGGCCAGGGTTTGTGCCAAAGCCAGCCCTCGGCAGGGTCGTAGGGCACCACAAACGGGTACCAATCCACCAGGTTGATTTGGCGGGCGCTGGCGCCGAAGATTCGGCTGGCAGTTTTGTAAGGGAGTTTCAAACGATAGCGCACCGTCAGAGTGAGCGTTTGCTCGGGCTGCAGGGGCTGGGGCAACGCGATTTCCCAACGCGTGCCAGCCCAAGCACTCTGCGCGGGCTGGCCATTGACCTCCAGGTTTTGGAGCTGAAACACCCCCTCCCACTGGGCGGGCTCCACGTTGAGCACCAGGGTTTCGAGGGTGCGGCCAGTGGTGTTGGGGTAGTGAAGATGCGCTTCCACGTCCAGGGTGCGCTTCCAGTAATCCAAACGGGCGTCCAAGCGATACTGCGGCCGCGGAAGCGGTGTTGGCGTGGGGGTGGCCGTGGGGGTAGGGGTGTGGACGGGGGTAGGCGTCGGGGTCACCGTGGGGGGGATGGGCGTGTTGGTGGCCGGGAGAAACGGCGTGGGCGTCAGGGTCGCTGCGGCTGACGCGGCAGGAGGTTGAAACGTGGCAATTGGCACAGGCCGCTGCCATCCCGCACACGCGGCCAACAGCATGACCCAAACCACGCTCAACACCCCAAAGGGGCGCAAACGACAGCGATGAGAGCAAGGGGAAACGCCCATGACAAGGAAGGCAACCGCCCGCCCCCTAACAGCAGGCGGGCGGTTTGCTAAGCGCCTCAGATGGCTTTGCGATAGACGCGGTGGTTTTTGTATTCCTTGGCGCCGATGTTCTTCAAATCTTTGCGCATTTGCACCGCGGTTTCGGCTACTTGGGTGAGCTCCGCGTGCTCAAAGCGATTTTCTGAGCGCACGGTCTGATACATCTCTTCATAGAGCAAGACGTTGGCGCCTCGGCCATGATATTTGGGCAGCACCCCTGCCCCGTTGAGGGAAATCCAATTGGTGCGCGCCCGCTCAATCAACAAATCGGCAATGTTCCAGGGATACAAATGCCCTTTGGCGCGCTGCATTGCCCTCGAAACATCGGGGAAACCAAAGAGGAAGCCAATCACCTCGTCGTCGCCGTGTAAGATGACTTTGATGTAACGCGGCACGGCCACTAACACCAAGGTATCCACAATGTATTTGATCTCGCGCTCGGTGAGGGGGTAATATTCCCAGTTGTTGACAAAGGTGTTGTTGTAAGTTTCGCCGATTTTGCGCGCCCAGCGGCGAATCTCGGCTGTTGATTTAAAAGTGTGCACCCGAAACGTCCCCCGCTCTTGCACGCGCCGCGCGATGCGGTGGATGCGCTCGGGTAGTTCGTAATCGGGCGCGTGAACATAGGTCGAAACAAAATCCACTTCCTTCTCAAACCCCAGGGCTTCCATAAATTTGGGGTAGTAGGGGAAGTTGTAGTTCATCATGTCCATCATCTGCCGGTGTTCAAAGCCCTCGATTTGGATGCCATAACCGTTGAAGGCGCTAAAGCCTTTGGGGCCCACCAGCGTATCTAACCCCCGTTTGTGCGCCCACTCTTCGACCCGAGCGAACAAGGCGCGGGCGACTTCCAAATCTTCGATGACGTCGAAGAAGTAGAAGCTGGCTGTTTTTTTATTGTGGTAGGCATTGTAGGGTTTGATCTCCAGCGCGGCAATGCGCCCCACTACTTCCCCATCCCGCTCAGCCAGGAAGAAATCGGCATCGGAATGCTCATAAAAGGGATGTTTTTGCTTGTTGAGGGCAAATTCAATGTCGCGGATGAAGGGGGGAACCCACTGCGGGGTGCCGCGATAGAGGTCATAATGAAAGCGGACAAACTTGCGCACGTCGGCGCGGTTGGTGGTGTCAATTTGGCGGACGCTCAACATAAGAACGCTCCTTTGGTCAAAGATAGATAAATGCGACGTTGTAAGTATACACCTATCGGCGTCAACCTTGCCAGGCGCGTAGGGCTTAAGGGGCAGAAGGTTTTCCAAAGCCGAGGCAAGGCCCAGGGGCCCAACGGTGAGGTAAGACGGCAGGAAGGCCAACAACAGGTTTAAAGCACAAAGCAGCCCTGAAAGCGGGCCGATAATCGTTTGGTTTGGGCTCACTGGGTTTTGGGCAAGCCGCCGCGGTTAATCCAGATAATCGCGCAGTTGTCGGGTGCGGCTGGGGTGCCGCAAGCGGCGCAAGGCTTTGTTTTCAATCTGGCGGATACGCTCACGCGTCAGGCCAAATTTGCTGGCGATTTCTTCCAACGTCAAGGGGTGGCCGTTTTCCAGGCCATAGCGCAGCCGGATGACCTGGGCTTCGCGCGGCGGCAAAGTTTCCAACACGGCTTTGACGCGTTCCTGTAAGATGCGCTGATAGGCTAACTGGGAAGGCGCGGGTGCGCGTTTGTCTTCGATAAAAGCCCCCAACTCGGTTTCCTCATCGGTGTGGTCGGTCACCGGCGCCTCCAACGAGATTGGGTACCACGACACTTGGAGCATCCACTGCACTTTGTGCAGGGGCATATCCATTGCCTCGGCCAGTTCTTCGGTGGTCGGCGGGCGCCCCAAGCGCTGCTCTAAAGTTTGGCGATGCCGATATAAAATGCGAATTCGCTCTAACATGTGCACCGGCACGCGAATGGTGCGGCCTTGGTCGGCAATCGCGCGGGTGACGGTCTGACGAATCCACCACGTGGCGTAGGTCGAAAAACGAAAGCCGCGGCGGTAATCGAACTTGTCCACGGCTTTCATCAAACCTAAGTTGCCTTCTTGAATCAAATCGGCAAAGGGCACGCCTCGGCCAATGTAGCGCTTGGCAATGCTGACCACCAGGCGGGTGTTGGCCCGAATGAGGTGCTCTCGCGCCTCTTGGCCGTCTTCCACCAGGGCCTCCAAGGCTTCTCGCCGGGCCTTGGGAAGCGCCCTCCCGTGACGCTTGAGCTCCTGCTCGGCTTCACGCCCTCGCGCAACCCGCCGGGCTAACGCTGCTTCTTCGGCCGCGCTCAACAACGGCACCCGTGACATCTCTTTGAGATATTGCCCGACTGTGTCCACTTCTTCTTCGGGAACGGCGGCCTTCCCTTCTCGGACATGCTCGTCAACCACGTCAATGCCTTGCTTTTCCAGATAGGCTAAAATGCGCTCCAGCGATTGACGGGTGCCGTCGGGGCAGCAGGCCATGAGGTCTTCCGTTGTCAAATAACCCCGCACTTCTGCCTGCTCCAAGAGCGTCGAAAGCGCCAAATGTGGCTCAGGCATCGCAGACATGCAGTTTTCCTCCCAGGAATCAACGCTCGAGAAGGGTTTTCAAGATTTCCAGCCGAGGGTCAATGTGCTCGACCGTATGCCCGCAATCTTCTACGTTGCGATTGGCCCCACAAACCGGACACAGCCCTTTGCAGTCTTCCGCGCACAAGGGCTTGATGGGGAAATCTAACCACATGTATTCCCGCACCAAGGGGGCCACGTCAATTTGTCCACTCTCAGGATACAACAGCCCCGATTCGCCCGCATTTTTGGGCGAAAAAGCGTATAATTCGGTGAAGTCGGCGACCAATTTTTGCTCAAAAGGTTCCAAACAGCGCACACACTCCGCCGGTGTGGTCGCTTCCAGATGGGCCTGGAAGAGCAACCCCTGCGGCGTGCGGCTCACCGTTATATGGCCGACCAAGTCGTGCAAAGGCAAGTCTTCTAAGACGAGCGCGGGAATTTCAAAAAGAAATTCCCGGCTATAGCCGACTTGCTCATGCGCGATGAAGCCGACATTCAGCCGGAAAGGGTTGTCGTGAGCCACCGCGATGCTCCAAGGTAAGATTTTTGCAAATCGTTTTGATTATAACATAGCGCTTAAAGGAAGTCAACGAGAATGATACATAAATTATCTCTCCTTATTGCGACCAGCAACCGCGGCAAGCAGCGAGAATATCAAGCCCTGCTGCACGATTTACCGTTTATGTTGCGTTTTCCGCACGAGACGGGCATCGCTTTAGAGGTCGCCGAAACGGGCCACACCTACGCTCAAAACGCGGCGCTCAAGGCCACGGCCTGGGCCGAGGCCACGGGGTGGCTGGTTTTGGCCGATGATTCGGGGCTGGAAGTGGAAGCCTTGAACGGTGCGCCGGGGTTGTATTCTGCTCGCTATGCTCCGGGGCCTCATCCGACCGATGCCGACCGGCGGGCCCATCTTTTGGCCAATCTGGAAGGCAAGCCCCGCCCGTGGAAAGCCCGCTTTGTCTGCGTCATCGCGGTGGCCACCCCCGAGGGTGTGCTGCACTTTGCCGAAGGGGTGTGCCCGGGCGAGGTCATCCCCGAAGCCCGAGGCACCCACGGCTTTGGCTACGATCCAATTTTCTGGCTACCCGAGCGGGGGCTCACCATGGCTGAGTTGGCCCCTGAAGAAAAAAACCGCCTCAGCCATCGCGCACGTGCGGCCCGCGCCATTCGCCCCATTTTGTTGGCCTTGGCCGCTCAAACCCACCCAACAAAAAAGCCGCGCTAAGCGGCCTTTTATGCCCGAGGGCTATTTTCTGTTGGGGGGCGCGCCGCGCTTTCAATCGGGCTCATGCCCCTCTGCAGCGGCTTCCCGCTGGCGCTCGGCTTCCCAGCGCGCGATGAGCGCCCGTTCTTCTGGGGTCAGCGCCGCCTGGGCCAGCAGGTCTGGGCGGCGTTCCCACGTGCGGCGCAACGACTGCTCTCGTCGCCAGCGGGCGATGCGGCCATGATCGCCGGAGCGCAACACTTCGGGCACTTCCCACCCTCGAAAGACCGGCGGGCGGGTGTAGTGAGGGTGTTCCAACAAGCCGGCCGCGTGGGAATCTTTCGCCGGGGCCTCGGGGTCGCCCAGCACCCCCGGAAGCAGCCGCACCACCGCATCCAAGACCACCAGCGCGGCCAATTCGCCACCGGTGAGGACGTAATCGCCAATGGAAATTTCGTCGGTCACCAAGTGTTGCCTTACCCGCTCATCAACCCCTTCGTAGCGCCCACACAGCAGCGCGAGGTGAGGTTGCTGCGCCAGTTCGCGGGCCACGGCTTGGGTGAAAGGGCGCCCCTGGGGGGTCAGCAGAATGACCGGGCAGGTGGGCGGGCTTCCCAACACGCCCTCTACGGCTTTGAAAATCGGCTCGGGTTTCATCACCATGCCCCCCCCACCGCCGTAAGGCTCATCGTCCACGACGTGGTGTTTGTCGGTGGTCCAGTCACGGATGTTGTGCAAATGGATTTCCGCCAACCCCCGCGCGCGGGCACGGGCGATGATGCTGACATCAATATAAGGGTGAAACACTTCGGGGAACAGGGTGAAAATGTCAAAACGCATGGATTACGGCTCCGGCGATTCACCCGGGTAAGTGACCTCTACCACTTCGCCGTGATGATTGATTCGCACCCGAAAGCCCAACATGCCCATATAGGCTCGGTGTTCTTCGGGGATGCCCACGGCCAAGATTTCGTCAATGTGCTGATCCAGGTTTTTGAATTGCATTTCTAAGGCGGCCTTGCTAAAGGGGTCGTCTTGGCCTAACCATTTGGCGGCCTGTTCGGAGAGCAAATCTTCGTGGCCCTCTACCAAGGCAAAGAGCTGCTGCAAAACCTGACGGTCCACCTGCTCGGCAGGAATATGGCGACGGAAGCCCGCGTCGTCCACCACGTAGCAGGGCTCGTTGCCCACGTAGGCGACTTCCACGGGGCGGTCTTCCTCATCAACAATCAAACCGGCAAAGAGAGGCTCTCGGCGGGTCATTGGTGAATCTCCACAAGCGTTCCGGCGTCTTTTTTGTAGGCGTATTGTTCCCGATAGGGCACCACGGGGGTCGTCCAACGATAAATCCATTTGGCTGCGGTGGGGCTGAGGTTGAGGCAGCCGTGGGAACGCGGCTTGCCGAAGTCGTTGTGCCAGTAGGTGCCGTGGAAAGAAATGCCGTTTTCAGTAATATAACACACCCAAGGGATGCCGGGGAGGTCATAATCGGGGGCGGCACGGTTACCGGCCGCCATATGGCGATAGGGGCGCTTGTGAAAGGTGCGGAACGTGCCCACGGGCGTGCCAAAATAGCCCATTCCTGTCGCGGTTTTGGCGGCATAAACAGCCCGCCCCCCCTCGTAGGCCGTCACGATCTGCCGGGTCAAATCCACCCGCAAGCGTTTCTCCTCAGGCGGGACGTGAGGCGAAAGGGGCGCCACGTCGGCCGGCTTGAGAATCCGAATATGGCGGGCTGGAGCGTAGTAGTAGGTTTCCTGCCATTTGTCATCTTCGATGCGATACCACACTTGGCCCTGCGCGTCTTGCACGGCGCCCACGACCCAATGCGTGGTCGCGTAATAAAGGCGATAAACCGGTGGGCGGGTGCGCTCCACGCTCCGATACGCATCCGTAAAGGGAACCGTCACCTCGGCCAACAGCCCCCCCTCGGGAATGCTCTGCGGCGCGTTGAGCTCCACCCTCACCGGCTGAACGCCCCCCGAGTGCACATACCCCTGGTGAGGGATGTAATACCACAGCCGATTGTAAGCCGGCTCTTCGTCTCCCACCACCACGGCTTCAATGGGGAAGACATGGTCGTGCCAAAGGCGGGTCAAACGCTTGGCTTTGAAAGAAGGCTTGTCATACAAGTCCACGAAGTCATAAGCCACTCGCCCGCGTTGGTCAGCGGGCATGGCCACAAATCGCGCGCTGTACGCCGGCAGCACCATGCCCAAAAGGCCCAAACCCGCCAGTTTGAGAACATCGCGGCGGGTTAGGCGAGCGGGGAGCAAATCTTCAGGGAGTGTCATGGGCCGAACGACCTCTCAACCCTAAAATCCGAACCAACGCGGGGGTGGTTTAGGCTGGGCAGGCACAGCGCCCCAGGCGAGGCTTCGCGCGGGAACGCACCCACGCGGCTCAATAGTGAATGTGCACCACCGTGCCCAAAGGCGCCCAATCGAAAAGCCAACCCGCCTCATCGGTGCGCATGTTGATGCAACCGTGGCTCATCGGCACCCCAAAGTTATGATGCCAATAAGTGCCGTGGATGCCATAGCCCAAATAAAAATACATGGTGTAAGGCACGTTGGGGAGGTAATAGCCAGGGCCGGCCATGTCTGCGTAGCGATATTTGACGTAGATGTGATACGTGCCGGTGACCGTCGGATAAGCGGGCACGCCCGTAGAAACCACAAATGCCCGAATCAACTGGGTGCCCACGTAGGCATACAAACGCTGGCGGCTCAGGTTGACATCAATCCACTTATCGTTGGGTCCCACACCGGGGGGCAGCCCTCGTGCACCCGAAGGAAGCGTCACCGCGGGGATGGGGGTGGGGCGCGGGGTCGGCGTTGCCGTGGGGATGGGGGTCGGGGTGGGCGTGGGGGAAGGCTCTGGGGTGGGCGTGGGGGTCGGGGTGTTGGTGGGGGTCGGCGTAATCGTGGGTTTGGAAACCACGTTGGGTTGAGGCTGCGGGCGGGCCAAGGCCAAGGTACGCGTCGGCAGGTCGGCAGCCCACGCCCAACCCACCAACACCAATGCCGCCAAAACCACCAACGGCATCAGGCTCAACCTGGGGCGCGCGTAGTGCTCCGGCGGGGCAGGCGGGGCGACTTTGACCGCCACGGTTTGCCGTTCGCGCAAGCGCCGCACAGCCCACGCCATGCCTCGGCGGGCTCGTCGGCTGCGTGGGTTGATTTCCAGGGCGCGCTCCAAATAGCCGATACTGGCCCGCGGCGATTGAGCCAGCGCCGCCAACAACAGCCAGGGGTCTTCCCAGTGGGGGGCCAAACTGGCTGCGCGTGCGGCCAGCCGCCGCGCCTCGCGTTTCTGGCCCCGCCGCGCGGCCCGAGAAGCTTTTTGAAGCAACAACTTGGCTTCCGGAGAGGGCTTCTGGCTCATGGCGTCGCCTTGGGTGTCGTTGTCGGGGTTGGCAATTCCACCGGTTCGTTGCGCAAATAGCAGAGAATGCCGTTGACAATGCCTTGCGCGACCACGTCAGGATGATGGACCAGCAAATTGTTATCCATCCCCAGGAAGCCGGTCTCGATGATGACCGCGGGGGTGGTGGGGGCGATTTCCTGGAAGGCATGGTAATTGATCATGTGACGGCTTACGCTGGTGCCATGATAGGGCAAACCGGTTGCGGCCTGGTAGCGCGCGTCAAGGCAGGCTTTCAGGTGCAACGATTCGACCAACTGGGTGGTGTTCCCCTCGCCGCCGGCTGGGGCGGTCTTGAACCCTGTGTAATTCGGGTTCGGGTCACACACATCTGCGTGAATCGAAACCAACGCGACTGCTTTGTAGCCTTTCAGGCGCGGGTCGAATTCTTCCAACAAATCCGCGTGATAGCCGGCCTTTTGCAAATCGGCCTGGACGCGCAGAGCAATGTTGTGGTTGACTTCGGCCTCGGTCAACCCATCGGGGCAGGTCGCGCCCGGGCCGTAACCCCAGTGGCCTGAGATGATGCCAATCCGCAGGGTGGGCGAGCCCGTAGGGGTGGGCAAAAGCGCGGCCTGATACCCTTGCGGGCGCTCGGTGCGCCACCACGCCAACTGCCGCAACGAAAAATTGGGGAGGTCGCTGGGCGTCCACGCCACCAGCAACAGAGCAATCATCGCAGCCCAGAAAACGCCGCGCAAAAACAGGCTCAACGCACTCTCGCGTTCAAGCGTGCCATGCGAAGCATCGTGTTGAGAAGCCGACATAAAACACCAACCATCCACCACAAAGGCTGCGTTCAGCCCTTGCAGTAATCATGCCATCGCCGCGCACAAGCCACGGAAACGCCGCCGCACGGCCTGCAAGGCTTGTTGTGCTCGGCGCCGCTCTGTGTCCGCAAGGGGCAGCGCGGCAAATTCCGCCTCATCTAACACCACTTGGCGACCATCCGCGCGCACCACTAAATCCAAGGCCAAATCCCGATAGGCGATTTCCGCGGCCGTCCACGGCAAAGGCTCACCAATGTTCGCGTACCAGCCGCGCAAACGCCCTTCCGCTTGGGCATACACGGCCAAAATATTGTACCAGCGATTGGCGTAATACGTTTCTACAAAGCAATCCCCCGTCGCGAGCAAAAGCCCACCGACCCGCATTGTGGGCATCTGGAATATCGCGGCCACGGTCACGCTCTGAGGGCCGCGCCACAACACCCGCGCCGGATAGCGGTACACTTCCCGCCAAGCAGCATCCAGTTTGCGCACGGTCACGCGCGCGCCGCGCGCCCGAGCACAAGGCGATGTTCTCACCTTCATGGCAGCACTTCGTCCCTTGCCAGGCGAGCCTCCGCGCGGCCCTTAAACCCACCGTAGGGGCGGCCCCACCCTGCCGCCCCTACGGCCTCAAGGCCACCTCAAAGCCCCGCCGGCGTCAGGCTTTTTGAATGCCCAAGGTCACCTTGCCGCCCGCGGCTTCGGCCACAAAAGCGCCTTCGGGCGGCGGCGCGGCCGTCATTTCCACGGCCAGCACTTCGCCCATGATTTCGTCGCGGAAGGCTTCTACGGCTTGGGCAATTTCTGCAGGGGCTTGGTAGGTCAAGCGGATGCGGTCGGCCACTTCCAAGCCGGCCTCTTTGCGCGCGTTTTGCACCCAACGCACGAAGTCACGCGCCAGCCCTTCTTGCCGCAG
>CAYLRJ010000131.1:0-2240 GCA_964386185.1 uncultured Anaerolineaceae bacterium
AGCTCTATCGGGGTGACTTCCTCGATGGTATGCGTGTGAATGGCGCTCCCGCCTTCGAGGAATGGGTGGTGGTTCAGCGTCAGTGGCTGCACGAAAAGGCCCTGCGGGTTTTCTCTGATCTTTTTGGCCTGTATTATCAAGAGGGGGACTATGCCGCCGCTCTTTCTTACCTCGACCGCTTGTTGGCCCTGGAACCATGGCAAGAGGAGGCGCATCGCCAGCGCATGGAGTTGCTGGCTCGCCTGGGCCGTTACAGCGCCGCCTTGCGTCAGTACGACATTTGCCGACGAGTTTTGCATGATGAACTGAATGTGGCGCCTTCAGCCCCAACCACCGCCCTTTACGACAAGATTCGTCACCTGCAAAACCAGCCGCCCGCACAGGAGTGCGGCCTGCCACCTCAACCTACTCCCTTCATCGGTCGCGAGCAAGAGCTGGAGCAACTGAATGCTTTTCTCCTTCATCCTGACGAACGCCTAATTACCATCCTGGGGTTGGGGGGAGTCGGGAAGACGCGGTTGGCTTTAGAAGCGGCGCGGCGCAGCCGCCGCGCCTTTTTGGATGGCGTCACCTTTCTGGCTCTGGCCCCTCATCCCTCGCCCGCGCGCCTCCCGCGCGCCCTGGCCGACGCTCTGGGCCTCCCGCCTCATCCCTCCAGCGCTACCCAAACCAGCATTTTGGAGCATCTCCAGACGCAAGAGAGACTCATCATCCTCGACAATTTCGAGCACCTTCTCAGCGGTTCCCACCGTGAACAAGCTCCTGTCTTCAATCTCCTGGTGGCGATCCTGGAGAAGGCCCCGTCCGTGAAGCTTCTGGTCACTTCACGGACAGCGTTGCGTTTGCGCTGGGAGCGTCGTTTTTTTCTACGTGGTCTTCCCTGCCCCCCGGTAGGGGCCAGGCCCGAGACAGCGGCGCGATACGACTCCATGCGTCTGTTCTTGCGGCAGGCGCGCCGTCTTGATCCCGATTTTACGCCCACGGCAGAGGACTGGCAGGCTCTGGTGCGCATCTGTCATCTGGTGGAAGGACTGCCGTTGGCCCTCGAGCTGGCAGCGGCCTGGGTGGGCCGGGCCTCCTGCGCCAGTATCGCCGCCGACTTTGAGCAGGGTTTACAGCGCCTCACCTCGGAGATGTTCGACGCCCCCGCGCGACAGCGCAGTTTGCAGGCGGTCTTCGATCATTCATGGCGCTTACTTTCGCTTCCTGAGCAGCGGGTGTTTCGGGCCCTGGCGGTTTTTCGGGGGGGATTTGGGCTGGAGGCCGCCGCCGCGGTGGCAGCGGCTTCACCTGCCCTCCTCGCGGCCCTCGCAGATAAGTCCTTGCTGCGCCGCGTGGGTGACGAGCGCTACGAGATGCACGAAATGCTGCGGGTCTACGCCTATGAACAGCTTCGTCAAAGCGGAGAAGGATATGAGGTGCATCGCCGTCACCTTCAATACTTTGTCTCCTTCGCCCAGACCGCGGTTCCCCATCTCAATGGCGCTGACCAGGAGCAATGGCTGGCGCGTCTGCAAAGAGAAGAAGCCAATTTCCGCCAGGCGCTGCATTTCGCTCAACAGAACGGTGCAGGGGAGGTGGGGTTGCGTCTGGCTACCGCCTTATGGCCTTTCTGGGATATCCGGGGCGAGGCGGCGGAGGGGCAACGTTACCTGGAGGCCATGCTCACAGAGGCGGGAAACGTTCCCCCGGCGGTTCGGGCGAAGGCCCTGAATGGCGCGGGGGTGTTGGCCTGGCGACATTTCGATTTTGCCGCGGCCATGGCCCATCTTCAGGCAAGTCTGGTTCTTCTGCGCACCCAGGGCGATGATAGTGGTATTGCCCGCACCCTGGCCAACCTGGCCCTCATCGCCCTGGATCGGGGTGAGCCAGCCGCGGCCATGCCGCTTTACAGGCAGAGCCTCGCCGCGTTCCATCGTCTGAACGACACCCCCAATGTAGCCCTGGCCCTGAACAACATGGGTGTGATAGCTCTGCAAAGTGGCGATTTCGTGCAGGCGCGGGCTTTTTTCGAGGAGAGTCTGGCCTTTTATCGCCAGCTAAACTAGAAACGAGGCATTTCTTGGGCTTTGGGAAATCTTGGAAATGTCGCCCGACAGCAGGAAGATTATAGCGCGGCCATTGCTCTCTACGAGGAAGCGTTGGCCTTGCAACGAGAGCTGGGTGATCGCTATGCCGTCGCCCTCAGCCTGGGTAATTTGGGCCATGCCCTGGCCTTACAAGGCGATCCGGCCCGGGCG
>CAYLRJ010000132.1:0-25588 GCA_964386185.1 uncultured Anaerolineaceae bacterium
CTCCTTGGCAAGGAGGCGTTCTACCAACTGAACTACGCCCGCTTATTCAGTGCCGAAGGCCGGAATCGAACCGGCGACACGCGGATTTTCAGTCCGCTGCTCTACCAACTGAGCTACCTCGGCGCCTTTCGCCTTAGCGCCTTCGAATTTTACCTATCCCCTGGGGGCTTGTCAAGGCTACAAGGAAAGATACTTGCCGAATTTTTTGATGATGTGCTTCTTGTGTTTGTAGCCCGTCATCCGCGCCACGATTTTTCCATCTTGAAACAAGGCCAGGGTAGGCACGCTCATAATGCGCCAGCGGACGAGGAGGTCGGTGTTTTTGTCCGCATCCATTTGAAAAACTTTGACTTTGCCTTGCCATTCTTGCGCCAGCTCGGCCACGATGGGATCCAGCATTTTGCATGGGGCGCACCATTCGGCCGTAAAGTCAATGAGCACCGGCAGCTCGCTCTGGAGCACCTCGGCTTCGAAATTTTCGGCTGTGAGTTCAGGTAGTTCGACACTCATGTTTCACTCTCCAAAGCGAGATTTCGCAGCGATTGTACCGAAGAACCCTGCAAAGGGCAAGAAAAAAGCCCCTCAGACCCTTTTGAGGCTGCTTTGTGAGCGCACGTGGGACTATTATCCCATCCCCAAAACCCCCGCGGCGGCCGCAAAGCCCTGTACAATGAAGGCACTATTCGAGCATGCCTTCGATCCGAAAGGGAAGAAAGGAGGACCAGATGTTCATCCGACGTTATGCTTGGCTGTTGGCAGCCGCGCTGCTGCTGGTGGCCTGCGCTATTCCAGGGATGGGCTCCTCTTCTGAAACAAGTGTCGCCCCCAATGAAACCGCCCCCACTGTGGAAACCACCGGGGGCAACAGCAGCCCAACCCAGGCTGCCCAGGCCCCCCAAGCCACGGCTGAAACCGGTTCTGCCCCTGCTCAGGCTGGCTCTTGGGAAGCCGACGACCCCAAAGCCGATTTGGTCTCCTGTGCTACGGATGATCCTGTGCCGCAAACCAAGATCAACCGCATCAATCCGAAGGTTTACGTGGATGTGTTGCACGCCAGCCTGGAAGAGGCGCCGCTCAACGATGCCACGGTGACCATAGACGGCCAAATGTGCGCTTATACCTTCACGCTGGATTATGGCCGCAAAATCGAGAAGACCGGTTTGGCCGAGGGCGCGGTGGAATTTACCGCCGGCAACATCCAGGCCAACTATGCGTTCAAAGTCAGCAACGGCAAAGTGTTTTGGGAACCCAGCCTCTATCATCTCGACACCAAGGCTTCGATTTCCCCCGACAATTGGAGCGATTTTGGCTTGCAGGTTGAGGGAAGCAAGGTCATCCTCACCATCCCTTGTTACGCAGTGCCGCGCGCCAACAATCAAACCGATTGGCAGGTGGTGACCTACACCCGCAAGACCAATGGTGATCGGCTGTATTGCGACCGGGTTGGCGGAGATGCGCCCTTGCCGACGCCTGCGGTCTATTGGGATGGCAAAAGCACGGTTGCCATCAAAGACGCCACCGACGACGTCATGGATCTGACCCACAAGAGCACCAATTTGCACAGCCCCGATGCCGACATTTTGGCTTTGCAAGCCTCACTGGCTCCCCGCAACGCACCGGTCAGCCTCACGCTGGCCCAATTTCCCCCTGACCCGCAAACTTACACGTGGTCTTCCGTTTTGCGCATGAACCTTTCGCTGGTCGGCCCTGGGCAGTTGATTTGCGGCCGTAATGAAGATGGCACCACGGGCCTGATTGACCCGAAGACTTTGCAGTTTGACCCCAACAACGGTCTGGCCACCTTTGAGGAAAACGACAATGGCCCGGCTTGTGTGTTTGCGCCCCCTGCGCTGAGCACAGCGGGTTGTGTGGTGGTGAGTGGCGACTTTTATCTCAAAGATATTGACACTCACATTCAATACAAAGACCGCATTGACGGCCCCGTGTTGTGCTATCAGCAACCTTAAGCGCCCCAAGGCGCTCGCCTTGCCCAAGCAAAGCCCCGACCAGATGGCCGGGGCTTTGCGATTTCTGGGGTGGGGGGCTGCAGTTCCAGCGCGGTGGGTGCGCGTGGGCGCAGCCAGTTCTCCGGGTGGTTTATTTTGGGGGTTGGGGTTTGCCGTTTTGTGCCAACGAGAGGGCGCGTTCGTAAGCAGCCCACACCGCGCGCGAAATGGCGGTGCGGAAGCCGGCCTTTTCCAGATAATACAGTGCGGCCGCGGACGTGCCCCCCGGTGAAGTGACTTGGTTGCGTAAATGCGCCAAGTGCACTTCGCCTTGCTGGCGTTCGTAATACGCGGCGGCCCCTTGCACGGTTTGCACCACCAGCCGCTCGGCCACCCGCCGGGGGAACCCTAAATGCACGCCGGCATCTACCAGGGCTTCCATAAAGAGAAAGACGTAGGCCGGCCCGGTGCCCGAAAGCGCGGTGGCCATATCCAGATAGACTTCGTCTTCCATGAAGATTTCTTCCCCAAGCGCGGCCAGCACCCCGCGGGCCATCGCGCGTTGAGGCTCGGTGACCTGCGCGGAAGCCGTCCAGACGGTGATGCCCATGCCGATTTGGGCGGGGGTGTTGGGCATCGCCCGCACGACGGCTGGGTGGGCCAGGCCTTCGCTCAGGCGGGCAATGGGCGCGCCCGCAACAATGGAAAGCACCAGGGCTTCGGGCGCAATTTGGCCGTGCAGCCCCGGCAGTACCTTGCCCAGCACTTGAGGTTTGATGGAAAGCACAACCACGTCGGCTTCTCGGGCGGCGGCCGCGTTGTCGGTGCTGGTGCGGATGCCGTAGCGTGCTGTAAGGGCCTCGAGACGTTCTGCTCGAGGCCCGGCCGCAATGAGGGCTTGAGGCGGCGCGACCCCTTCACGTATCAGCCCGGCAATCATGGCTTCGGCCATGGTGCCCGGGCCGATGAAGGCTATGCGTCGTCCGTGGAGTGTGGATGTTTTCATGGGGCTATTTGCGCGTGTTTTCCTCGATGTCCACCATGATTTCCAGGAAGTAGGCAATCCCTTCCATGACGATGACTGCCATCACCAGGGAAACAAAGGCCAAATATTGCCCCAACAGGTTGCGCCAGATGCTCTGGCCCATGGCCGCAGCGGTGGAGGCGCTTTTGACGATGTCGTAGGTGACATAGCCAAAGCCGACCAACACCAGGACCAACACTACCCGCGCCACAATGCGAGCAATCATCGCAAAGCGCAAGACTTTGGCTGGGTCGTGCCACGTGGCCGGGCTTTCGGCTTCGCTGCTGGTTTCGACGGCGGTTTGTACTTCAACTTCGGGTTGCAATTGTTCACTCATCGTTCTCTCCAAAAGCGTAGGAATTTAGCGGCTGAAATATTGAAGCGCCAGCCGCAAGCGCGTTTCCACGTCTTGAGGCGTGTCTGCGGGGATGGCTTGTAGCGCGGCCTGGGCTTCGACCACGCTGTAGCCCAGCGCGATGAGGGCGTCTAACACCTCGGTGTCGGCTTCGGCCAGCGAAGCCACTTGTGAAAGGGTGTCTTCGGCTTTGAGCCGGTCTTGGAGGTGGAGCACGATTTTTTGTGCGGTTTTTTTGCCCACGCCGGGCACGCGGCGGAAGACTTCGGCTTCCTCTTGGAACACCGCCCGCCGCAACGCGGCTGGGCTCAAGGCCGAGAGGATGGCCAAGGCCAGGCGTGGCCCCACGCCATTGACGCCCAAAAGCAGGCCAAAAAGGTCGCGGGTTTCTTCGGTTTCGAAGCCATAGAGGGTGAGGGCGTCTTCGCGCACGACCAAATAGGTGTGTAAGGCCACTGTGCGCCCCACCACGGCTTGTTCAGCCAACGGCCGCGGCACATAAACCCAGAGGCCTACGGGCCCCAGGCGCACAGTGAGGCGATCGTCTTGGCGGGCTGTGACCGTTCCTTCTAAAAAAGACAACATGTTGGGGCGCTTTCTTACCCGTTGGCGGGGTTGGCAAAGTGGGTCTGCCAGCGTAATTGCTGGGCGTGGCAGAGGGCCACGGCCAGGGCGTCGGCTGCGTCGTCGGGTTTGGGGGTGGTTTCCAGGCCCAAAAGCATTTTGACCATTTGCTGCACTTGGGCTTTGCCCGCGCTGCCGTAGCCGGTGACGGCCATTTTGACCTCGTTGGGGGTGTATTCGGCCACGGGGACGCCCTGTTGTGCCAAGGCGAGCAACACCACCCCTCGCGCTTGCCCGACACTCATGGCAGTGGTGACATTGCGTTGGAAGAAGAGCTTTTCGACGCCCGCGCCTTGGGGTGGGTAGCGTTGCAGCAGGTCGCGCAATTGGCGGTAGAGCAGCAAAAGCCGTTCGGCCAAGGGGGTTTGGGCGGGTGTGGTGATGACGCCATAGGTCACCGCGGCGAAGGAGCCATCGGGGTGGGCTTCTATGAAGCCGTAGCCGGTGGTGGCTGTGCCGGGGTCAATGCCAAGAACCAACATCCGTTGCTGCCTCAGGATGCAAGAAGGCCACCGAAGCATCCTCGCGCGGTCGCGCTGGGGCGCCTCGGCGGCCAAAGCGTCTGAGAAAATGGCCAACCGTTAGGCGGCTTCCATTTTGGCCAGGGCTTCGTCGCTGATGTTGAGGTTGGAATATACCTCTTGGACGTCGTCCAGGTCTTCCAGGGCTTCGATGACTTTCATGACCTGAACGGCTTGGTCGGCGGGCAGTTCCATCTCTTGGGTGGGAATCATTTTGATGCCCGCTTCCTCAGCCTGGATGCCCGCGGCGCGCAGTTGGTCGCCGATGGTTTTGAACGATTCTACCGGGCCGTAGATTTCGATGATTTCTTCTTCGAAGTTGACGTCGTCGGCGCCGCCTTCGACGGCCAGTTCGAAGATGGCGTCGGGGTCTTGCCCCGCGGCGGGGATGGCAAAGTAGGCCATGCGTTTGAATTGCCAGGCCACTGAGCCGCCTTCGCCCAGGCTGCCGCCGTGGCGGTTGAGGATATGCCGCACGTCGGAGACGGTGCGGTTGCGGTTGTCGGTCACGCAGTAGATCATCAGCGCGACACCGTGCGGAGCGTAGCCTTCGTAGTAGATTTCTTCGAAGTTGCCACCTTCTTTATCTTCGCCGGTGCCGCGTTTGATGGCGCGTTCGATGTTGTCTTTGGGCATGTTGGCGGCTTTGGCGCGCTCAATGGCCAGCCGCAGGCGGACGTTGGCTTCAGGGTCGCCGCCACCTTCCCGCGCGGCCAGGGTGATTTCTCGCGCTAATCGGGTAAAGATTTTGCCGCGCTTGGCGTCTTCGGCGGCTTTTTTGCGCTTGATGGTTGACCATTTGGAATGTCCTGACATACAAAACTCCTCTCGCGAAATCGCAACACACCGCCGCGTGGTCGTGGCTGGTTCACACGGAGGCTGTTTTCATTATACCATCCACCCGCCACGCCCACTTGCCGGAAACCTCAGCAGTGGCTATTTGGCGATTTGAAGCACGGCTTCGCCGTTGATGCGGCTGGCTTTGAGGTCTTGGAGGGCTTTTTGGGCGTCTTCCAGCGCGTAGGGCTGCACGGTGGTTTGGATGGGAATTTCCGCGGCCACGCGCAAAAAATCTACGCCATCTTGATAGGTGGCGTTGGCGACGCTGCGCAGGGTCTTTTCCCAATAGATTAAGTCGTAAGGCATTTCGGGAATGGGGCTCAGATGGATGGCGTTGATGGCCACTGTTCCTCCGCGGCGCAGGTTGGCCAGGGCGTAATGCACCACGATGCCTGCGGGGGCGAAGATGAGGGCGCGGTCCAGGGCTTTGGGGGCGCGGTCGGTGGGCTGGCCGACCCAGGCCGCGCCTAACGCTTCGGCGTGGCGCTGGTGGTTGGCCGAGCGGGTGAAGACGTAGGCTTCGCAGCCCCAATGGCGCAGCACTTGGATGGCGATGTGGGCGCTCGCGCCAAACCCAAAGAGCCCAACCCGTTCCCCGGGCTGCACTTCGGCTTGGCGGATGGTGCGGTAGCCAATGATGCCCGCGCAGAGGAGGGGGGCTGTGTGGAGGTCGTCCATGTTTTCGGGCAATGGCAGGGCGTAGCGCGCTTCGGCCAGCATGTATTCGGCGTAGCCACCATCAACATGGAAGCCGGTGAAGCGGGCCTGGGGGCAGAGGTTTTCTTCGCCGCGTTGGCAATATTCGCATTGCCCACAGGCGTCGTAAAACCAGGGCACACCGACGCGCGCGCCCACTTGAGGGTGTGTCACGCCTGGGCCAACCGCATCCACAATGCCGACGACCTGGTGCCCAATGGTGATGGGCAGGCGCGGGGGGTGAATGTCGCCTTCGACGGTGTGCAGGTCGGTATGGCACACGCCACACACTTGCACCTTGAGCCTGACCTGCCCAGGCCCGGGTTCGGGGATGGGCACGTCTTCCAGGCGCATGGGTTCGGTTTCGATTGGGGCCTGATGATATAGCCGCCAGGCACGCATGACGCACCTCCTTTAGGATGGACCGAGGCTCGAGGCCGGCACTTTCTGGGGGTGGAAGCGCGGGTCGTGAGTGAGGGTGAGTTGCAGCCCTTCGGCCAGGGAAACCCGCGGGACATAATTGAGGATCCGTTGGGCTTTGGTCAAATCAGCCCGCATGCGCGGCACGCCACGGCCGGCCCGCGGGTTGTAGATAATCTCTGCTTGGCTGCCGGTGAGTTCCAGAACCAACTCGGCCAAGGCCCGCACGCTGGTTTCGGTGCCGCTGCCGACGTTGATGATTTCACCGCTGGCTTGGGGGGCGGTGGCCGCGGCGACCATGGCTTCGACCACATCGTCCACATACACGTAGTCGCGGGTTTGTGAGCCGTCGCCATGCACTACCAGCGTGCCCCCGCGCACGGCTTGATAGAGGAAGTTGGGAATGACCGGCGGGTGCGCCGGCGGCAGGTGCTGGCCGGGCCCATACGCGTTGAACACCCGCAACACCACGGTTTCGATGCCCCACAGCGCCCCAATGGTGCGGACGTAGTGCTCCGCAGCCAATTTGGAAACCGCATAGGGCGATTGTGGGTGGGGCATCATGGCTTCGTGGAGGGGCTGTTCCTCTTGGCGCCCATAGACCGCGCCCGACGAAATCAGCACCACGCGCCGCACGCCCACGTCGCGCATGGCTTCCATCAACGCCACGGTGCCCCCAACATTGACGGCGTTGTATTCTCGCGGGTAAAGCACGGATTCTGGCACCAACACCCGCGCAGCCAGATGATAGACGCAATCCACATCTTGGAGCAAGGTCCATAATTTGGGGCGATCGTTGACGTCGCCGCGGGTAAACAGCACCTCGGGCGAGAGGGCTTCCCGATTGCCTGCGGAAAGGTCGTCTAAGCCCCGCACTTGGTGCCCTTCGCTGACCAGGCGGTTGGCCAAGGCAGAGCCCAAAAAACCTGCCGCGCCGGTAATGAGAAAATTCATGGCAAGCAAACCTCCCAAAGGTTGCGGTGCAAATGCTGCATAGGCGATTATAGCACTTCCGCGCCTGAAACGGCACGTTGCGGGCTGGTGTGTGGGTGGGCAAAAGGGGTGGCTTTTGGGGCGGGTGGCTGCTGAGGTTGTGTCAACAAAAACCCCCTTTGCGCGTTGGAAAAGGGCAAAGGGGGCGCCACGACCTGGGCGGGGGTGGGCAGGTGTTGGGCTTTGTGGTCTGTTTTTACTTTATCGTGCGCACTTTTTCCATGATGAGTGCGTCTTCCCGGTCAACATAATAGCGTGGCCATCGGTCCACCACTTCGTATCCTGCTGCGCGATACAAAGCCTGCGCGCTTCGGTTGGAAGCCCTGACGGCCAGCCGCAAAACCGCGTGGGGAAGGCCGTCTTCGCAGGCGGTCAGCAACGCCCGCCCCAGCCCGCGGCGGCGGTGGTCAGGATGCACCGCGAGGGTGACAATCCAGCCCGCCCCGTCAATGGGTTGCCCGGCCGCAAACCCCACCATTTGGTCTTCGAGGGTGATTTTGTAGCGCACCACATCAGGCCAAAGCAACACCCCCAGCAGGTCGGGGAGCGGCCAGGCATCTTTGGGAAAGCAAAGCTTCTCCAGCCGCTGCAGGGCTGCCAGGTCACGCAGCGAGGCTTTGACCAGCCGATAGCCGGGCGGCAGGGCGAGGTTAGGCGGATGTTTCGGGTTCTTCGGGCGTGCTTTGTTCACCTTCTTGCCGCATTTTCAGGAAGTCGTTCATCAACCCGGTAAATTCCATCGGGAAGATGAACTTGGTGGATGGACTGGTGCCCATGACTTTGAGCGTTTCGAAATATTGCAAGGTCATCGTCTTGGGGTCAACCGTTTGCGCCACGCCGTAAATGCGTTTCAAGGCCGCGGCAAAGCCTTCTGCCCGCAGCAACTGGGCTTGTTTTTCGCCTTCGGCTTTGAGAATGGCCGATTGTTTTTCGCCTTCGGCCTTGAGAATTGCGGCTTGCTTTTCGCCTTCGGCGACATTGATGGCTGCTTCCCGTTTGCCCAACGATTCGGTAACCAAGGCGCGGCGTTCCCGCTCGGCCGACATCTGGCGGTCCATGGCTTCTTGAATTTTCTTGGGCGGCACAATTTCGCGGATTTCTACATTGGTGACCTTGACGCCCCACCGCTCGGTGACTTCGTCTAAGCGCGCCCGCAGCATGTTGTTGATGTGTTCCCGCTCGGAGAGGACATCGTCTAACAAGATGCCGCCGATGACTGCGCGCAGGGTGGTCGTGGCCATGCCCTGGGCTGCGGCTTCAAAGTTGCCCACTTGAATCACGCTTTGTTCGGCATCCAGCACTTTGTAATACCAGATGAAGTCCACCGCGATGGCCGCGTTGTCTTTGGTGATGCAAGTCTGGTGGGGGATTTCCCGCACTTGCTCTCGCAGATCCACCCGGATGCCTCGGTCAATGAACGGGATTAAGATGACCAGGCCAGGCCCTTTCGCGCCGATGCATCGCCCCAAGCGGAAGACGACCAAGCGCTGATATTCGGGCACGATTTTGATGGAACGGGCCAAAATCAGGAAGAAAAACAGGGCGATGACACCAACGAAACACAGCAGCCCAACGGCTGCTTCACCACCGGCTAAGACCGATGAGAACCACATGGTCACGCCTCCTCTCAAGAAGAATGGACGAATGGAGTTACGCTTGAGGCTCAGCAGAGGGCTCGCCCACTGGCTCGACCAGCAAGATAAGCCCTTCGCGAGCCACCACCCGCACCTGTTGGCCTGCGGCAATGGCGTGTTGGCTGCGGGCGGTCCACATTTCGCCGCCGACAAACACGGTGCCTTCGGGCGCGATGGGGGTGCGGGCTTCGCCGATTTGCCCTACCAGGCGGTTTGGGTCGTGGATGGGCGGCTGGCTTTCGGCTTCCAACACCTTGCGGGTGATAACCCAGCCAAACCCGCCCACAAAAAGCGAGACCACCACCGCGAGCCAAGGCGACACCGCGCTCCCTCCCCGCGGTGTGCGAAAGATAAACACCGACCCCACGATGAGCGCCACCAACGTCAGCCCTAACCACACCCCTGCGTGCTTCGACCGGCGCACCGAAAGGCCAAAGAAGACCATCCCCAAGCCCCACAGCCCAATAGCCCACACATTCACGGCCAATTGCGTGGCGCTGTAACCGGCCAAAAGCAAGAGAAACACCGCGCTCAATTCCAGCAGGCCGGTGCCGGGGGTCAACAGGGCAACGATCATCACCAGGGTGCCACTGATGAGCAGCAGATAGGCCACGTTGGGGTCGAACAAGAAGTTTGCCATAGGCTTCGCTCGCTCAAGCGTAGGATGTCGAGAGCAATTTCATTATACAACACAACCCAACCGCACCCCAAGCGCGAGGCTCGGCCTCGCCAAAATGATGCTTTCATAACCACCCTTGCAATTTCCGTTACAAGTGTCACAAAAGCATATCATTTCTCGTTTAACCTTAAAAAGTTGGGTTTTTGACCTTGACAGGTCTTCTTTTCCAGACTTATACTTACTTCAACATTGGAACGAAGTACAGAATTTGTGAGTCATAAGGAGCCTAACATGCCTACAGTTGAAGCCTCTCTTGTCTATAAGCATGAAAATCGTCTGGTGCAAGCCCTTCGGCAAGCCGGTTTACGTTTGACCCCGCAACGCTTGGCAATTTGTCGCTATTTGAGCCAAAGCAAAGATCACCCCACCGCGCAAGACATTTATCAGGTTTTGAAACCTGAATATCCCTCTTTGAGCCTCGCGACGGTTTACAACACCCTGGAAACGCTGGTCGCGCTGGGGGCGATTCACGCCTTGGGCGACGCCGGTGACGACGCCACCCATTATGACGCCAACATCGAGCCGCACATCAACCTGGTGTGCATCCGCTGCCACACCATCATTGACCTCCCCACCCCGACCGTTGCCCAATTGGAACAGGAAGCCGAAGAAAAAAGCGGCTTTCGGATTTTAGGCGCTCGCGTGGTGTATTACGGCTTGTGCCCAGCATGCCAAAGCGCAGAACCGCAAGGAAACGGATATCATGACTGAAGCCAAATCAATGCCCAAAGTGCGCTGCACCGATGTCTTGGCAGACACACTTACGGGCTACGATGGCATTCTGGAAACCCAACTTGACTATGGCAAGGCCCATCTCAAAATCGTGTACGACCCGCGCGTGCTGGATGAAGGCCAGGCGCTGCAAGTAGCTCAAGAGACCGGGCATCGCGCCTGGCAACAGGTGCAGCACTGTGCCCACGCGCATTCCCCCCTGTGTGAGGAATGCGCGCGCAAACTTCAGCGAGAACTCACCGACTTCTTCGGGCAGCCGGTGCAAGTGGTGTTGGAAGACGGCGTGGTTGCTGCGCGGCTGCCGCGGCGCGCGCCGATGACCGCGGAAGCCGAGGCCAAAATCGCCCCGCCAGCGCCGCGGCGCCGCAAAATGACAGGGCTGCGGCTTTCGCGCACCAGCGTGGAAGTCATCCTCACCGTGGTGACCTTGTTGGCCACCATCGCAGCGGCCTTTTCCCCCCGCTTGGGGCTCCCTTCCTGGGCGACAATTGGCCTTTACATCCTTGCCTATGTGGCTGGGGGCTATTTCGGCTTCATCGAAGGCCTCAAACTGCTCATCACCGAGCGAGAAATTGACGTTGACCTGCTGATGATTTTGGCTGCCTTGGGGGCGGCCTTGGTCGGCCAGCCCACCGACGGCGCCATTTTGCTCTTCCTGTTTTCCCTTTCCAATACTTTGCAATCTTACGCCTTGGGGCGCACGCGGCAGGCTATTGAAAAATTGATGGACCTGCGTCCCCCTGAGGCCACCGTCAAGACCGATGAGGGGTGGAAGACCGTCCCCGTCGAAGAGCTCCGCCTGGGCGACATCGTCATGGTGCGCCCTGGGGAGCGCTTCCCCATTGATGGCGAAGTGGTGGAAGGCACCACCGAAGTGGACCAATCGCCCATTACTGGCGAGTCTGTCCCTGTGTTCAAACAACCGGGCGACCAGGTGTTTGCAGGCACTGTCAACAGCACAGGCACGGTGGAAATTCGGGTCACCCACTTGGCGCAGGAATCCACCTTGGCCAAAATTGTCCAAATGGTCGAAGAGGCCCAAGAGGCCAAGGCCAAAACCCAGCGCATGTTGGAAGAGTTTGAAGGCAAATATGCCAAGTTTGTGCTGCTGGCGACCGTGGTGCTCATCGTGGTGCCGACCTTCTTTCTCCATCAGCCCTTTTCGGAGGCCTTTTATCGCGCCATGACCTGGCTGGTGGTGGCTTCGCCGTGTGCGTTGGTGATTTCGACCCCGGCGACCATCCTTTCAGCCATTGCCAATGGGGCTCGGCATGGGGTGCTGTTCAAAGGTGGGGCTCATCTGGAACGCACCGCCACCCTGAAAGTGGTGGCTTTTGACAAAACCGGCACCCTCACCGTGGGCGAGCCGCGCCTTCAGGGCGTGTACCCTGCGGATGGCCTGGATGAAGACGGCTTCCTGCGGTTGGTGGCCGCGTTGGAAGCCCGCTCAGAGCATCCTGTGGCCCGTGCCATCGTCCACGCAGCCCAAGCGCGCGGCTTAGAAATTCCCACTGCGACGGAGTTCCGCGCCATTGTGGGGCAGGGCGTCGAAGGGGTGGTTGAGGGTTCCGCCCTTTGGGTAGGCAACGAACGCATGTTTTCGGAGCGGGGCGTGCCCATACCCAAAGACCTGACCGCGCGCATTCTGGCGTTGGAATCGGAAGGCCAGACGGTCATTACGGCCTATCGCCCGGCAGACCGCGCCTGGTTGGGGCTGCTCGCCGTGGCCGACACCTTGCGCCCCGAAGCCCCTGACATCGTGGCCCAACTGCACGATTTGGGCATCGAGAAGGTTGTCATGCTCACCGGCGACAATCAGCAAGTGGCGGCGAGCATCGCCTCTCAAGTGGGCGTGGACGAGTTTTACGCCGAGCTGCTCCCCAAAGACAAAGTGCAAGTGTTAGAACGGCTGCAAAAGCAGTATGGCCCGACGGCCATGGTGGGCGATGGCGTCAACGATGCCCCGGCTTTGGCCTTGGCCGATGTGGGCATCGCGATGGGCGGTGCAGGCACCGACGTGGCCCTGGAAACGGCCGATGTGGTGCTGATGGCTGACGACCTCAACCATCTCCCTTACGCCATTGGCTTGGCGCGCCGTGCCCGCAAGGTCGTTTGGCAAAATATTACCTTTGCGATGGCCGTCATTGTGCTCTTGGTGGCCTCTGCCTTTGGGGCGGGCCTCACCCTGCCTTGGGGCGTCGTGGGCCATGAGGGGAGCACCGTCATCGTGGTGCTCAACGGCTTGCGCCTGTTGCGTTACAAGGGCTGAAGCCAAACCGCAAAAGTATGTTAGAATGAGAGCCTATCCAAAGAACGCTGGGCTTTGAATGGCACCCAACTGGTCGCCGACCCGCTGGGAAACCGCAAGGCAAGGCGTCAATAAACTGAAGGAGAAAGAAATGAGCGAACAAGAAAAGCGCGTCGTCGGCGACAACGACGTTGTCAGCCTGGAATATACCCTCACCGTGGACGGTGAAGTGGTGGATTCTTCCGAAGGCCACGGCCCCATTGAATACATCCAAGGGCAGGGGCACATCATCCCTGGTTTGGAAAAAGAAGTCTATGGCATGGCTGTGGGCGAGAGCAAAGAGGTCGTGGTGAGCCCGGCCGAAGGCTATGGCGAAGAAAACCCTGAGGCCTTTGTGGAAGTGCCGAAGAGCGAATTCCCCCCTGAAATTCCGCTGGAAGTAGGCACCCCCCTCCAACTGCGCGATCAACAAGGCCAAGTTTTCGATGCCACCATTGCCGAAGTCAAAGAAAACACCGTCTTGCTCAACTTCAACCATCCTTTGGCTGGCAAGACCCTCACCTTCCAAATCAAAGTGGTGGGTGTGCGCGCCGCAACTGAAGAAGAACTGGCCCACGGCCACGTTCACCATCACTAAACGCAGCGCGTCAGCTTCGCATAGATAGGGCAGGCCCTCAACCTGCCCTATTCTCTTATCCCGAAAAAAGAAGTTTTGCCCTTGTGTTTTGCCCTGAGGGGCATGGCTGTGTTGACGTTGCTTGGCCCGATGCCGCCGCCTTCCCCCTTCGAGTAGCAGGCCAACGGCCGAAAAACACAAGGGTCCTATCCCCGACCAAAGCCTGCGTGCTTTTTGGCGTTTTGCTTTGGTTGCTCTCGAAAGGAGGAAAACGAACATGGCGGACCTTTTCCTCACCTCTTATGAAGCCGCACAGCAACGCTTTCGGGCCGACTTCCAGCGTGTGCAGACCCTCTGGCCGCAGGCCCGCCTGGAGAGCCACCCCCTTCAAGACCATCCTGACCTCAGCATTGAATGGATTTGGGCCGATGCCCATCATCACCCTAAATATCGCTTGATTCTCAGCGCGGGGTTGCACGGCATCGAAGGCCACGTGGGTTCGGCCCTCATGCACCTCTTTGTGCAGGAATACCTCCCGCGTTTGGACCCCACCGAGGTGGGGGTGGTGTTGGTGCATGTCCTCAACCCGTGGGGAATGAAACACAATCGGCGGGTCAACGCTCACAATGTGGACCTCAACCGCAATTTCTTTTCCTCGGAAGAGCAGTTTTCCGCGTTGCGTTCCCACAACCCGGCTTATGACCAGCTGGTCGAGTTCCTCAACCCAGCGCAGCCTATCACCTCGTTTACCAAAGCATCCCTCCGTTGGGAAGCCCGCCTGCTCAAAGTTTTGGCTTCGTTGGGCGTCCAGTCCCTTCAGGCCGCGACCGTGTTGGGGCAATATCGCCATCCACGAGGGATTTTTTATGGCGGCGCGGCGTTCCAAGAAGAGACCCAGGTGGCCATGCGCTTGTTCCGCTCGGCGATGCGAGATTATGAGCAGATGATTTGCTTGGATTTCCATACAGGCTATGGCCCGCGTGGGCAGTTGGACCTCCTCAACGCGTCGCCGGAAACACGCTCACCCGAATACTTCCAGCGTTTGTTTAACTACCCACACGTGCAAAACACGTCTTCGGACACGTTTTACACGGCCAGTGGTTTGTTGCTCGACTGGCTCTATGACGAGGTGCAACAAAGTGCGCCTCAGACCAAAATCTATGCCACGGCTTTGGAATTTGGCACTTTGGGGCAACACACCATAGGGCTGATGCGTAGTTTGCGGGCCTTGGTTTTGGAAAATCAAGCCTTTTGGCACGGGGCTTCGGAGAGCGCTCGGCGAAAAATTGAGGCCGAGTTTATGGCGCTTTTTTATCCTCAAGATGCAACCTGGAAGCAGCAGGTGGTGCGTCAAACTCGGAAGGCCTTGGATGGCATTTTGCGCGGTTTTGGCTTGCTCACGCCCTCGCACTGAGCGTGTCAAGAGAAGCCCGGGCGTCCGGTTGGATAATTCCTTTCACCAAGCCGGCATTTTTGGTTTATACTGATAATGTATTCCGCCCTCATCTCTCTTGCTAAGGAGGCGAACCATGACCGTCAAGATTACCTGGTATGGCCACGCGACCATCGGCGTCGAAACAAGCGATGGCTATAAAGTGCTCATTGACCCCTTTTTCACGGGCAACCCGGCTGCCAGCACCACGGCCGACAATGTATCTCCGGATTTCATCGTGGTGAGCCACGGCCACGGCGACCATGTCGGCGACACCATCGAAATTGCCAAGCGCACCGGCGCTTTGGTCATCAGCAACTACGAAATTACCAATTGGCTTTCGGCCCAGGGCCTCGAAAAAGTGCATCCGCAACATTTGGGCGGCGGGTTTAAACATCCCTTTGGTTATCTCAAACTGACCTTGGCTCTGCATGGCTCTGCCTTGCCCGATGGCTCTTACGGTGGTAACCCCGCAGGCATTTTGTTGACCACCAACGACGGCCATAAACTCTACTTTGCCCAAGATACCGGCCTCTTTGGTGATATGGCCTTGATTGGCGAAGAGGGCATTGATTTGGCCATGTTGCCCATTGGCGACAACTTTACCATGGGCCCCGACGACGCTTTGCGCGCGGTCAAACTCATCCAACCCAAGCACGTGATTCCCATCCATTACAACACTTGGCCTCTCATTGAACAAGACCCCCACGCCTGGGCGCAGCGGGTTCAAGCCGAAACCTCGGCCCAGGTGCATGTGCTCAAGCCTGGAGAGACCTTCTCGCTGTAGCTTCGGCGGCGTCAACGCCTTGCAGGGCACAGGCTCTGCAAGGCGTTTTTTTGTTTGAGAAGAGGGCCTGGGCAGAGCCGCGGATAGAAGTGACCCTCACTAAGAACCCCTACGCGTGGCTTTTGTCACTTTATCGGCGGCCGTATCATCTGGCGGGGAAGAAGCCCGATACCTTCTTGGCCTTCCTGCAACAGCCTTGGCCGGTGGTCGCGCGAGAAAATTACCCCCACCCCCAGTTTCAGAACCCCATTGAACTGTGGAATGAGAAAAATCGCTCTTATTTGCGGCTTCAAACCTTTGCCCAGGTGTTGCGCGTCCGTTACGAAGACCTTTTGGCCTCGCCGGAGCGTGTGATTGCACAAATCGCGGACTTTGTGCATTTGCCTCAGCCGGCGTCGTTTCAGAATGTAGCGCGTTCCACCAAAGGCGATCCGCTCGATTTTGCCCATTACCAGCGCTATTATTTGCATGAGGAATGGCGGGCAAAACTTTCGCCTGCGGCCATCCGCACCATCAACGCGGCTTTAGACCCTGCGGTCGTGGCTGCCTTTCGTTATACCTTGCTGGAAGCCTAAACGGCGTTTGCCCTTTTCCCCAAGACGAAACACCCCAGCGCGGTGGGCGCTGGGGTGTTCGAGGGGATATGCGGTTGTTGCAAGCCGTACGGAACCAGGCCGCGTCAGGGCTTAGTGCCCACCGCGTCCAAAGTGGCCGTGGGAGGTCGTGGCACCAAAGCCGGTGCCGTCTTGGGGCATCACAGGCACGCAGTCAGTGCCGTCGCAAGCCGTGCTGTTGTAGCCATAACCGTGCTGATTTTGGGTTTGGCCTTGCTCCAAGAGGAAGGTCACCTCGTCGGCGGTCAACAGACCGGCTTCTTCCGCAGCCCACAGGGCCTGTTCACGCAGATCTTGCACCAAAGTGGGGACTTCCGCGGGGTCAAAACCCAGCGAGAGCAGAATGTCGGAGAGGCTTTCGCCAGCGTCGAAACGGGCTTGGATGTCTTCCACGGTCAAGCCTGTCAGGTCGGCGGCTGCGGCAGCCAGGCTGTCGTTGATCACGTCAGAGGCATTGATTTCCAGATTCAGGCTGAGCAAGCCGGTGCCGGGTTCGACACCTGCGGGTGAAACATCGGGGCGTTCGGGTGGGTAGCCCCCGCGAGCAAAGGCCGTGGTTGCTGTAGCGCCCGTGGCCAGGGCGAATACGAAAAGGGCCATCAAGATTTTCTTGGTCATTGTCAACTCCTTGGTATTTTGGGGCAAGCCCAAAAAATTGTCATTGGTGAAGTTTGCATTTCGGTCGTGCGCTCTTATCATAGGGGAAGGTTGTAAGGTCTGCGTTACCGGGCTGTAAACCTTTTGTAAAACTTTCTCAGGGGGAAGGGGGCGAGTTTCGGCAACAGGCGTTGGGCTTGAAGCGGCTTGGGGCAACGGCCAGCACGACCCTTGTTTTACCCCCGCATTGCGGCTACAATGAACGCAGTCCTTGGCTTGCGGGCTGGCGGCCGTCTTTTCGCATCGGCGTGTTCCCAGGCTGTGTGAGTACGAGGGGGCTGGGGCGTTGTTTGGCCTTGCCTTGCCGGGCCGCAATCACCAAACCCATCTTCTTCCAAGGAGGTTGTCATGCTACGCGTTGGCTACATTGGCCTGGGTTTGATGGGGAAGCCCATGGCGCGCAATATTCTCAAGGCGGGGTTCCCCTTGGTGGTGCACAATCGTTCTCAGGCGGCGGTCGAAGCTCTGGTTGCAGAAGGGGCGGTGGCCGCGCATTCGCCTGCTGAGGTGGCTGCTCAGGTGGATGTGGTCATCACCAATTTGCCCGATTCGCCGGATGTGGAAGCCGTAGCGTTGGGCGAAAACGGTATCATCGCAGGCGCGCACGAGGGGCTGATTTTCATTGACCATTCCACCATCAAGCCCGAAACCGCCCGTCATATTGCCCAGGTGTTGGGCGAAAAGGGCGTGCTTTGTTTGGATGCGCCGGTCAGCGGCGGTGACATCGGCGCCCAACAGGGCACCTTGACCATCATGGTGGGCGGCCCGCAAGCCGCGCTGGAAAAAGCCCGCCCTGTGTTGGAAGCCGAGGGGCGCACCATCACCCACATTGGCGAGGCAGGCGCAGGCCAGGTGGCGAAGGCTGCCAATCAAATCATGGTCGCAGCCCAAATGGTGGCGATGGCTGAACTGTTGTTGCTTTCCCAAAAGGCTGGGGTGGATCCGGCCCGAGTGGTGCAGGCCATTCGGGGCGGCGCAGCCCAATGTTGGACTTTAGACAACAAACCCCAACGCCTCTTTGCCGGCGAACGACGCCCGGGTTTCAAGGCCTATATGATGCTCAAAGACCTCGACATCGTGATGGATACCGCGCGCACGTATGGCATGCCGCTGCCTTCAACGGCCACCCACACCCAACTGTTTCGGGCCATGCAGGAACTCGGCTTGGGTGAACTGGATAACTCGGCAGTGATTGCCGTCTATGAGGCACTCACTCAGACCCATCTTCTGGAAAAATAGCCCTTTGGTGCTTTGTTGCCTATGCCTTCGGCCTCTGCTTCTTCCCCTTTTGAACGTCTGTTGGCCCTCAACCGAGCGTTTTACGCGCAGTTTGGTGATGCTTTTGCGGAAAAGCGCGGGCGGTTGCAGCCTGGGGTCGCGCGGTTACTTCCTCAAATTCCTGCCCAGGCCCGGGTGTTAGACCTGGGCTGCGGGCATGGGGCTGTGCTGCGCCACCTGCGCGCCCAGGGCTTTTGTGGCACCTACGTGGGTTTGGATTTCAGCCCGGCCTTGCTGCGCCGAGCCCAGCGTGAAGCCGCATCGCCGCCCGCGGGGGCCGATTTCCGCCTGTTGGCTCGCGACTTGGCCGACCCTCACTGGGCTGCTGATTTGCCCGCCCCTTTTGACTTTGTGCTCGCGTTTTCTGTGCTCCACCATCTCCCGGGCGCGACCCTGCGCCGCGCCATCCTGCGCCAGGTTTATGCTTTGCTCCGCCCGGGTGGGCTTTTTTTCCACTCCCATTGGCAATTCCTCAACAGCCCGCGTTGGCGGCAGCGCATTCAGCCTTGGGCGCGCGTTGGGCTCACGGCTGCTCAAGTTGAACCCAACGATTACCTCTTAGATTGGCGGCATCGGGGAGTGGGCCTCCGCTACGTTCACCACTTTTCTTCGGAGGAGCTCGCGGCCCTGGCTCAGGACCTGGGCTTTCGCGTGCGAGAGACCTTCCTCTCTGACGGCGAGGGCGGGCGTTTGGGGCTTTATCATATTTGGGAGCGTCCCGATGGCTAAGCCGCGCACTTACACGGTGGATGCCATTGTGCTCCGCCATGCCGATTTTGGCGAGGCAGACCGTCTGTTGGTGCT
Organism: uncultured Anaerolineaceae bacterium; assembly: GCA_964386185.1. Taxonomy (GTDB): domain Bacteria; phylum Chloroflexota; class Anaerolineae; order Anaerolineales; family DRMV01; genus DRMV01. The sequence goes on from CAYLRJ010000132.1 coordinate 18,901, forward strand.
CTATGCCCGCGGGCGCGGCAAACTGCGCGCTTTGGCCAAAGGTGTGCGGCGCATCCGCTCTCGCAAGGCTGGCCATCTGGAGCCTTTGACGGCCAGCCGGCTGATGCTGGCGCAAGGCCGCGATTTAGATGTCATCACCCAGGCGCAGGCTTTAGAGACCTTCCCCCATTTGCGCACCGACCTTACCCGTTTCACCTACGCGGCCTATGCCGCAGAACTGGCCGACAAATTCACCTTTGAGGGCGAAGAACATCCGGGGCTGTATCGGCTGCTCTTCGAGACGTTGCGACGCCTGGAACAGCACCCCGATTTGGATTTGGTCGCGCGCTATTACGAACTGCACCTCTTAGAGGCTGCCGGCTTTCGCCCAGAGTTGCAAGTTTGCACGATTTGCGGCGCTGTCATTCGCCCCCAAGCCCAATATTTTGACCCTCGGCACGGAGGCGTGGTTTGTCCCCAGTGTGCGCCTCAAACCCCCGCGGCGCATCCCATTAGTTTTGACGCCTTGCGCTATTTGCGGCACTTTCAGCGGAGCCATTTTCGGGAAGCCGCCCGTGCCCACCCTGCCCCGTCCATCCATCGCGAGATGGAAACCCTCATGCACGATTTTCTCACCCAAGTTTTGGAACGCCGCCTCAACGCGCCGGTGTTTCTGCAGCATTTGCGGCGTTTGGACAATGGCGCCCCGCCCCCATGACGATGCGGCTGCGGCCGCCCGATGGTGAAGCGGCCTTCCCGAGGCGGCAAGTGGTGTAAAGCCTCAGGGCTTTTCTTCGATTTTTCCAAAATAGCCCAGCTCGGCCAACACCGCCAACACCTGAGGCGCGGCCTCGGCCCGCACCGCGACCGCGGTTGGCCCTAACACTGGCCCCAAAAAGCGCGCCGCCCGGCTGCGGCGCAGCGCTTCCAGCAGGGCAGGGTCGCGCACCTGCAGGACCATCATCGGGCGGATGAAGGCCTGGGTGCCGTGCGTTTCCCAGCGCTCCAAGGCTTGGAGCACCGCAGGCGGCACCACTTGAGCATATTTCTGCAACAGCGCCCGCACCTGCGCAGGCCGAATGCCTTGTGCCTGGGCCCGTTCCAGCGCTTCGGCGTTGAGCCGAAAGCGGTATCCGCTTTGGTCCACCCCTTCCCAAATGGCAAAGCGGGCGATATGATAGCGCGCGACGCGGGGGGAATCCCACGGTGCGATGATACGCCCATCGGAGCGCAGCAGGAGCTTTTGGCGTTCTTGCCGCAGGCCAGAGGGGGCTTGCCCGGCCAGCATGGCGCTGCCCCATCGTGAGAGCCGAAACGCGGTGGGCGGCTGGCCTTTGGCCGGCGAGGCCAGCGCAACGACGCCCATCCATGCCAGCGGCCCGGTGATGAGGAAGCGAAGCAGGGCGCCGTCAACGCGATCCCAATCTTCCCAGCCTTGCAAGAAGCGGCCTGTGGCTTGGTCGCGTAGGTACCACGATGTGTAATCTCCGGGCGCGGGGCGTTGGAAGTCTGGGCAACACTGTTTGACCGCGGCCACGAATCCTTCCAAACTCCACCAGGTTTGGGGTGGGAGGTGGCTGAGCCACTGCAAGACAGCCTCTCGGGCGCGGCGGGGGTCGTTTTGCCACGCGCCTTCGGCTGTGATACCGGGCATTTGCTTCAAGTCGTTGAAGGGGCCGTGCCGCCAGGCCGCAAACAGGCGTTGCAGGGCTTGCCCGCGCGGCAGCGTGAGGAAGCGCCGCACGGCCTCTGGCACGACATCGCCGTGGGGGGTTATCACTTCCAGGGCTTGGGCCAGGCCCTCCAGTTGGGCGGGGGTGTAGCGCCAATGTGGCCGGTCAGGGGCTTGCTCGAGGGGCAGCCCTGCCCGGCGGGCTGCCAAAAAGGTGGTGAGGTGGTCCAAGATATGGTCGTGCAAAGGCCAGGGGAAGGCTGCCTCTTCTGGCGAGGCTGGATGCCCCAAGGGGGTGGCCTGAGCGTCGGGGGCCGGGGGCCGCGCGGGCAGCAGCGCATAGATTTCGTCGGGGATGTAGGCAAACTCTGCCGGGCCGCGGGGGGTGGGGAGGAACGCGCGGCCAATCAGCCCTGCGTACCATAATGTTTCCAGCGGCGAGATGGGGGCTTCGTGCGGGCGTTCCCGATCGCGGCGGGCAGGCCCCATTTCGCGAAATGGGCCAAATTGCCGTTCGAAATCCGCCCAGGGTATTTTGCCAGCCCGGGCCTGGAGGGCTTCCAGCGCCTGGCGTGCTTCGGGCGGCAGCGCCTCGAGCACCGCGCGCAGGCGCGCGGGTTCCTGAAACGCGTCTTCCAGACGGGCGGCCACCTCTGCCGCGTTGGTAAAGGGCCCTTCCACGCCCCAGCGGTGGGCGTAGATGCGCAAAAGGTCGAAATCGGCTTGTTGAAACAGGTAGTGTAGGGAAGGCATTGCTGCCTCCTCACCTTAGGGTGTCAGGGGCGCGGCAACTTGCAGGGCTTGCGGCACAACTTGGATGGTGAGCTGTTGGACGTGGGTGTCAAACCCTGCGAAGATTTCGCCATCCATGTGAATTTGTAAGGGGCGGTCGGCTTGGAGCCGGAGGTTTTGGAATGTGCCCATGCGCACTCGCTGGCAGGAGGTGTGTGAGCCGTTCATCACCTTGGGCACCAAACGGAGCATGGTCGCGCGTGAGAGGTTCCCCACTGCCATGTAGTGGAGGAGGCCATCGTCGGGGCGGGCGCCTGGCGTGGTCATGAAGCCGCCGCCTTCCCGAGGGCCATTGCCCACCACCAACATGAGCAAATCGTCTTCCCATACTTCGCCGTCCACTTCCAGCCGGAAGTGGGGCGCATGGTGGTTGAAGGCAATGGTTTGGAGCACCGCGGTGAGGTACATGGCAAAGCCGCGCACCAAGGGCAGTTGGTGAGAGCGGATGGTCACAATCGCATCGAAGCCGATGCCCAGGGTGTTGTCAATGAATTCGACCCGGCCGTGTTCGTCTTCTGCTCGCATGACATCCACCGGCCGCGGTGGCGCGGTGAGGGCCAAGCGCAAAGCCTGGTGCGGATCGGACGGCAACCCGACCCCGTAAGCAAAATCGTTGCCCGAACCCAGAGGGACCACGCCTAAAATGGGGCGTTGCGCCTCTGGCACCCGCATCAGGCCGTTGACCACTTCGTGCACTGTGCCGTCGCCACCCACGGCCACCACCCGTTCGAAGCCCTGCGTCGCGGCTTGTTCGGCCAGGCGGGTGGCATGGGTAGGATACACCGTGCCCGCCCAGGCCAAATCGCCCCCTGCCAATTCTTCGGCCAAGGGGCGCAAATCGGCAATGCGGCGCCACGCATGCCCGACGTCGGCGTTGGGGTTGAGAATGATGAGCGTTTTAGCCATAAGCCTCTTTACCTGAATTCTCGGTTTGGGTTGGCGTCGGAGCCTTGCCTCGGCTCCATCTTTGGCCAACAAGGCGGCGCAATGGCGCTTTCGCCTTTATGGTAGGATTATACAGCAATTGGGAAAACATCATTTTGAGGAAATCGCATGGGCCGAGAACGGAAGCGTTTTTACGTGGTTTGGCGAGGGCGGCAGACGGGCATCTTCTCGTCGTGGGAAGAAGCCCGCCGTCAGGTCGAAGGGTATCCGCGCGCCCAATACAAAGGTTTTGCCCGTTTGGAAGATGCCAAGCGAGCCTGGAAAGCCGGCTATCAGGCCTCGGCGGGCAGGCCCTCTTCGCAAGGGCGGTGGCGCACGGCCGCGCGCAAGCCAATCTTGCCCAGCCTGGCGGTGGATGCCGCAGCCCGAGGGCCGCGCGGCCCGCTGCAATATCGTGGTGTGCGGGTTGATACGGAGAAGGAAATCTTCCGGCGGGGGCCTTTCCCGCTGGGAACCGCGAACGTCGGTGAATTTTTGGCCATTGTCGAGGCCCTGCGTTGGTTAGACGAGCACGGCCTGGCCTGGCCGGTCTATTCGGATTCCAAGATTGCTCGCGGCTGGGTCGAAAAAGGCCGCTGTCGGACGCAACTGCCCCGCACCCCGCAAAGCCGCCCTCTTTTCGAGCGTATTGCCCAGGCCGAACAATGGTTGGCCGAGCACCCTCACCACGCGCCTGTGCTCAAGTGGGAAACCCGCACCTGGGGAGAAATCCCCGCAGATTTCAACCGCAAATGAGCACGTGGGGCTTGCGCCCTTCCCCGTTGGCGCGGCTTGCGCAATGCGCCTGCAGGGCAAAACCATTGCTTGGCTTGAGGCCGGGGGGCTCGGTTCCTTAAAACGACCATGCTTTTGTGCCTTCTCTGGTACAATTAAGAAAACGCACCCCAGTTTATTCGTCATCGCGCCTTTCCTGCTGCCCTCTTCCCCCGTTGCTGCCTGTGAGGAAGAGGGCGTATGCGTCCCCATGCATACCGGTGCGAAGCCCTTGACGGAGGTTGTAGGCCTATGGAAGACATGCGCCCAGAAGACATTGTGGGAGAATATCGTGAATACACGTTGACCTATTACGACGGCACAAGTCGGAAGGTCTTGGTCACCGATATTGAAACGCCTTACCCGGATGGCAAACTCATCGTCTCGACGACGGACACCAAAGGCATCATCACCCACGCCAACCAAGCCTTTGTGGATATGTCGGGCTACACGCGGGAAGAACTCATCGGCCAGCCCCACTACATTTTGCGCCACCCCGACATGCCCAAAGCCGCGTTTCGTGACATGTGGGAAACCATCCAAGCGGGCAAAACCTGGCGTGGCTATGTCAAAAACTTGCGGAAAGATGGCGGCTATTACTTGGTTTATGCCACCGTCATGCCCAATTTTGATAAAGAAGGCAACATCGTGGGCTACACTTCGGTGCGGCGGAAGCCCTCGCGCCGAAAAATGGAAGAAGCCCTCAAGCGCTACGCGGAAATGCTCGCCCAAGAACAGGAGGAAGGGGCATGACCACCTTTCAAATGACCGTGAGTCCCGATTTTCCGCCTAATCGCATTGCGGGGTGGTACATTTTCAACACTTGGTTGCAAAAAGCCACAGGCTTGAACATTCACTTGGAACTTTACAATGACTTTGAGAGCCAGCGGCGGGCCATTAGCGCAGACCAGGTGGATATGATTTACGCCAACCCCTACGACGCGGCCATGCTGATTCGGGAAAAGGGCTTCGAAGCGCTGGCCCGGCCCCACGGCAAAGTGGATGAGGCCGTGGTGGTCACCCGCGCCGATGCTCCCTATAACAGCGTGGATGACCTCAAGCCCGGCCTGCGCTTGGCAGCGACCAATGACCCGGCCGTGTATCTGCTGGGGATGATGATGCTGGAGCCCGCAGAACTGGACAAAGAAAACCTGCACGTTCAACAGGTTGAAAGTTACCCCATCGCAGCCAAATTGCTCATCCAAAACGAAGCCGATTTGGCCTTCTTCCTCAAAGAAGGGTTCGAGAAACTCAGCTCCTTCACCCGCGATCAACTGAAAGTGTTGGTCGAAAGCCAAATTGGCGATTTGTTTCACGCCTTTTTGGTGGGGCCGCGTTTGGCTGCCCAAAAAGAAAACATCCGAGAAACCCTTTTGCACATGCACGAGACCCCCAAAGGGCAAGATGCCTTGGCGAGTTTGGGGTTTGAAAAGTGGGAAAATGTCACCCCTGCAGAAGCCGAATTTATGATTAACCTCATCGAAGCCCTCAAATAGTGCTCCCCTTTTTGGAAACTTCCCCCCGGCCATCGCCGGGGGTTTTGCTTTTTATGGCAGTGTGGCTGTTGCGTTACAGTTTAGAGATAGTACTTTCGCAGGGGAAACAAAACGCGTTTTCCTCCGTTTACTGTATGAAGTTTGCATTTCGCAAATTCGTCAAAAACGCCTTTGAGAAGGCGTCCCACCATCAACACGAGGAGGTTGACAATGATGAAAAAAGTTTTTATGGCGCTTTTAGTGCTGGTGTTGGCCACGGGGGCAACAGCCACTACCGCTTTTGCTCGCCCCTGGGAACCGCCCGCGACGCCGGATGAGGCCGGCACCGGGCTGCTGAGCCTGAACATGGACATCAACGCTTCTGAGGTGATTGCCGACTACACCGCAGCCGCGGTGGCTGACCTCACCGGCTTGACCGTGGAGGAAATCCAGTCTCGGTTGGATGCCGGGGAAACCATTGGCGATATTCTGCTGTCGCTGGGCTACGACCCCACCGAGATCCAGACCTTGGTGCAGGACCTGCGTGAACAGGCCCTCTGGGCTGCCGTGGAAGATGGCGTGCTGACCGAGGAAGAGGTGGCATTCCTCTTGGAGCACTCGCAGGCGCAGAACCAATACACCTATCGCAACAGCCATCAGAACTGCACCACCTTGGACAACGGAACGATGGACTGCACCCCTTCGACCCCGCAATACGGCAGCGGTGCAGGCTCTGACGATACTCGCGGGCACAACGGTCGAGGTGGTGGGCACTAACCACCCCTCTTTCCCCGGCAAATGCAAAAGCGCGGCGCCAAGCCGCGCTTTTGTTATTTGAGAGAGGATAGCGCCCCAAGTGAGACCGGCGGCGCATTGGGTTTGTCAGGAACCCGCCCTCGGGCGGGCGGCGAAGCCTTTGTGGCCTTGCGTGGCCTCACCGATGGTTTTCTTGCACATACGCGCGCAAATAGCGGCCGGTGTAGGAGGCTTCCACCTGGCAGATTTGCTCAGGCGTGCCCTCGGCCACAACTTCGCCCCCGCGGTCGCCGCCTTCCGGCCCCAGGTCAATGAT
>CAYLRJ010000133.1:0-8984 GCA_964386185.1 uncultured Anaerolineaceae bacterium
CTCCCACCCCTACTCTCCCGCCTGTCCCCTCCGCCACCGCCTCACCATCACCAACAGCCACAATAACACTCACCCCAACCATCACAGCAACACCAACGATTACACCAACGGCCACTATCACACTTACACCATCAATCACCCCGTCCCCAACAATAACCCCAACTCCTACCATCACACCCACCTTTACACCTACAATAACACCCACTCTCGACCCTTACACCTTAGGCAATCGCTTTCTTCTCATCGGATATAGCCGCACAGTTCACCCAAAAGGAAGTGGGTGGATGAAAATCCGCACCAAGCCAGGAAACCTCTGTACGCTTGTTTACATACTGCCCAGCGGAAGGCGTTCTACTGCCAAGGGCCTTGGCAATACCTACGCCGATCAAGAAGGATACTGCTATTGGACATGGGTTATTGGTTCCAGAACCAAGCCCGGCACGGGGCGCCTTATTGTGACTGTCAACAACACCAATCGTCAAACTTTTCCAATTGAAGTCAAACCCTGAGAATTAAATGGGAGTATCCATATTGCCTATCCCAGGATGGAGAAAAAATGCTCAACCTTAGCGAAATGGAAATTTTGTCCTCAGTAGAAGCCGGAGACGGCACCGTTGTAGAGCCTGGTGCTCTTTAGTCCGAAAAGCAAAAATGCCCGCCAGGGCATTGAAACTTTTGCTGTATTGTTATTACAAAGCATTTCAAATACCCTTGCAAAAAACCGTCCGTTGAGGGTAAACTTGGGGTAGTAGCTTCGACGCAGCGAGCACCTGCAAGGTGGAGCAGTAGCCACCGCAAAACGCCCTTGGCTACTGCTGCGGGCGTCGCCAAGTGGTAAGGCAGTAGCTTCCCAAGCTACCATTCGCGGGTTCGAATCCCGTCGCCCGCTCTCACCCGCTTCGGCGGGTCATATTTTCTTGCCACCCCTTGAGGGGTGTGGTAAAATACCCCCCGCTCCGGGAGGGATGGCCGAGTGGACGAAGGCGGCGGTCTTGAAAACCGCTGTGGGCTCTGTCCCACCGGGGGTTCGAATCCCTCTCCCTCCGCCTGACCCACAGGCGGGATGCCCCCAGGGTAGCCTATCCTCCCCAGGGGCGGCAGCGCACCCACATCATTCGGGGAGGTGCCGGAGTTGGACGATCGGGGCCGCCTGCTAAGCGGTTGTGGGGGCTAAAACCTCCACCGCGGGTTCGAATCCCGCCCTCCCCGCCTGTGTAACTTTACGCCCTCGTAGCTCAGTGGAGAGAGCACTTGCTTGCGGAGCAAGGGGTCGCGTGTTCGAATCACGCCGAGGGCGCCTTGACAGGAGCGGCCAAACAGCCGCTCCTGTTTGTTTTGGGCTTAGCCGTGCGGAGAATACAAGGTAGGCTTTATGGCCGCAGGCATCTCAGTTTGCGACGTGCTCATCGTCGGTGGGGGACCTGCCGGCTTGAGCACCGCCATGCACTTGCGGCGCTTGGCCCCCGCGTTGCAGGTGCATGTGCTGGAAAAGGCCCATCACCCGCGGCCCAAATTGTGTGGTGGTGGGTTGACCGTTTTGGCGCGCGAGGCGTTGGCGCGGTTGGGCTTCCCTTGGCCTTTGCCGCTCCCCCAAGTGCCGGTGCAGACCGTCCATTTTCGCACCGACCTTGCAAGGGTGACGTTGCGCAATCCAGCGGGCATTTTTGTGGTGGTTGACCGCCCCGAGCTGGATGCTTATCTGGCGGCGGAAGCGCGGCGGCAGGGCGTCTTGCTGCATGAAGGTGTGACCGTGCGCCGGGTACGCCCTCGCGGGCACGTTTGGGAAGCCGAGACCGACCAGGGCCTCTGGCAGGCGCAGGTGCTGGTGGGCGCCGATGGTTCGCGGGGCACCACGCGCAATTGGGCTGTTTCGCGGCGGCGTCATCATGCTGTTGCCCGCCTGCTGGAAGCCATCTCGCCTTCCGATGGCGCTTTGGCCGAAGCCAAAACCGCCATTTTTGATTTCTCGGCCTTGCCGCGGGGCCTGCAAGGCTATTTGTGGACTTTCCCCACCCAAATTGCGGGCCGTTCTCACTGCAATCGTGGCGTTTACGATGCCCGCGTCGCGCGGCGGGCTCCGAAACCACGCTTGCTTCCCCTTTTGCGGGCGTGCTTCCCCGATTTGCCCGCGCCTGCGGGCCACCCTTTGCACCTTTTTAGCCCCTTCCAGCGCATTGCCAGGCCGGGGTTGCTCTTGGTCGGCGATGCTGCGGGCGCCGACCCCTTGTTTGGGGAAGGCATCGGCCCGGCCTTGGCCTATGGCGAGGTTGCCGCCCAGGTCATCGTGAGGGCCTTTCGGCGCCGTGACTTCCGCTTTCGGGATTATCGGCCGCGGGTGTTGCTTTCGCCCCTGGGCCGTTATTTGCTCTTGCGCTGGGCGGTGGCGTGGGTGGGGTATCGGCTGGCGCGTCACGCGGTGCCCAGATGGGTAATTTGGCAAATTGCCCGTGGCTTGGCCGCGTGGTCGAATTATCTCGCTGCTCGACGGGAGTGAACCCATGCTGCAAATTTTGTTGACCAACGACGATGGCATTCGCTCGCCTGGTTTGTGGGCGGCGGCTGAGGCGCTTTCCGCTTTGGGGTGGGTGACGGTCGTTGCCCCGCGCGAGCAATCTTCGGGCGCAGGGCGCAGCCTACCCTCCACCTCCGATGGCATCATCACCGAAGAAACCATCGTGGTCCACGGCAAGCCGTGGAAGGTGTATGCCGTGGGGGGCACCCCAGCCCAGGCTGTGCAACACGGCGTGTTGGAAGTCATGCCCCGCCGCCCCGATTTGGTGGTTTCGGGCATCAACTACGGCGAAAATTTGGCCACCGGCGTTACGATTTCGGGCACCGTGGGGGCGGCCTTGGAAGGCGCGGCTTTGGGTATCCCCGCGCTGGCCGTTTCCTTGGAGACCCCCAAAGATTACCACTTCTCGTATTCGACCGACGTTGACTTCAGCGCAGCGGCACATTTTACCCGCTATTTTGCCGAGCGCATCCTCACTGTGCCCTTGCCCGAAGATGTGTACGTCTTGAAGGTGGACGTGCCGTGGCAGGCTGGCCCTGACACGGCCTGGCGCGTGACGCGGCTCTCGCGGAAGCGCTATTATCGCCCCGTGCCGCCGCAGCGATCGGATTGGCATCAGCCTGGCATGGTGGGGTATGCGCCGGGCGACCCGCCAGAGACTTTTGACCCCCAGAGCGATGTCTACGCGGTGCGGGTTGACAAAGTGGTTTCGGTGACGCCCCTGAGTTTGGATTTGACCTCCCGGGTGGATTTGAAAGCCCTGGAGCAACTGCTCAAAGGCTAACCCCAAAAAGCCAACGCCCCTTGTAACCAAGGGGCGTTTTTGTATCCTCCCGCGCGGCGTCTGCTGGAGCCTTCAGGTCGGGATCCATTGGAGATGAGCCCAACCAAAGTGAAAGGCTGCCCAATAAACCACCGCGGTGTAAAGCGCCAAGCCGAGCACGAAGAGCACATCGCCGCGGCGGATGGTCATTTGGCGGTAGTAGGTGCGTTGCGGCAAGGCCCCAAAGGCTTTGGCGTCCATAGCCAAGGCGGTGCGTTCGGATTTACGCACGGCCGCTGCCAAAAGCGGAATGGCATACCGGCGAAGGCGAGTGAACCACCCCCAAAGGCCAGATTTTTCGCCCACCCCTCGAACCCGATGCGCCATGCGGATGATTTCGAATTCTCGCTTGAGCAAGGGCAAAAAGCGGTATGAAACCAAAACACCATACCCAAACCGGTCGGGAATTTTGAGGTTTTGCACCAAACTCAGGGCGAAATCGGTGGGGTCGGTGGTTGCGATGAAGAGGAGGGAAGACGCGATAAACACGGCCACGCGCAAGCCAATGCCCAGGCCGCTTTCCAGGCCTTCGAGGCTGAGGGTCCAGATGCCCCATTGCCATAGGATATGGGGATGGGCGTAAGCGCTGAGGTCGGTATAGAGCGCGTTGAACAGGGCAATGGGGAGGGGAAGCAGCAAAAGGGGAAGGCTCCAACGGAGCATTTGTTTGAAAGGAATGCGCCCCAGCCACCAGGCCAGCAGCCAGAGGGCCAGCAGCAGCATGGCTGGGATGAAGGGGTCAAAGGCTGCGGTGGCACCCAAGGCCACGATGGCGATGCCGGCCAATTTCATGCTGGGGTTGAGGCGGTGGAGGGGGGAAGCGTGAGCCAGGTAGGAAAACATGGTGCCTACGCTCGGAAATAGCCCCGTCGCAAGGGGCGGACGTCTTCGGTGGTGATGAAGGCTTTGGCGTCGAAATCGGTCACGATGCGGCGCACGGTGGGCACTTGTTTGCGCGGCACGGTCACGTTGAGCACGGTGACGGTGCCATCGCGCCCTCGGCCAGCGACTTCGGTGACCGCGTAGCCCGCGTCGCGCAGCCGTTCGGCCAAGATGTGGCCGCGCCCTGGGCTGATGATGCGCATGTGGGTATAGCCCATCGCCAGCCGCTCTTCCAGCCACATGCCTACCACAGTGCCGGTGGCAAAGCCAGCCGCGTAGCCGACCATGTTCCAAATGTTGTCTAAGTTGGCAAACACCTGGCGGATGGCCACCACAAACACCAGGGCCTGGAAAAAGCCCAAAAACCATGCCATCACTTTTTGCCCGCGGATGATTGCCAGCATGCGAACGGTGGAAATCGAGACATCCACCACGCGCAAGCCAAAGATGAGCAGGGCTGACGCCAAGGCCGCCCAGGTGAGAGGTTGCCAGGTCATGATCGTCCTCCAATGCTGGCGCGCCAAATACCCCGCCGCATCGGCCGTACGACTTCAGCGGTGACAAAGGCCTCGGGGTCGGTTTGCTCTACAATTTCCAGCACTTTAGGCACTTGGCGCTGGATGACGCCGCAGTTGATGAGGTCCACCGTGCCATCGCGTCCTGAGCCAGGGACTTGGGTGAAGCCAAAGCCGGCTTCCCGGAGGGCTTGGGCCAGGGCTGCGCCGCGTCGGGGGCTGACAATGCGAAGGTGGATGTGCCCCAGCCCCAAGCGGCGTTCCAGGGCGATGCCCGCCACCCCGCCGGTGGCAAAGCCCAACGCGTAGCCGGTGATGACGATGGGGTTGTCCATGCCGGTGACGACCCAGGTCAGCGCCATCACGAAGAGCAGGGCCTGGGCGAAAGCAGCCAACCAGGCCCAAACTTTGTGCCCGTGCATCACCAAGAGGGTGCGCAGGGTGTCTAAGGTGATGCCGATGAGGCGCATGAGAAAGATGAGCAGCGCAGCCAGCCAGGGCGAGGAAGGCATGGGAGCACTCCGAGGCGGGGGTTAGTGGTCTTGAGATGGTGAGGAAGGCTGCATGGCAGGGAGGTAGAGCATTTGCATGTATTCCTTGACCATGCGGCGGGTGCTAAACTGGGGGGTGATGGTGCGGATGGATTCGCGCACGCGGGCCAGCCATTCCACTGGCAGGCCGTCGGAGGCGCGGCGTTTGTAGTAGAGGGGGATGATTTCGTTTTCCAGCACGGTGTAGAGGCTTTCGGCGTCGGCGGCGTCTTGTGCGGCGGGGTCGGGGTAGGTGGTTTCGTCGCCAATGGCCCAGCCGTTGCGGCCGTTGTAGCCTTCCCGCCACCACCCATCGAGCACCGAGAAGTTGAGCACGCCGTTGATGGCGGCTTTCATGCCCGACGTGCCGGAAGCCTCGTTGGGGCGGCGTGGGGTGTTGAGCCACACATCCACCCCTTGCACCAAGTAGCGGGCCAGGTTCATGTCGTAATCTTCCACGAACACCAGCCGCCCGCCGTTTTCGGCCAGTTTGACTTTGCGATACACCTCTTGGATGAGCCGTTTGCCCGGCTCGTCGGCGGGGTGGGCTTTGCCCGCGAAGATAATTTGCACCGGCATGTTGGGGCGGTTGAGCAGGCTGAGCAGGCGCTCGAAGTCGCTCAACACCAGGTTGGCGCGTTTGTACGTCGCGAAGCGGCGGGCGAAGCCGATGGTGAGCGCGTAGGGGTCGAGCAGCACGCCCGAGGCCACCACCTGCACCGGGTGGACGCGCAGTTCCAGCCACATTTTGCGGGCGCGTTCCCGCAGGTAGGCCACCAGTTTGCGCTTCAGATGGCGGCGCACGGCCCACAGTTCGCCGTCGGGGATGCGGTCCACCTGTTCCCAGATTTCGGGGTCGTCGAGGTGTTCCCGCCAATCTGCGCCCAGGTAGCGGTCGAAGAGCAGGCCCAGCCGTCGGGCCAGCCAGGTATCCACATGTACGCCGTTGGTGATGTGGGTGATGGGCACTTCGTCTTCTTTGCGGTCGGGCCAGAGGAAGTGCCACATTTTGCGGGCGACTTGGCCGTGCAGTTCGGAGACGCCGTTGCGGTATTCGGCCAGGCGCAGCGCGAGGATGGGCATGGAGAAGGTTTCGCCCCACGTGTGTTCGCGGCGGGCCAAATCGAGGAATTGGTCACGGGTCAGGCCGAGCTCGGGCCAGAGGCGGGCGAAGTAGCGTTCCACCAGCCAGGTGGGGAATTCGTCGTTGCCCGCGGGCACCGGGGTGTGGGTGGTGAAAACGCTGCTGCGAGCGACTGCGCGGGCGGCTTGTTCGAAGGGCTCGCCCTGGGCGACGCGCTCGCGGATGCGTTCCAGGGTCATGAAGGCCGAGTGGCCTTCGTTCATGTGCCACACGGTGGGCGCGCAGCCCAGTTTGCGCAGCGCCCGCACGCCGCCGATGCCCAAGATGATTTCCTGCGAGATGCGCAAATCCAGCTCGCTGCTATAGAGGCGGGCGGTGAGCTGACGGTCTTCGGGGGTGTTGCCTTCGACATCGGCATCCAGCAAAATCAGCGGCACCCGCCCGACTTGGATTGTCCACAGCCGCACCTGCACGTCGCGGTCGGGCAGGGCGACGCTCACGGTGAGGGGCGCGCCTTCCTGGTCGAAGAGGGGGATGATGGGCAAGTCGTCGTAGTTCAGGTCTACCGGCAGGGCTTCTTGCCAGCCGTCGTCGCTCAGGCGTTGGGTGAAATAGCCGTGGGTGTAGAAAAAGCCCACCGCGACCAGCGGCAGCCCCAGGTCGCTGGCTTCTTTGAGGTGGTCGCCCGAGAGCACACCGAGGCCGCCCGCGTAGATGGGCAGGGTTTCGTGCAGGCCAAATTCGGTGGAAAAATAGGCAATGGTGCCTTTGAGGTGGGGGTATTCGCGGCGAAACCAGGTCTCGGAAGTCTGCAGGTAGCGGTCGAAATCGTTCATCACCGCGTCATAGCGGCTGAGGAAGTGTTTGTCGGCGGCCACCGCGTTGAGGCGGGCGCGGGGCACTTGTTTGAGAAAGCGCACCGGGTTGTGATAGGTGGCTTCCCACAGCGACGCGTCAATGTGACGGTAGAGGCGCTGCGCGCGTGGGTGCCAGGTCCACCAAAGGTTGTAGGCCAGTTCACCCAGGCGGTTGATGCGCCGTGGCAGGCTGAAGTGATTGGGTAAGTCGGTGTAGAAAGAAAGCATAGAGCCTCCGCAATGCCAGGGCGAGAAGATGTGCACACGAACTGCTGGCAAAAGAAACGTGGCCGGAGAGCAATCCCCTGCCACAGATGCGTCAGTATGGAGCGACGGGCATGAGAGATGAGGCTTGGCAACCTCGTGTTGGCCCGAACGCGAGATTAATCATACCACGCCAGCGATGATTTTGCGGTACAATAGAAGGCTAAAGGAGCCCAACAGCCGTATCTGAGGGATGCTCCGGAAAATCGTCGTGCCGTTCGGGTCGCTTTGTGATGCTCACCCCCTCGCTTTCGATGATTTGGATGCCCTATGTCCACTCTGCTCATCCGCAACGCTGAAATCCTGGTCACGATGGACGACGACCGGCGGGAAATTCCCAACGGCGGGATGTTCATCCGTGACGGCTTTATCGAACAAGTAGGCCCTACCGCCGAATTGCCCTCGACCGCGGACGAAATCCTTGACCTCAGCGGCCACATTGTGCTGCCTGGTCTCATCAACACCCACCACCATTTTTACCAAACCCTGACCCGCGTCATCCCGGCAGCGCAGGATGCCAACCTCTTCCAGTGGTTGACCACCCTTTACCCCATTTGGGCGCGCATTACACCGCCCGAATTCCGCATTGCCACCCAAACCGCGCTGGCCGAACTGGCCCTTTCGGGCTGCACCACCGCGTTCGACCACTGGTATCTCTACCCCAACGGGGCGCGCTTGGATGACGAAATCGAAGCCGCGCAGGAAGTGGGCCTGCGGCTGCACGCCTCGCGGGGCTCGATGAGCCTGGGGGAAAGCAAAGGCGGCCTGCCGCCCGATAGCGTGGTGGAAGAGGAAGACTTCATCCTCAAAGACTCCCAGCGCCTCATCGAACAATACCACGACCCCAGCCCAGGCTCGGCTTTGCAAATTGTGCTTGCGCCGTGTTCGCCGTTTAGCGTCACAGCCGATTTGATGCGCGAAAGCGCCAAACTGGCGCGGGAATATGGCGTGCGTTTGCACACCCACCTGGCCGAAACCGAAGACGAAGAGGCCTTTTGTCTGGAAAAATTCGGCAAACGGCCGGTGGCCTATATGGAAGAACTCGGCTGGATTGGCCCCGACGTCTGGTTTGCGCACAGCATCCATGTCAACGAAGCAGAGATTGACCTCTACGCCCAACACGGCGTGGGCGTGGCCCACTGCCCGGCTTCCAACATGCGTTTGGGCTCGGGCATTGCGCCGATTTACGAAATGCTGATGGCGGGTGTGCCCGTGGGCTTGGGCGTGGATGGCTCTGCAAGCAACGATGGCTCGCATCTGTTGGAAGAAACGCGGCTGGCCATGCTGCTGGGGCGGGTGCGGTCGGGCGTGCTGGGCTTTTCGCGCAGCGGCTCGGATGCCCCGCCGCTCCTCACCGCCCGCCAGGCGCTGGAGATGGCCACCCGCGGCGGCGCACGGGTGTTGGGCCGGGACGACATCGGCCAACTCGCCCCAGGCAAAGCCGCAGACTTCTTTGCCGTGAACCTCAACCGCCTCGATTACGCGGGCGCACTGCACGACCCCGTGGCCGCCTTGGT